>CANQMJ010000009.1 GCA_947624945.1 uncultured Clostridia bacterium | reverse complement strand
ATATTATCTCCATGGAGCCCGGAGCGACGCACTCCGGACGAACGAAAAATCATATTATCCATGGAGGTAAATCAACATGTCAGAACAAACAACAGCGTCAACGATCCACGTATGCTCGGTATGCGGCGCGGTCGTCGGGGACGACCAGGCCGTATATGTCTACGGCGCCGCCTACTGCCCCGACTGCGCCGCACGGTACACGACCGTATGCGCCCACTGCGGAGTGCGCATCTGTTACAGCGACAATGCGGGCACCGACAGCTTCCCGCTCTGCCAGGACTGCTACGACGACTACTACACCAACTGCGACAGATGCGGTGTGCTCCTGCACCGCGACGAAGCCTATTACGGCAGCGACGATGACGCCTATTGCAGCGACTGCTACCACCGCCGGTATCGCGGCGGCATAGAAGATTATTACTACAAGCCCGAGCCGATTTTCTACGGCTCGGGCGATTGCTATTTCGGGGTGGAACTTGAGGTAGACGATGCCGGCGAGGACAGCGGCAACGCGAACGAGATCGCGGATATCGCAAACAGAAACGAAGTCCGCGTATACTGTAAGCACGACGGTTCTCTCGATGACGGCTTCGAGATAGTGTCGCATCCGATGACACTCGACTATCACGAACACGAGATGCCATGGACCGATATGCTTGAAAAACTGCGGGGTATGGGATACCTGTCACATCTCGCGTCTACATGCGGACTTCATGTACATGTTCCGCATCGGAGAAGAACCGTCTCATAAACTTGCTCGCACGGGCAAGTTTATGAGGCTAGAGACACAGATGCATCAGGCATCGCCTACAACAGTCACGGACATCTCACCGTATACAAACGCCCTCTCCCGGCTCATGAGATGAAGTTCCGGATCCCGGAAGGCGTCGATGTCGTTATGGGTCACACACGTCTTACGACACAAGGGGACGAGAAGTTCAACGCAAACAACCACCCATTCAAAGGTATGGCGGGTACAGTGCAGTTTGCACTCGCCCATAACGGTGTGCTGTATAACGACGAAATGCTCCGTCGGCTTGAGCATCTTCCAAAGACTCCGATATTGACTGACTCGTATGTAGCGGTCCAGCTTATCGAAAAAGCGGGCGATGTCAACTTCGAAACTCTCCGCAATATGGCGGAGCAGCTTGAAGGCAGCTTTAAAATTACCGTTATGGACAGCAGCAACAACGTATACTTCATCAAAGGCGACAACCCGATGTGCATCGCACACCTGCCGAAGATAGGGGCATATGTTTATGCCTCAACATACACGCGTCGTCTCAAATTCGCCGCCCCGATTATTTTAACAAAAAATTACCATTCATATAAGGATCAAATCGGCGAACAATAATGACAGAGGACGCGAAACGCGGACTCAATTCAATATAGATCAAACGGGTAAAACACATCATGATGCGTTTCGCGTCACGGTCTGCGATGCCCGAACAGGAGAATCGAAAATGGCATCGAGCAACAACAGAAAACTCGTCCCCGAGGCGAAGGACGCTCTCGATAAGTTCAAAATGGAAGCAGCCAACGAAGTTGGCGTAAACCTCAAGGAAGGTTACAACGGCGATCTCACGTCGCGTCAGGCGGGTTCCGTCGGCGGTCAGATGGTCAAGAAGATGGTCGAGAAGTACGAGAACGATATAAAGTCCTCCAAGTAAGTATTTCACCAAATACGGTATGCGTCCCGCTTTTGCGGGACGCATATTTTGTATGTATGCTTTTTGACGAATTCCTTGTTGATGATGCCGTTTGCGACGTCGCTGAGCACGCGTAATAGTCATGCAGAGGTTTCCAGTACTGAGACACAGTACCTCTTGTGTGTCGATTTGCAGATATTTATTGAGCGAAAGCTGGTCCGAAAGGGACTTGACAAAGTCACTACTTCGGCTTATAATAT
Organism: uncultured Clostridia bacterium; assembly: GCA_947624945.1. Taxonomy (GTDB): domain Bacteria; phylum Bacillota; class Clostridia; order Oscillospirales; family CAG-272; genus DTU064. Next base: position 28,307 of record CANQMJ010000009.1, on the reverse strand, counting down.
AATTATCGTTATATAACGAATATTATTATAAGAGAGAGAAACAATGCCTCCAAAGCCTAAGATAACAAAAGAAATGGTCGTTGACGCCGCATTTGACGTCGCCCGAAAAACGGGCTGGGAAAATATCAACGCAAGAACGGTCGCGGAAAAGCTGAAATGCTCCACGCAGCCCGTTATGTATCATTTTTCTACGATCGAAGAATTGAAACTTGCGGCCTTTGAGAAAGCCGACAGATTTCACACTGAGTATTTGATGAATGTTTTGGGAAACGAAGATGAGATCATGCTCGGGATCGGACTGAATTATATACGCTTCGCGGTTGATGAGCCGAGTCTGTTTCGGTTTTTGTTTCAATCGGGATATGCGGAAGGAAGCAGCCTGCTTGAAATGATAAATGCCGATGGACTTATGCCCGTCCTATCGGTGATGCAGCAGGGGATGGAGCTTGATTTGGAACAAACAAAAGAGGTTTTTATAACGCTTGCGATGTTTGTTCACGGTTACGCAAGTATTATTGCGAACAACTCGCTCACGTTCGATGAAAAGCTTATCGCAAAGCATTTGAAACGAGTATACACAGGCGCGGTATCGGCGATAAGGGAAGAGATGAAATGAAGGATCGACAAAATATAGGATATAACAAAAAAAGCGCTGTCCTCACGATGACAGGCGCTGCGATCATGATATTATTGACGGCGACGAAAATCGTACTGTCCTCGAATATCGCGGGTTATTCCGTGCTTGTCGGGATCGCTTTTTTCTTCATTGTTGAGGCCGCAGCCAAAACACCGAATGCCGAATCGGGACTGCGTTTTAATACTATCGCGGAGGACATTAAAAGACCGGGGGTGATAGTTTGGGCGCTGCTGCCATGCGTGAGCGGTATTGCATCGCTTACAGCGGGAAATCTGATCTTCGACGGAGAATTTGCTGCCCATGTAATGGGGCGGACAAGTTCTATTTTGTCCTTTGATAAAACAGCGCTGCTGATCGGTCAGGTCACCATCGCATCATTCGGCGAAGAAATCGCGTATCGCGGATTCTTTCTCGGAAAAGGAGCTAAAATATTCCCGTTTTGGCTCTGCGCGGTCGTTTCGTCACTTGCTTTTGCAGCCGGACATATTGCATCGGGAAACATAGGCGTCGTGATCTATGACGTAGCCGGTGTATTCATCGACAGTCTGATCTTCTCGGAGATATATCGCAGATCCGGCAACTGCGTTATCAGTACATTTTCGCATATTCTCGGTAATGCAGTCTCGATCGCCGCGGTACTTATATTCTTTTAAGAACATACGTTATCCGCTACTCAATACTATCACACTTTTTATCTGCTCAAGGGTATATTATGTCACACGTACAATTTGTCATACTGCTTATTTGTGTAATGATCTTCGGCGGCGCGATGGGCGCCTTCTTCGGCACAGTAGAATACAGAGTAAGAAACCGCAAAAAGCTCATTACATCCGGATGCTTTTGCACGTCCTGCGGTCATATCCTGACTTTGCCCGAGCAAATACCCGTACTCGGCTGGATCATGCTGCGCGGCCGCTGCCGCTACTGCGGCGAGCGCATACCGATCAGATATCCGCTGATTGAAGGGACGTTTACATTGTATTATACGGCAGTGTTTCTTCTCCTGCGCGATCATCCTGCCGCGATACCGCTTGCATGGTATATTTTTACTGCGTGTATCCTTGCAGCACGCTCCCGCGGAAATGTGCGTCCGATGCTGCGCGGCATGGCTTTGTTCGCTTTATATCATCTCATTGTGGGACTGCTCGTTGTCGCCGTGCTGTCAGCACCTCACTGACGGTCCGTTTTGTTGACGCATATCATGATACATGAAACATTGTCGCGTTCTCCGCGTTCGAGAACAAGCGACACAAGCTCGCAGCAGACCGACTGCGCGCGCTTGTCGCTTTTGATCTTCTCGGCGCGTACAGCAACATCCTCAAAGTTCAGCTGCTTGAACAGTCCGTCAGAGCCGAGGAGGAAAATATCTCCCTTTATCGCTTCACCGCCGAATTTATTGACCCAAAGCTCTGTCGATCTTCCGATGTAATTTGCCAGCTTAGATTTGACATGACCGCCCGTTTCGGCGACAGACACCTCGTCATGCGTGATCTGATACATCGTATCGTTCACGCAGTATATCCTGCTGTCCCCGACGTGGAACACATAGTAGCTTTCGTCTATCAGCACAAGCATCGACATAGTACAGCCTATGTCGACGCCTGTGCTGCTTCTGTATCCGCATACGAGCGTATTGAGCTCACGGATAGTGACATCCAGATCCTCAAGGAGGTCTTCCTTCGTCAGCGCACCCGGACGGAATCTGTCAAGACCGTCGACCCAGCGTGAAATACCCGACGTCATCATTTCCGCCGCTATTTCGCTCTGTTCAAAGCTGCCGATCCCGTCGCATACGCATGCGACTGCCAAAATATGATGTTTATCGCGCTTGACACGGCAGATGGCACGGTCCTGATTTTTGAGTCTGAAATTTCCCCGGTCAGTAACGCAGCCGGTATAAATTTTCACTTATGCTTCCCCCGTTACGAAACAACGTACGTCATGCGGTATTTTGCCGAGATCATGATAGTATCGCCGACTGCAAGCGGGTACTTGACATTCGGAACGAGCTTCTGATTATTGACAAATGTACCGTTGCTTGAATTGAGGTCTATGATCGTCCATGCATTGTCGTTCTGTTCCACGCGGAAATGCATATGGCTGACGAATGAAAGCGACGCGTCAAAGTTGTAATCGCTTCTCGGCTGACCCGATTTGTCGAATCTGCCGACCGTGGCGGAACCGCCCGTCAGCGGTATCTCGATATATTTCGGGCAATTCAGCATCACGTTTTCGATAAGACGCAGACGGAGGACGCTGCTGTCCTGCACCGTCTCTTCGTCTATGTCGGTCGAATCGCTCGGCTGATAATTCAACCCCGGCATCTGCTGCGGGAACTGCTGCGGCGGGAACGGAGGCTGTCCGAACGGGGGCTGTCCCTGCTGCCGTTGCTGTCCCTGCTGCGGAGGCATCATATTTGGTACGGGAGGCTGCCCTTGCGGCATCATAAACCCGCCTTGCTGTCCTCCCCGCATCTGCTGCATCGGCATCTGCTGCGGGAACTGCTGCTGCGGGGGCTGAGGCTGTCCCTGCTGCGGCATCGGCTTCTGTTTTCCTTTAGAGCCGAACATACCGCCCTTTTTCTTTTTGGGATCGTTCGCAGCCGTGTCGCCGCCGTCGCCATAAAGACCGCCCATTATACGTCTCTTCATTTCCTCGTCGGAATTCGGGACCGGATTCACTCCGGGACCTGCGCCTTTCGGGACATTATTCTGCATATCCGGACGTACATCATTCGGGCGGTTCATACCGCCGCCGACAGGTCCCCTGTCCGGCATTCTTACGGGCGGTTGATTATTTGCAGGTTCTCTGACCGGCGGACGCTGAACGGCAGGTCCGGGTGCCGGACCAAACTGCTGTGCGCCGGGCATTTGCTGACCTGCATTTCCCGGCATCGGCGGGAATACGGCAGGCGCCTGACCGTCCGCCGGCTGTGACTTATTAAGAAGAAAGTCGAGCGTCTCCATTAAGCTGTTCCTGCTGCTGCTTTTAAGAATACGCATGATCTCGACAGTGTACGCCTCGTCGTCGACGACCTTCTTTGAAAGAATAAGATTGAAGAAGAAATCGACTATCTCTTCATCGGTGCTCGCGTAGTTTGCGGCAGGAATATAGACATATTTTACGCTCTGCCCGTCCTTTCCGACGATTATGTAATCCAAATCGAGGTAAAAATTGCTGCGGCAAAGGAACCAGTCACCGCAAGTCTTAAACGGCGTCAGCAAATTTATCAAAAGCGCCGTAAAGTCTTTCTTCATCATTTCACGAGGTGCGTAGCTGAGTCTCACACCGTCTGTCAATTCATATCTTATCTCAAGACTGCCGTTGATCTCCATTGTCCTTATCGGCAGAAGAAAATCCGGGCAATCCTGTTTGATAACATTGAGCGCTATCGTATCGAGATCGCATTCGGCAGGCGTACTGAATTTAGCGTAAGCTTTATTAGCTATAACGGCTTCTGTAAGCATATTTTTGTCTCCTTATCCTATTTCTTTTATAAATCAGAACAAGCTGTAATACTTCAGCGTCAGTATTTTGTATGTTCCGTCTGCGCTCTTTGCCAGCGCGGAACCTTCTATGAATATGTTCGCATCCGTGAACTGCGGCTCGATCTGGACCGTACCGTACATGTTGACGTATCCCCACACGTCGCCGATCTTCACAGCGGCAAGGCGGTTCGAGAACGAGCGCGCATCATCGTACTGATAATCGAGTATGAGTTCTCCCTTAAGTCCTGCAAATCCCCATTTTCCCGATCCGTCAGACACCGCATAATATCCGCCCTCAAAGCCTTTTGCGTCCGCAAAGCGAATATTGTCGTAGTATGCCTTCCCTTCGTTATTGATGAGGAAATATCCCTTTTCGTCGGCTGCTACGGCACGGCTGCCGTTAAAGAGCTGTCCGCGGCTGTTGACGGCAATATCGGTAAAGATATAATCGGTTATTGCTTTCAGATCAGAACCTATAAGCGCCCACTTGCCGTTTTTCCGCACCGCGATGATCCCGTTGTCGCTTAAAACGGCGTCTTCGTACGATTCGTCGCCGGAAAGCAGCTTAAAATCTATATTGTATATACCGCACCTGCCGTCCTTTATGCCGACGATGCGGTTGCCGACCATCGACTTGACGCTGTCAAGACCGATCTTGTCTATCGAATTTTTACGTCCGTTTTTGTCGACGGTTATATACTGCCCGTCAAGCTTGACAACGGCATAGCTGCCCGAAAACGGCATCGCCTCATCGTATACAAAATCGAGCACGGTCTTTCCCTTGACGTTTATGTAGCCCCACTTTTCGCCGTCGAATGCCGGAACATACCAGTCGCTGTTCGGTACGGAAAGCTCTGCGCATGTACTGCTCGTATATGTGTTTATATATGACAGCGATTCGTAAAAGTCTCTGATCTCAGTGTTGTCGGCGTATTTCTCAAGTCCCGATTTCAGCACATTTATCGCCGATGATTCGGAGCCTCGGTCTGTATACTGTTGAGCTCTTTCGATGTATTCCTCAGCCGGAGCAGTTCCTTCGCTTATGCGCGAATCTATCAGCGAATAATACTCGTCTGTCATTTCCGCGCTGCGGTATACGTCTAAAAGCTCTGTCTGGTACTTGAAATTGTTTTCCGTCTTATATGCGCCGAGAGCTGACAGATACTGCCTCGCTGCCTTTACATACAGTCCGTCCTCGGCATATTTCCTTGCCGCCTCTATCATTTCATTCTGCGCGGAGACCACATCCTCCGACATAATCGTCGACAGCGTCAATATCCACCCGACGGCGATTATGGCGACGAGCAGCAGCGTCAGGTTGCTTTTTGTTCTTGCTACAAGATTTTTTTTCTTTGCCATATCTGCCCCCTATCCTATAAAGCATCTTATTATCAGCCCGATATACAAAAACGGTACAAATGGCATCAAGTCTTTACGCGTCATTTTTTTTCGTATCAGCTGAACTATTCCGAACAAAGCTCCGACAATACACCCGTACATGACGGCACCGACCACATATTCACCTGTAAGATACAGTCCCATCACAAGCGACAGCTTTACGTCTCCCGCTCCGAGATTTTTATGAGCGAGAAGATACGCAAGCCCGAACGAGGCGGCGCAGAATATGAATCCGAGGATTATCGACGGAAGCGTTTCTATCAGTATACTCATATCGTATACGCCGAATAAACCCAACGTTATAACGTACAGCATCAGAAGTATCAAAAGCAGCTTATTCGGAACGATACGTTCATACAGGTCCGTGATACAGAATACCGACATCGCCGTCAGCATTATTACGATCAGTATGAACATCATGTCGGTATAATCGCATCTCCCACGGGCAAACCACACCCTGACGAGCGCAAGCTCGGATACTGCGGCAACCAACGCCCCTGCCGGCGTCAATGCAAGGCTGCCGGTTTTATTTTTTTCATCCTTAAATGACGGCCGCAGAAAGACCATCATTCCCCAATACGCCAACGGCAAAAACAGAAGCGAGACCGTCAGCGTCAATATCGGCTTCAAAGCTGCGTCCTCCGTTATTTTGAGTATTTGACGCCGTCTCCGTCAAGCCACGCCGGAATTACGCATCGCTGAACGACCGTTATCGTCGGATCCTTGAAAAACAGCTTCAATATGTATATTTCTATCTTGTATTCGACCACGATATCGATAGTCCTGTGATTGTCCTCCGCCGTAAACATCGTGCTGTTGTCAAAGGACATCCCGTCTATCCCGTTCTTCACTCCGAAGCGGCGGAGATATTCGTCTGCGGTCGCACCGCCGAAATCGGCGAACGACTCGTCCAGATATGCATTCATCAGCGGCTTCGCCGCCGTGCCGACGAGAAAAGTCTTGAATGAATCCACGCCCTTTCCGGCGGCAAAGTAGATAAGCTCACGCAAAAGCATCTTCGGGTCTCTTATGAACTTGCTTCCGGTTCCGGCAAGGTTTTTACCGCTCTCGTATACGTTTTGACCGTTTGTATACACATTCTCAAGCGCAGTTACATCGCCGTTTTTCACTTCGTGATAACTGTCCTCGAATTCGCCTACCTGCGTCATGAATTCGTCAAGCTGATCCATCGCGGTCGTGATGTTCTGCGTATTTTCATGGACGTCATTGTCAAACTGTGTATTCGCCGAGCGAAGCCCGAGCGCTTCGTAAAAATATGTGTACCCGCTGAGTTCGGCTCCCATCTGATGCAGCGCATATTGGACCTTGTTATGCACCATATAGATGTTGATAAACGATATAATGCCGAGGATAGCGATGATAAACGGTACGAGCGACAGTATGGCCTCGACTGTTATCAGTCCGTCCTGATTATTTTTTTCGTCATGATCCATTATTCAGCATTTCCTCCGGGCAGGATTAATATCCTCGAATTATCGAATAGCCGAGATATGTGTCTTCAAGATTGCTTATCATAACTTCCGTATCCGTACCGGACAAATACATCTTTGCGAAATTATCCGGCAGAACGACGAAATCCATCTTGACTTTGCATGTTGTCTTTACGGCTGTGACAGTGTCGCTTATCTTAAAATCAAGCGTTTCAAGCGCATCACCGCTGTTACATGCCTGATTGACATTCAATGTGACAAGGTCGCCGGTCCTGTCCAGCATATCGTTGTTGCCGACGAAAATCAGCAGCAGCAAAAACACATAATTTTCGTATGAAAACGCCGCCTCTTTGTCCTTGTTTGCCTTAGTCTGAACGTCAAGGTTCAAAAGGTCCGCAAGTCCGTTCACGGATTCGACCTGATCGATCTTCGTTTTCAAGAGTGTGACAACACCGCGTTTTTCCGTGAGTGTTTTCCAATCAGCCGCAGTTTCACATGCCGCAAACGCAAGTCTGAGCGCTCCGCTGACGGCAACTCTCACAAGCGGCGCGGCCGGTGCGCCTACTCCCGTAGCCGCGACAGCCGATGCCGCAGCGTCGGCGATAGCATTTATCGCGCTGTTGACTTCATCTATCGTGAACGACGACGTGAAATTCAATATCGATCGAATAAAGCAGATCGTGTTGCGTACATCGTTCAAATTACTTTTCGAATCGGTGTGACCGCCGTAGATATATTCGAGCTCGGCACGGTAGAGGTAGTTGATGTCCGTGCTCTTATCGTATTTCGTCAGACTCTTATCCTTGTAATCGGGATCCTCGCCGTTCGTCTCGGCATCTTTTGCAGGCTGAATGTTAGTAACTCTGCTTGAAAACATGCCGAAATCATACATTGTAACAAGAAATTTGTCGACTGCGGTCGTCGCGCTTTTTGTGAAAGCCTCAAGTGATATCCCGCTGCCGAAATTATCAAATACGCTCGGAACTTCACTTCCGGGATCATAGTTTCTCCGGAGCTGAGACGCAAGCCCGGGCGTTATGCTTCTCAAACCCGCGGGAGCATCATCCTTTTCAAGCTCCTTTTTATATTGCTCCGTCTTTTCGTTCGCTCTTTTTACTTCTTTATCGCCTTTATCCTTGTCGCCCTTTGTGCCGTCTCCTCCGGACTCGCAAAGCTGCTTCAAATCATTGTAAAACTGACTCTTCGTGTCCATAAAATCGGTCCAGGCTAAGCTATGGTCTAACTCATCTCCCCTGAGCCAATCAATAGACACATTTCTGCCGCTGATCCCGCGGTCGCTTTTTTCGACGGGCATAGTACCGCTCTTGATCCTGTCCCTGACCTTGTCGAGATTGCCGAGCTGATCGTGAAGACGGGTCTTGTTATCATCGTTTTTCGAGACGTTGCCTGCGACAAGCTCGTATGTCTCTTTGAAATCATGCTCCATGTCGGCTATTTTTTCAAGATCGCTTATCTCCGATCTTATATTATCCGCCATGTCCTCGTTGCATGAATCAAGTTCACCTTTCAGTTTTTCGATCTGTGTATGCAGATTTGAAAGCGTTTCTTCAAGCTGACCGCTTAAAACTCCGAGGGCGTCGATCGTCCTTTTTACGTTGTCGAAATTAATGGCAGTACCGCCGCGTGAATCGTCAACGGCGTTTCTTCTTATGTTAAAGATAGCATTATCTACCGATTTTTTGTACTCGCTTTCGTCGACGTACTGATCGTACAGCTCCTGATCTTCCGCCGTCCATTCCTCTTTACTGTCCGAATCGTTCGTTATTCTTTCAAGTTTCTTGACTGCTGCATCTATTGCGCTTTTGTTGTTCTTGTAATTTACATATTTTGCGTATTCGTCACTTTTGACGATGTCAAACAGTGCATCGCTGTATGCGCCGAAATCACTGACTCTGCCGTCGAGATATTTCGGGTAGTCTTTGAGAATTTTAAGCTGTTCGTAGTAATGTCCGATAAGCTCAAGTATTTCCTGACTGTTTTCCGAAATATCCGTATAGAGCTCGGAAACACGTCTGTCGGACTCTATAGTTTTCATGCTGCTGATACTTGAGAAAAAATCAGGCATATCGGCAAGCTGTCCGATGACCCTGTATTTCATGAAGTCGCCGATCTGAGTCTGAAACACATTGTTGTTGCTGAGGCTGGCACCGCTGACGGGCTCATATGAAAGCTGAACGTCCGCATTCTTATACGGCATAAAGCCGGAAAGCGATTTCCCGCCGCCCGTGGGGTCGAATGAATATCCTGCATATTCGGAGAATTTTTTTATTTCCTCAAGTCCCTGCTCATTCTGCGTGACGGAAAACAGCCCGTACAGCTCCTTTAAGAGATTGTCGTATTCGCTTAGTATTGCGTCGCCGTAAGAATCGGCCGCCATGATCGCCTGCGAGCTGTACAGCTTGATCCTCGCAGCGTCCACCATCAAACTCGTTATTACGACGACCGGGACCATCATCAGCGTCACAAATACTGTTATAACGCCATGTTCACGTTCAAGAGCGGTCTTTGCCCTCTTATGTGCTCTTTTATCGGTCGTTTTTCTCATCTTGTGCTGACCCCGTCGATTTATTTCAATATGCTTCATGTTATTTCAGCATATCCTTTATCTTGTTATATACTTCGCCGACCTTTGACGCGAAGTTTTTTGCCATCTCGCCGAGCTTTGTATCCTCAAGCAGATCGATGGCGAAATCTGCGTTACGTATAAGCGCATCGTGGTCGACCACAGATACGCGTGCCGTGGCGGAGACCTTATATTCGTTGCCGATCCCGAGTATACTGAAATCGACAGGCGACGACACCGTTTGTGTCGCCGTCACTTCAAACTGCCGCAGCAGCACGTAGTTTGAATATTCGATACTGACGTCCGGTTCGCCGAAAAGCATTCTTCCGGCGACGGAATCGAAATACTTTTCAAATTCTTCCTGTGAATTATATTCGCCGCTGTCAAATATGCCGCGGTACGGGAAAAGCGGTGACTCTGCCGAATAGGTGTTTCCCTTACCCACGTGGCTTTTATCGTTGTTGTCATAGCTTACGGTATCATTTCTTTTGACGTAAGTGTCGGTCACAGAATTCTTGTAGTATATGACCGAAGTTTCAAGGCACGCCTGAAGGTTAGCTCTCTGGAACAAAAAGAGGGACAAATAGAGAAGCAGTATAATGCTCAAAATAGCGATCGGCAAAATGATGGTGGCTTCAACCTCGATCTCGCCTTTTTCACTTTTATCATTATGCACTCTCATATCTGTCCCTCTCCGCTCGTTCAGTCTTAGAAATCTGTTATAGTCCTTCCGTATCAAAAGATGTACCGAAGATCTGATCCATAATACCGCTGACCCATTCCTTAAGTCTGCCCCAGAATACTGCGATAAGCAGAACAGCAATAAGCAGTATGATGATCGTCACGACTATGCCGTCGATACCGCTTTCAGAAGCAAGAAATTCCTTTACGGATTCGGAAGCCCTGATCATACGGCTCTTAGCACCTATATAAATGCGATTAAGAAGTTTCATATTGACCTCCTTTCTCAAGCGATCGAACTTATTATCATCCTTTGACGTCTTATAGATTGAAGCCGGACATCGCAGGAATAATAATCACAACAAGGACGCCGATAAACATCAGCATCGTCGGGATAAAAAGCTTGGTCTGCACACGCTCGCCCATTCTGCGCGCGTTGTGCTTTTTGTCAAGCCAGCACTCGTCGTTGATCTCCTTGAGATCATCCGCCAGGTCCCTGTTACCGAAGATATAGCTCTTCGTTATGATGGTCACCATCTTATCGAGATATCTGTTGTCGCATCTGCACTGCATACGCTGAAATGCGCTCTGCACCGTCGACGCTTTGCCGAGATCACCGACGACCGACCGAAGCTCACGGTATATGAGTGAATCCCCGCTGTTTGCCGTCTCCGTTATCGCGTTCGTTATGTTCATTCCGGCAGTCACGAGCAATGCTATTTTCGAGATAGCGTTCGGGAACTCCGTATCGAGCTCATCCTGACGCTTATTCGCATAAGAACGCAGACTTTCATACGGGATATATCCGTAAAGAGCGGCAGCAGCAAAGCTGACTGCCATTATCATTATGACGCTCTCGATCTCGTTCCCTGCCGCTATCACAACGACGCCGAGAAAACATGCCAGAATAATTCCTATAAACAGGAATGAAAACAGCGACGCCAAAACATAGTACGCGTATATGAACGAGTTTTTCTTGTCCACCGTTACGCGGTCGCGTTCAAGCTCATTGTAGCCCGTATGCTCACAGCTTCTTACAAGCGAACGCAGTATATCGCTGTTGCTGTCTATTTTAAGATCGACGAGGAACTGATATCCGAACAGCGGTATGATGTCAATCAGTGAAAATGTGCGGCCGTTCGAATATGCTTCGTCGTTTTGGCTGTATTTTGCTATCTGCTTATCCCACGACTTCAGCTTTTTCTGAACCGTCTTCGGAGAATGGAGATGATATCTCTCATTTTTCCATAAATATGACGACCTTTTTTCCTCGAGTGTCTGCTTTGAAAACCGATTGCTCCATGCCTTCGACATGATTATCTCGGCGACGGAATCCCTGTCGGCACGACCCATCTCCAACAAAAAGTACACCGATGCCGCCGTTGCTATCACCATTAGTACGATAGTAAGCATTGCACTCTCCTTTACACGTCGATCTCGGTCGCGCGCGTCGCTATCACATATGAAACGAATGTGCATATCACACCGACGGTAGCCGCTGCGCGTCCTATCAGCGTCGTGAACAGCGAACTCATGAAGTCGCTGCCCATGGTAGACATCATCACTATAAGTACGAGAGGAAGGACAAGCATCATATATGCCTCTGTCTTCGCGGACGAAATGCTCGTCTCGATCTCCATCGTTATCTCGACCTTGTCTTTGATAATGTCCCTTGTCTGCGTGATGATATAGTCGAAGTCGCTCGTCTTACCGCCTATCGTCTTGAAGACGGTCGCAAAGCTGACGATATCGTCTATCTCACTTCTCTCGCCGAGCTCGGCGAAGCCGTCCGCGATCGGTATCCCGGCGTGCTTGTAGTCGTTGACGATAAGCTCGATCTCACGCACGATATCGGAATCCTCGTTGAACATCATTCGAAGCTCGGTAAGTGAATCCTCTACCGCGTTCTCGATAGAACGTCCGGCGCCGCCGCTCACCGATATCGTTATTACGTCAAGGAACTCCTTAAACTGGAGCCTCAATTTTTTCTGGCGCTTTCTCATAACGGACTTTGAGTAATTCTTCTCCTGAAAGACGGCAAGGATGAGACCGCCGACAACGGAGACTATCAATGCGCGATAATAAATGTAAAATATCACTCCAATGCCGATCGCAAATACAACATATGCGACGATATGCTGCATTTTCGTCATATTACATTCGTAATATTTTAGTCTGACCTTTCGGTTGTCTGCGTCGTTAAATCTCTGCGGCATCATCACTTTCACCATCCCAAAAATCATAGATCCCGGCAAGCAGGAATTTCGATTGCTTCTTTATTTTATTTTTGGTCCTTACGAGTTGTCCCTCGACCTTTTTCAGCGTGCTCTTTTCCTTGTCTTCAACAAATTTGTAGATGGGATTGAGCTTGATCTCATGGTCTTCGTATCCGACGACTTCCGTTATCTCCATGCATTTGCGTGAGAAATCGCGCAGCCTCGACAGGTGGACGATGTAATCGACGGCGGATGCTATCTGCTGTTTTATAGCCTCGAGAGGAAGGTCAGCGCTCCCGGTGAGCACCATTGTCTCAAGTCTGCTTAACATTCCGGCAGGACTGTTCGCGTGACCGGTAGAGAGGCTTCCGTCGTGACCCGTGTTCATCGCCTGCAGCATATCGAGCGCTTCTTCTCCGCGCACCTCGCCGACGATAATGCGGTCGGGTCTCATTCGGAGCGACGCCTTGATAAGATCGCGGATCGTTATCTCGTTCGCTTCCTTGGAATTTGCTTTTTTTGTTTCCATGCGGACGATGTTGGGGATATTCTTGATCTGAAGTTCTGCCGAGTCCTCGATCGTAATGACGCGCTCATAAGACGGTATGAAGTTCGACAGTGCGTTCAAAAACGTCGTTTTACCGCTGCCCGTACCGCCGCAGACAAACACATTGTGTCTTGATCTTACGACCTTTTCAAGAAAATCGGCGACCTCCGGCGTGATCGATTTATACTCGAGCAGACGTTCGATCGTCATGGGATTTTTCGAAAAACGTCTGATCGTCACTGTCGCGCCGTCCAGCGCGACGGGCGGAAATACGACATGCACACGCGATCCGTCCTCGAGGCGCGCGTCGACTATAGGGTTGCTTGCATCGACAGTTCTGTCCATGCTGCTGACAAGTCTCTGCACTATGCGCATCAAGTCTTCTTTGCTTTCGAAATGTTCATCGAGACGTGTGAGGTGACCGGCTTTTTCGACGAATATCGTGTCATGCCCGTTTATCATGACTTCCGTGATATCCGGGTCCATGATGATCTTGCCGAGTATCCCGAGACCTTCGACAGACTCGGATACTGTATACTTCAGGAGATTTCTTTCTCTGAAAGAAAGTCCCTGATAATAGCGATAGAGATCCGAATCGTTGCAACGGGCCCATTCGATACGGCGTTCTATTTCCTGCGAGATCAACTCGGAAACAGCACCTTCCTCGAAATTTCTGAGTCGGCTCGCATTCTGAATGACCTCTTTGAGGTATGTAACCTCTTTCATGAAGTAATTTTCAGCCATCTTTGTCCTCCGTCTCCGTTAATGATGTCTTATTGTGCCTTTATTATCTGCCGTACGTCTAATTCACCGTTGGAGATTATAGCTCCGATCATATTCCTGAGCGGGAGATTTCCATAGTTATGTACAAGACTGATTATCGGAGCGTCAAAGGTCACCGTGTATGAAGAGTTGTTTTCGGCGAAGTTGCCTACCCTCACCATCTTGCCCTTATATTCGCCGGTCACTGCCTGCTCGGCAAAGAGCTGCATCTTTTTTGAGGGGAGCTCTCCCGGTCTTTCGACGACGACGATATGATCGGACAGCGATATCACCGATTTTTCTATGTCGCCGAGTCTGCTTTCAAGGTCAACAACGATATAGTCATATAAACCGGCACGCTTAATTCTCGTAAGTACCGCCTCGATGTCGTCTGATGAAACAGCGTCATAGTCCACTATCCTGTCAAAGCCTTCGACATACGACATGCCGTTCATGCCTTCTTTTGCCAGCCCGATCACCTTCGAACCGAAGTCGACCTTGTCCTCCGGCTCCGAGGCTGCTTCGATCAGACTTATAAGTCCGTTTTCATACTTGGCGTTTACCTCGGCCGAACTGCTGAGCTGCTCCATGCTCACAAACAGCGCGCTCTTTCCTATGCCGACAAGTCCGCTTGCGACCGCAAGCGCTATCACCGTTTTTCCGCTTCCGCCTATCGGGGAGAAAACGGAAATTATGTGCGTATTCTGCGATTTGTCAAAATCGGCGGCGTAGCCGGCCTTATCCGCATATTCTCGTACGATGTTCTTGTATATATGGCTGATGCGCTGATATTTCATCACCTTTGTCATATCAGTGTAAAGACCGAGATTTCGGGCTTCGTCGCTGTACAGACACAGCGCAAGCTTTACGTTGCCGAATATGATCCTGTCTTCCGATATGTCGGGGTCAAAAAGCGCAACGTCATACCGTCCCGCGTCGATAATGGACTGAAACTTATCCCCGTCCGAACAAATACTTATCGTCAGATTATCGTACTGCTGAAGGAACTCCGAGATGCGGGATAAATAATCCATGTTTTTGTCTGCTATGATCACCGAAATATTCATATGTTCACGTATCCTCCCGTTCCTGTCTATTATTTTTGGTTTCCTGCGTTGTCAAAGAGGACAAAGCCTCCGCCCTGAAGCTCCGCAACGCAGCTTGACCCTGTCACATATATATCTTCCACCGCTTTCGGCGTCTGTATCTCAGTGTCAGTCCCGTTTGCGACATAGTGCAGAACACCGTCGGAGGCGAGAACATAAAATCCGTTTTCAACATTTGCTATCGAATCGACGGAATACTGCGGTCCCCAGCCTTCCGTTGAGCCGTACGCATTGACGATGTTCCATGAGTCCGGATAATAAGCCGACCAGTTGTCGCTGCCGAATCTGCCGTCGGAATCGCACCACACCATGCCGGAATTCGTTCCGATCGAATACGCCGCCACATTCTTCGCTGCCGAATACCAGCTTGCCGAGACATATCCCGCATTTGTTGCGACACTGCCGAACGATGCTCTGTACACGGTGCCGTCGCTGTTCAAAAATGTCACGTTATATCTTGAACACTGCAGATCGAGTATAGTATTATATCCGGTTATACATTCCCAACCGTCGAGCCACACATCCCCGTTGACAAATCCGCAGTTCTGACCGGTGACCCAAAGCTTTCCGTCGGAGGTGAGCGCAAATATCGTACTGTCAAATCCGGCTGCTTTTATGACCTTACAGTCGGGAGGCGTGATGTCTTCCCAGCCCGCCTTTACGATCATTTCGGTCCCCGAGCCCGTTTTCTGACCGCTGCGGCTGCTTCCCGCTATCCAAAGCGAGTTGTTTTCGTCGATCACAACAGTATTTGAACCGAACGTATATACTCCGATCGCCTTTCCCTTGAATCCGGCGGGAGCCATCGTATCGGCTGCAATATCGGTGCCGAAGTTGACGTCCGTGCCGAGCGCGCCCATCTTATTGCTGCCCATCGTGTTGACTGAGCCGTCGCGAACCTCGGCCGTGACTATCGTGCTCTCGCTGTAATCATGGCGCGCCGCACCGTTTTTGGCGATGATCTCCGCCATCCACTCATGATCCTCGTCGCCGTCGCGCAGACTTATCAGCTTCTCCGCGATCGCAACGGCGCCGGCATAATCTCCCTCGTCTTCAAGCATCTTTCCGTATGACTCAAGGACATCGGTGCGCTTCGTATCGGGGAGATATTTTGAAAAGAGATCCTTTGCCTTTTCTTTTTCACCGAGACCGGCATAACTCATCACGATACCTGCCAGCGCATCCTCGTTGTTGGGATCGATAGAGAGGACACGGCTGTATTCCCTTATCGCGGAATCGTAATCCATGTTTGAAAGGTATCTGTCGCCGAGATCGAGCGCACGGCTGACGTCATCCTTCCCGGAAAGCGACAAAATGACCGCAGCCGTTACCGCTGCCGCAACAACAAATATAACGGCAACGATTATCAGCAATTTTTTGTTTTTCAGTTTTTCCATGATCAACCCTCATTTAAGATGCACTTCTCGTTATCGTGCAGTGCTCATTGTCGATGCTGCCGGTCAGTTTGCCGCTTGCGGCTATCGTTTCGTACCCCAGTGAATTCTGAGCGTCGCCGCTCGACAGGTAAACACGTCCGTCGATCGAGAAGGTACATGTGTCGCCCCAGTCAAGATATCCCTCCTGCGTTCGGTTATCGCTTACCGACGCGGGCTTAAGAACCACATTGTTGTTGGAATAAGCATTGAGCGTGCTGTCATACTGGGAGCCTCCGGACTCATAGAAGTGAATGCCGTTCATGACCACCGTACCGTCATCGAGGACAACGGTCGGACCGCCCTGTAGCAGAACGCTTCCGATCTTTATCACATCGGAATAATACACCTTTGTCGTCTCCGATGAATCGTCATACACGACGATCACATTATCGACCTCAAGAGACGAGCCGTCCTTGAAATTGAATTTGATGTCATAAATGCCGACGTCGAGCGGAGCTATCTTAAATTCGACATACCATGAATTTTCTTCAGGCGTTATCTTTTTCCCGTCTATTTCAAGGCTTTCGACATCGCTGTTTGACGACGAGCTGAGCTGGACCGTTAAATCCTGATTCTGATTCCTGTAATAGTCCATGTCGTTTTTGGTGTACATCAGACTGCTCAAAATTACGAATGTATCCGCCGTCGCCGGTTTGTTGCTGCCTGCGCCACGGTACTCCTTCGACTGCGACGAATCGTAGTTGTCTGATCTTATGTAAACATATCTCGGCGCTTCATCAACGTTTTCCGTGACCGTGTACGTGATCTTCGCTCTGTTTCCTATGACGGAGCCTATGCTCGAATAGACGCTTCCGAGATCGCCCGATGAATCGGCGAGCGTAAACGTTCCGCCCGTAAGCTCCGCGATCTGTCTCAGATACTGTTCGTTGACGTCACCGAAACCGACCGTGAATATCATAACGCCGTCGGCGGCAGCCTCGTCCTGCCAGCTGTAATCCTCACCGCTCTGTCCGTCCGTCATAAGTATAATGTTTTTAGCTCCGGACGCATTTTTCAGCGACGCGATGCCGCCCCTTATGCCTTCCGCAATATTGGTGCCGCCGTTCGGATAAAGCGTTTCGACTCCTGCCAAAAGCTCGCCGGGATCCGTTGTCAGCGGCGTACGCTCATAATAAGCGTCGTCGAACGCCACTATCGATACCTCTACGTTGTCGCTCAAGGTGTTGATAAAAGAACGAAGCGCGTTTTTCGCGTTGTCTATCGGTGAGCCGCTCATACTTCCGCTTATATCGACGACAAAGCATATCGACGCCATCGACGATTCGTCTATCTCCGCCTTATATTTTACGTCATAGTGCGTATCTCTTACAACGATGCCGCGCTTGTGTACGATGTCGGAGATAACGTCCTCTCTGCCGTTGACGGTCACGGTGAGATCCGGATATGCGCTGTCGTCTATGCTCGTTATGTAGATGTCGCTGCTCTGATACTTGTAGTCGGTCAAAAGCTCATTTGCCATCGCATCGGACAGACCTGTCGAATAACTGTATCCGTACCCGCTGTTCATGTACATATTGTCCGACACACTGTCAAGCATATCGGCAACGGTCGACGACGCCTGACGTTTTTCCGTCGAGGATGCTTTTCCGCTGTAGATCTTTTCGAGCAGGTTGAGTCCTCTGACGACGTCGCTGCTGTCGCAGAACCGCTTTTCAAACGATCCCGCCGCTTTTTTCATACATTTTTCGGCGTCCTCAAAAAGCCCCGCCGTGTAGTAGAGCTTTGCCCTGACTATATCTCCGCGCACACCCGATACGGTTTCGACAGAGTTGAGCGCTCTGTACAGAAGGGGATTGTCGCGCTTGATTTCGAGCGATTTGATCTCTTCCCTTTTTTCGTTCAGCTCATCGTTTGTCTTTGCCCGCTCGGCATCATCCTCGGTGTTCGAAAGCATCATTTCCGTCTCGAAGACTTCTCCCTCGAGCTTTTCTATCTCTTTATTCAGATTTGCGTTTTTGCGCTGCTCTGCCTCGGGGTCATATTTCTTTCCAACAGCCTCATACAGGTATGCGCTGTCGATATACGAACCCGAATATGCCGCGCGTGCGATCACATCCGCGAGCAGGATCATATTCTCGTCGGATGGGTCCTCCGCCGCAAGATCGACCGCCATATTGAATGCGCGGTTGTAATTTCCGAAGGAGATCGCGGAACCGAGCTCGAGCTCGATCATGGATTCTTTACCGAGCAGCTTCTCGCACTCGGCGGCTCTTTCTTCGTCAAGATATCCGCCCGAAAGAAGCATGCGCTCCATCTCGTACTGCGCTTCATACTTGGATTTTCTGCCGTCGGATATGTCCATCTGCCTGACTATCTGATCGATAACGCTGTCATAGCCGTCTGCGCTGCCGTTTACGGCGTCGGTCGACAGATACGTAACGATCGCCGACTGCGTCTGATCGAGCTTGTAGGTGTCGTTTATAACGTCGATATCGATCTCGCTGAGCGTTTTGTTGCCTATCATCTCCTGACGGATGACCTCGGCGCTGTCCTTGGCAAATCCGATCTTCTTGTTTGTCTTATCGGAGACTTTATTTATATAATTCTTTGCCATCTCCGTATTTGAGTCGCGAAGGTACGACAGCGCCATAAATACGGCTCTCTCGTTGTCGCGACCACGGCTGACTGCTTTTGAAATACCGATGCCGGCGGCGATCACAGCCGCCAACACGAGCACCGATACTATGGAAATGATAACTATCAGTTTGCGTTTCCCGAGCTTAGTTTCCATGTTCGTCCTCCATTAAAAGCCGTCTACCGCATTTCGCGCAGAATTTCTGACCGGGTGTGATCGGCGCGCCGCATGATCCGCAGAATTTTGCTGTGTTTGTATTCGGGCTTTCATTTGCGTTTTCTGCCGCAGCGTTTTCAGCGTTGCCGGTATCGCTGACGTTTTCGGAGCCCGCATCGGCAGGCGCATCATTCTGCGCGTTTTCATTTGCCTGAGAGTCTTTTGTTTCCTGCTCTGCAGTCTCCGGCATCTGCGGCTGTACGGGCTGCTGCATAGGCTGTGTGAACTGAGCGTTCTGCATAGGCTGTACGGGCTGCTGCATAGGATGCGTGAACTGAGCGTTCTGCATCGTCTGTACGGGCTGCTGCATAGGCTGCGTGAATTGATTGTTCTGCATGGGCTGTGCCGTTCCGTAAGGTGCGTAAGACATTGCCGCAGCTCTTTTACGCTGCGCACTGTCCGCCATGCTCCTGTCTATCCGTTCCGCAAGAGCGTCCAGCTTCGGAGATACGATGCTCTTTATTCTCGGATAATCCTTTGCAAATAATACCGCAAATACAACGAGCGCGACAACTGCCGCTATCCCGACAGGTATATATGTCAGTGAAAACACACGTCCGATGCCGTACGAGACTGTGTAAATGTTCAGTCCGTACACCATGCGGGACGCAACGGCGGTGTAAATGCACAATACAAGCATTACCGCGCCGAATATTATCGTTCTCTTTCTCATGCTGCAAATACTCCTTCGATCCCGATTTGATTTTTATAAAGATTCCATTATTTTTTTCAGCATTTTCCGGCGCCGCGAGGAAAATATCTTCAGCGCCGCGATGACGATGATCAGAGATATAACGGCGCCGGCAGCGCCGCCGTAAAACATCAATTCGCCGACCGTAAAAGTATATCCGAATATAGTCATGATCTTCTCCTTTATTTGAGCCAGCCGCCGTTTACGACCGCGCTGTACGATTCATTCAGAAGCTGCATCTCGGTGTCCGCATCCTGCTGTCCTCCGGAAGCCTCATACAGAGACACCGCACTGTCATAGTACTCTTTGAATTTTCCGTAGTCACGCGCATCGGGATCCTTTGACGCCTGTACCTCCAGTTCCATGAACGCGAGGTCCTTGTATACGGCGTAATTTTCGCCGAACGCTTCGAGCACTTCCTCATATGTGCTGCGGCACTGCTCAAAATCTCCGAGCTTGTCATATGCCGCCGCAAGATTCATGTAATTGTTGTACGTGCCCCAGTTGAGTTCAATCAGGCGTTTGCATACCCCGACCGTGCTTTCAAGATACGATCTGTCATCCGTCAGGGACGCCATGCCTCCGTACGCGTCAGCCAGCCGCTCGAGTATTATAGGCAGATACGCGTCGTCCACGCTGTTTTCCGCTTCTTCGAGTATCGCAATATTTTTGCTTATGAGCTCCTCCGAGCCGTCGTACGCCGGGTCACTTGCATAGAGGTCGCTGTACATCATATAGGCGCGGGCAAGAAGATACGCGTCGTCCGACGAGTCGATGCACGAACGGAACGCCGCCTCCGCTTCGTCTGTCATGCCTCTCGCCGCAGCGAGCTCGCCGCGCATAAGGCTGACCTTATCGTCCGAAAGCCCGAGCATTACAGCCTCATCTATCGCAGCGGACGCTCTGTCGACCCTGCCCATGCGGGAGAGTGATATCGCATAATTGCAGTAATAGTCGGCGTCGGTCGGATCATGCTCTATCGCCTGTTCGTAGAATGAAAGCGCCGATTCGTATTCGCCGAGTTCGAAATTACATTCGGCGGCAAGATAATAAAGGCTGCCGAGCGTTCCGTCGTCATATATGCTCTCATCGGACAGAGCCTCGGCGATTATATAGCGAAGGCCGTCCTCATATTCCCGTGCCTCGTAAAGCTCGAGTGCGCGGCTGTAATACGTGTCGGCCCTCTCGCTCTGCATCATACCGTATCCGCGGTAAGCGGTGATCGACGAAAGCGATGCTAACAGAATAAATATAGTGCAGAAGATAACTTCCCTGACGACGAGCCGCTTGTACCTCTTATCCTTTTTGCCGAGCGAATCCATCGCGCGCAGCATCTCGGACGCAGACTGAAACCTGTCGCCGGGCTTCTTCATCATCGCCTTGTCGATTATGTACGCGAGCCCGTCCGAGACATTCATGCCGAGCTTCGATACGGGTATCTGACGGTCATAATCGGGGTCGGGCTTGTGTCCCGTCAAAAGGCAGTATGCCGTAGCTCCTATACTGAATATATCCGATCTTCTGTCGATCCTCGCGACAGGCGCAAATGTGACGCCTGCCGGTGTATGCATTTCACCTCTAAGAACAGCATCTACCACGGGGTCATTGTCGAGCTCGGTACGGTCGTCATCAAGCTCTGTCGCGTCGTCGTCGAGTTCGGTTGCATCGCCGCCGCGGTAGACCTGCCCGTTGTACGGCTGTGAAAGTGGTCCGTTGTACGGCTGCGCCGATGATAAAGCAGCCGCGATCTGCTTCCGGCGGAGCCTGTTTTCTCTCGCCGCTTCGCACTGCTCGGGAGAGGCGTAACCGCGTGTGAACGCTACGACCTCGAAATCGTCCGACGAGCCCGAGATGTTAAAGTCGATGAGGCATATATTGTCGTCGGGCGTCAGCATCACATTCGCCGGTTTTATATCGCCGTGAAGGATCGGAGGCGTGCGGGAATGAAGATATTCGACGGCTTCGCAGAGCTGATGTGTATATTTTGCGACCTGCGTCGGTGTGAAGCGCGCGCCGCCGATCATCAGATCCTCAAAAGACCTGCCGGGTATGAAGTCCATGACCGTGTATATCGACTGCTCGCCGTTATCATCGGTCACCATTATAAAATCGAATACCTGCGGCAGATACGGATGGTGAAGATTTTTCAGTATATCGGCTTCCGCGCGTATATCAAGCATCTTCTGCGCGCTCAGCTTTATCTTTTTTAAGACAACATTCTTTTCAAGGCGGGTGTGGTATGCAAGATAGACCTCTCCGCCGCTCCCGGAGCCTATCGGTCTTATGATCTGATAAGTACCCTCTATAAGCGTCGATCCGTTCATGTATGCCTCTTTTGTGTATATATACTTATATGATATTCAACGGTAATTTTCAAAAATACGGTTTCGCGGATCCGAAAAACATATATACTGTATGTTCTCGGAGCAGAAAAATAATTAAGTAAATTTTCATTTATGATTTAACAATTATACAAAGAGTAATATATCATAAAACAGAGAAAAATGCAATACTTTATGCTAAATGCAGGAACTTTATCCCATATTTCGTATGATCTCCGTCATGACATAATACGTGTCCTGCGGGCGGGGATTCGGAACCGATCCTTCCGGTCCTCTGTTCCTTATCACTGTGTGTGCGTGATATAAACAACAGCACGGGAGAGGGATTTTTTGTTCCCTCTCCCACGCTTTTGTGCCATATGCCTCTGAGACGCGCACAGATCGCGTATACGCGTATTTTATGTTTTTGACGTATACTTGACCGATAAAAAAGAAATGCTCGCAAATCGCAGTATTTTGCCTCTTACGCGGTTTGGCACAAAAAACGCGCACTGCATCGTCGCCTATTTATAATATCTGTAAATCACAGCACGCCGACTGATCAAACATACGGTATCAGTCTCCGACCGTCACGTCGACAGCCGCATCAGCCGCGCTCGCGGCGATACGATACATAAGACTTGACGTAAGGCCGTCAAAGCTTTTCGTTTTTCCCGCGTCAACGTACATCTCACGGATCGGCGTTTCGTCATTTTCTTCCGAATACAAAAAGATCTTCACGCTGTCCTCGCCGTTGTTCTTCACCGAGATCTCGCAGCTGTTCGTTTTCAGCATTTCCGTTTCAATGAACATATTCTCGCAGTCTGCGTCGCCTTTGAGTCTTACCGAGCCGTTCCGGCTCAAGTCGTGATAGTCGCCGCTTTTTATTTCGCCTATGATTTTTCCCGTGTCCGTGACGGCGAAATTGATATTTTCAACATCGAAATTGAATTTTTCTTCGGCAAAATGCGTTTTTTCTCCGGCGCACGACGTCAGGCACGCGATGATCGACGCCGCCGCAAGCGAGGCAATGAGTACAACAAATTTCTTCATAACTGTATTTTACCGCCTTTACTTTTTATTCCGTATCTTTATTGTATCGTCTGAAAGAGCCTTAGTCAACTGCTGCAGACTAAATTTTCGAAAATATTAAGAATTTTAACTTTGCGTTAATTTTCCTCGTCACACATCAAAATTAACAAAGGGGGACTTTCGTCCCCCTTTTGTGCCGTCAGCCGTATATCTCGACGAGGCGGTTATATTTCGACGTGCGCTCCGAGCGCGCCGGCGCGCCTGATTTGATGAAGTCCGCGCCGACGGCGGCGGCGAGGTCGGCGATGAAGCTGTCCTCCGTCTCGCCCGAGCGGTGCGACACTATGACGCGGCACCCGGCGGCGCGCGCCGCGTCGACGGCGTCGAACGTCTCGGTCACGGTGCCGGTCTGATTCGGCTTTATGAGCACCGCGTTCGCGATGCCGTCATGCGTCAGCTCCGCGATGCGGGACGCGTTCGTCACAAACAGATCGTCGCCGACGATCATCGTCCCCTCCATCGTCTCCGTCAGCGCGCGCCAGCCGTCCCTGTCGTCCTCGCCGAGCCCGTCCTCGATCGAGACGACGGGGTATTTTTCGCACAGCGACCGCCAATAAAGTATGAGCTCCTCCGCCGTCATCTCGACGCCGCGCTTCGGCATGCGGTACGTTTCGCCCGACGCCCATTCGCTCGCGGCGGCATCGAGCGCGAGCATGACCTCGCCCGCGTGCCCCGACGACTCGACTGCGCCGACGAGCAGGTCGAGGGCGTCCTCGTCGCGGTCGAGGGCGGGCGCAAATCCGCCCTCGTCGCCGACTGCGGTCGGAAGGCCGCGCATTTTAAGCTCGCGCGCGAGCGCGTGATATACCTCCGAACCGATGCGGACGACCTCCGACATCGTACCGGCTCCGAGCGGCACTATCATGAATTCCTGTATGTCGACGTTGTTGGACGCGTGCGCGCCGCCGTTGAGCACGTTCATCATCGGCGTCGGGAACCGCTTTTTCCCGCATGCGCGTATTCCGCCGAGGAATTCGTAGAGCTCGACGCCGTAATGGTCGGCGCACGCGCGCGCATACGCGATCGACACGGGCAGCAGCGCGTTCGCGCCGAGGCAGTCCTTCGTTATCTCACCGTACATGGTCGTCAAAACGTTGTCGATGCCGGCGACGCCGCGTCTGTCCGTGTGCGTCAGCGCGTCAGCTATCTCGTCGTTTATGCTCGCGACAGCGTCGAGCACGCCGCGCCCGCCGTATCTGCCGTCCTTGCCGCCGCCGTCGCGCCGCTCGTGAGCCTCGTACTTGCCCGTTGACGCGCCCGCGGGCGCGTCGCCGCGTCCCTCGCTGCCGTCGGCGAGCGTCACCCACGCGCGCACTGTCGGGTCGCCGCGCGAGTCGAGTATCTCGACGGCGCGAACGCGCTCTATTTTCGGCAGTCCCCTGTATATCATGGGAGTTTTGAGTTTGATCTCCGTATTATCCATCTTGCACCTCGTTTTTGTTTAGTTTGCCGCGTTCGCGCGCGGCTTATTCACGCGCGGGGGATAAAGTTCATATACTGTGAAAAAACAAACGAGGTGCATATGCGTATCTACACGGTCGCCGAAGGCGACAGCATCTATTCGATATCAAATCTGTTCGGGACGCCCGCGTCGCTCATCATAAGCGACAACGAGCTGCCCGACCCGGTGGCGCTCGCCATAGGACAGTCGCTGCTGATACGTCAGCCCGCGACCGTATACGTCGCGAGCGAGGGCGACACGGCGTCGTCGGTGGCGGAGCGATACGGCATCACGACGTCGCAGCTGTGGCGGAAAAATCCCGCGCTCGGCGGCAGGGAGACGATATACGCGGGCGAGGAGCTCGTTATAACGGAGAACTCCATGCCGTCCTCACCTCTCGTCACGAACGCGTACGTGTACCCGTTCGTCGACGAAAACGTGCTGCGCAAGACGCTGCCGTATCTGTCGTATCTGACCGTGTTCACGTACGGCATACGTAACGACGGCACGCTCATCTCGCCCGGAAACGACGCGGCGGAGGCGCGTATCATAGCGCTTGCGCGCGAATACGGGACGCGTCCGCTCATGATGCTGTCGACGCTGACCGAGGACGGCACGTTTTCAAACGAGCTCGCCGAATATGTGCTCTCGACGCAGGACGTGCGCGACGCGGTGATAAGAAACGTCGCCGACACAGTCGAGAGGCTCGGATACGCGGGAGTCGACGTCGACTTCGAATACATAAACGGCGGCGACGCCGCGGCTTACGCGCAGTTCGTCGCCGACTTGAACGCATCGCTGAAGGCACGCGGCGACTACGCCGTCTGGGTCGCGCTCGCGCCGAAATCGTCGGACGCGCAACCGGGACTGCTCTACGAGGGTCACGACTACGCGGCGCTGACGAGCGCCGCCGACAGGGCGCTGCTCATGACTTACGAATGGGGTTACGCGTTCGGACCGCCGCAGGCGGTGGCGCCGCTCGACAAGGTGCGCGAGGTGGTGCGGTACGCGGTCACGAAGGCGGACGCCGACAAGTACCTGCTCGGCATACCGAACTACGGCTACGACTGGAAGCTTCCGTACGTGAAGGGGGTGACGGAGGCGGAGGCGCTGTCAAATGTCGAGGCGCCGAGGCGCGCATATCTGCGCCGCGCGCGGATAATGTTCGACGAGGCTGCCGCGTCGCCGTACTACACGTATTATCAGGACGGCATAGAGCACGAGGTCTGGTACGAGGACGCGCGCTCCGCGTACGCGAAGGCGATGCTTATCGCGGATTACGACATGTTCGGCGCGGGGATATGGAACGCGATGCGGTTTTTCGCGCCGCTGTGGCTCATACTCGACGGGACATTTGAGATAGTGAAGTATATGTAACGATAAAAGTCAGGACCACCGGTTTACCGGTGGTCTTGATTTATATCGTCTTGTACGTGTTTATTATGCTTTCCGCGACGGCGCGCTTCGGCTCGCAGCGGTCCATCGCCTGACGCTCTATGTAGCGGTGCGCCTCCGCCTCCGTCATTTGCAGGTTGTCGATCAGCATCCACTTTGCGCGGTTGAGAAGCTTCATGTCCGCGATCTTTTCCTCCACTATCCCGGCGCGGCGCGCCTCCGCACGGAACCGCTCGCACGCCGTTTTGAGAAAGTCGACGGCGACCGACATCGTCGCCTGCGTCGTCGGCTTCGGCAAAACGAACACGCCGAACTTCGTCATTTTATCGCGCGCGGACGCGTAGTCGGACTCGGGCACGAGCATCAGCACCGCAGCGCTCGATTTTGCAGCGTCGAGAGCCGTGCGCTCCGCGTCCGCAAACGCGTGGGCGTTGACGAGCACGATGTCGTACGCGCACGACGACATTGCGTCGCGCGATGAACGCGCCTCGACCGTATCGACGTCGCAGTCTCTGAAAAGCTCCGTCACGGCAGCGGGGCATCTGCCGCCCGGCGATATCAAAAGTACGCGATAGCTCATGCGCCGCCTCCGTCCTGCGTGGAATTAAACTGTGATTCATATAAACCATTGAATGATATTATAGCACATTCCGCACCGTCTTGCTTCACAAAATAAATACGCGAACGGATTAAAAATATGCGAAAATGTCGCGGCGCGTCAAAAAATTCCGTTTATACAGGGATAAATGAAAACGCGTATTGACACGGTGCGTTTTTGGTGGTATACTGTACTCGAACATTATAAAGGCGCGTCTTTGACAAGAGTAGCGTGCGCCTGTGTCCATTCGGCTGTGGATGTGCGCGCGTGAAAGGGTCGGACGCCGAAAGAGCGGGATTGCCGTCCGTTCTTGGGTCGCCGGACAATATCCGGCGGACTGTCGCCGTATGGCGGAGCGTTATTTTGTTTGCGGGTCACAATATGCGTGTGTGCGCGTATGCGCACATATCGCGCCGCCTTTATGCGCTCGAATTGTTCAGAGCGCTTTTTTGTTGCCTCGGCGGCTCGCGGTTCTTTTGCACCGCGTCGGCGTTGCGTCTTCTTGAAATACGTCAAGTATTCCGTCGAAGCCGCGCCTTGACGCAGCACAAAATCCCTCGCGACCCGCTCTCGGCGTAATTTTGGGTGCGAGTCCGGCGGTTCTTTTGCGCCGCGTCTGTGTTGCGTCTTCTTGAAATACGTCAAGTATTCCGTCGAAGCCGCGCCTTGACGCAGCACAAAATCCCTCGCGACCCGCTCTCGGCGTAATTTTGGGTGCGAGCCCGGCGGTCCTTTCGCACCGCGCCGTCGCTATGGCATCATCAAATGTAATATATTTTCGTAAAATAAAACGGAGGCAGAACATGAGCACGAAAAAAACTGTATTCAAGGGAGCGGCGACGGCGCTGATAACGCCGTTTGACAAATCCGGTCACATCGACTACGGCAAATTCGCCGAGCTTATCGAGTTCCAGATCGAGGCGGGTATCAATGCCCTCGTCGTCGCGGGCACGACGGGCGAGGCATCCACGTTCGGCGACGACGAACATAGGGACGCTATATCGTTCGTCGTCAAGCAGACGGCGGGACGCGTTCCCGTAGTCGCGGGCGCGGGCAGCAACGATACCGCTTACGCGATAGGGCTCGTCGAGCACGCATGCGACGCTGGCGCGGACGCGGTGCTGCTCGTCACGCCGTACTACAACAAGACGACGCAGAACGGGCTCGTCCGCATGTACACCGAGATCGCGGACGCGTCGACGGCGCCCGTCATACTCTACAACGTCCCGTCGCGCACGGGCATGAACATCGAACCTGAGACGTATCTTGCGCTGTCGAAACATGAAAACATCGCCGCGATAAAGGAGGCGAACGGCAACATCGGCAAGATAGTCGACACGTTCGCGCTCGTCGGCGGCAGCCTCGACGTTTACAGCGGCAACGACGATCAGATCGTGCCGATACTGTCGCTCGGAGGCAAGGGAGTCATATCCGTTCTCTCAAACGTGCTGCCCGCGGAGACCGTCGAAATATGCGACCGCTTCTTCCGCGGCGACGTCGCGGGCGCGGCGGAGCTTCAGCTGCGGCTCTTGCCGCTGATACACGCGCTGTTCTCCGAGGTCAACCCGATACCGGTCAAGGCAGCGATGGCGAGGATGGGGTACACGGAAAACGTGCTGCGCTCGCCGCTCTATCCGATGGAGGCGGCGCA
>CANQMJ010000008.1 GCA_947624945.1 uncultured Clostridia bacterium | reverse complement strand
CCGCGAGCGGCGCGAGCACCGTAGCCGCGAGCGGCAGCACGACGAATCTTGCGTCGACCGTTATGAGCATCACCGCGACGCCGACGAGCACTCCCATCCACAGTCCGCGCGACATCGTCATGACGGACGCCGTTATGACGAGCGCGGAGAAAACGATCATGTTGAACCGTCCGCCGCCCCTGCCGCGCCGCAGCACGTACGCGATCATGACGGGTATTATCATCGCGAGGTAGTACGACGACACGGCGGCGTAGTCGAACATCTGCGCGCACCATGACGCCATGTCGGCTATAACCGTCGACGATGCCGTCGATGACAGTGACGATATATTGCCGGCGAGCGGCGACGCTATGCTTATGACCGCGAGCGCGGAGCCGCCGAACAGAAGCGCGCGTATCAGCTTAGGCCGCCACGAGTCGCTGCCGAACAGGCATACGACGGGAAAATATATGAACATATATACGATTCGCCTTACGTTCACGACGTAACCGGCGCCTGCGCCGTAATGCACGAGCTGTCCGAAAGCGAGAAGTATAAAGAACACGAGCGTCAGCGTTTCGGCGGCGCCGAGGCGCAGCGTCCGTCTGCCGCACATGAGCTTGACGAGATATGAAAACGACGTCGCGAGTATGAGCGCCC
The DNA here is from genome assembly GCA_947624945.1 of uncultured Clostridia bacterium. Lineage (GTDB taxonomy): Bacteria > Bacillota > Clostridia > Oscillospirales > CAG-272 > DTU064. Next base: position 29,688 of record CANQMJ010000008.1, on the reverse strand, counting down.
CTATCGCCGCGTCGGATAAGAACGGGAAAAGTGCGAATATCAGTATCACGCCCGTTTCGGGTCTCGACATCACGGTCAGCATCACGACGACGGTCACGATGAAGCCTATGACTGCCCCCGCCGGAAAATAGAACGTGAACAGTCCCGATATCATGCCGAACAGAAACGCCATATCGAGTCTTTGGCGCGCGCGCCTTTCGACCGACGCGTCCTGACGCTCAAATCCGAGCATATCGAACGCTATATACGACGCGGCGCGGCTGCTGCATACCGCTGTCGCAAGCGGTTTTCCCGACGCCACAAGCGGCATCGACACGACGGCAGCGAGCACGCCCGTAACGAGGTCGTCGAGGTCCGCCGTTATCGTCGTCGCGACAGCCTTTATCGCGAACACTATCGCCGCGTACAGTCCGAACGACAAAAGGAACACGCCGTAAGTCCGCACCGTCAGCCACGGCAGCGACGATATCAACGAGCGGAACGCGCCGAGTATCGCGCTGTTCTCCATCGACCTCGCGACCGCACGCCGCACTCCCGACGCTGCCCTCGACGTCCGCACCTCGGAGAATTCTTCGGCTAAAAATCCGCCGTCGAAGCTGTCCTCGATCTTATCATAGGAGGTGAAAAAGCGCCCGAAAAAGCCGTCGGACAAACTATTTGCGGCACGGTCTTTTGATTTCATGCGCTCCCCTCCTTTTTTCGGTGTAAACTTCTTTTATAAGTTTTTACTTTTTGTTTATTTTTCGTCCGCGTCCTTTATCAGATCGGGACGCCGCTCCCGCGTCGTGCGCAGAGACTCGGCGCGCCGCCAGTCGTCGATGTTTTTGTGGTGCCCCGACAGAAGCACCTCCGGGACCTCGCGTCCGCGGAATACGCGCGGCTTCGTGTACTGCGGGTATTCGAGCAGGCCGTCAAACAGGCTCTCGGACTCGTAACATTCGGGCGCCGACAGCACGCCGTCTACGAGTCTGCCCACGGCGTCCACTATCATGCACGCCGGCAGCTCGCCGCCCGTCAAAACGTAGTCGCCGACTGATATATACTCGTCCGCGACGATGTCGAGGGCGCGCTGGTCAATTCCCTCGTAGTGACCGCACAAAATGACGACAGCGTCGTATTTTAACAGCTCGCGCGCCTTTTTTTCGGTGAAAAGCTCGCCCTTCGGCGACATATAGAGCGTTCTGACGCTCGCACCCTCCGGCATCGACGCCATTACTGCGTCGTGGCAGTCGCAGACGGGCTGCGCCGTCATGAGCATACCCATGCCGCCGCCGTACGGCGTATCGTCGACGCGGCGGTGCTTGTCGAGCGTATAGTCGCGGATGTTGTATACGTTGACCTCGAGCAGTCCCGACGACTGCGCGCGTCCTATTATGCTTTCGCCAAGCACCGTTTTTACCATGTCGGGGAACAGCGTCATTATGTCAAATCTCATTGTTCAGTCAAGCATCCCTTCAATGGGGCGAACTCTGATCTCGTCGTCCGTGATCTCGGTCACGAACTCGGCGACGGCGGGCATCATGCGCTCGCCCTGCGGCGTATCGACGACGTAGATGTCGGACGCGCCCGCGTTGTAAATGTCGCGCAGCTTGCCGAGCTGTTCGCCCGTATCGGCGTGTATGAGCGGAAGTCCGATAAGGTCGGCGATGAAGCGGTCGCCGGGCTCCATGAACTGTTCGAGCTCCTCTCTCTCCGCGTAGATGACGGTGCTCTTTAAGGCGACAGCTGCCTCGAGCGTGCCGACGCCGTCGAGCGTCAGAAGCACGAACCCCTTTTGCAGCGACGCATGCGCTACCGCGTACTGCGCGTACGCGTCTTTATTTTTAACATATATATGTGTGAGCGAGGCGAGCACATCGGGCGAGTCGCACTCGCTGCGCGCTCTCACGACCCCGCGCACGCCGTGTGTGTTTATTATCTCCCCGCACCGCAAATACCGTGATTTTTCCATATCGCACCCCATTATATATATTTTAGCATATATTAACTTGAATTACAACAAGGGGAGAGAGAAAACTTTTAAGGAAAGTTTTCTCTCTCCCCTTGACCCCTCTCTCTTTCAAACCTTTTACTGACTTATCGCTGATCGGAAGGACACGGAGCACGTCAAAGAGTTTCCCGTCGTGAACGGAAAGTTTTCTCTCTCTCCCTGACCCCTCTTTTGCAGGGACCTTTTTAATCCTTTTTGCCGTCACCGAACGCTACCGTGACCGCAAGCTCGAGCGACAGCACCGCGTATATTATTATGACGCACTTTGACAGAGGACTCGTCAACAGCTCCATCGCGTGATTGAAAAAGTTCGTTACCGTCATCGTCTCGACGAGCAGCGACATTATCAAGACCGCATGCGGCAGCGCGGCCAAAAGCGCGCCGCCGGCTTTTTTCTTTATCGCGGCAACGAGGGATGTCGCGAACGTCAGCGCCGAGTACGGGCAGAGGAAATATCCCGTATACTCGGACGTGACGCGGAACGTCCGCTCGCCCGACATATCTGCAAGACACAGAAGCAGAAAATAACATGCACCCGCGCCGAGCAAAACGCCCGCCGCTGTCCGCAGCGCGATTTTCAGATGCTGCCGTTTCATATGCGCGCTTCCCCTCCCGTCGTCATGCATACTGTGACACGATTCTACCACAACAGAGCGGAAAAGTCAATTTTTACGCATAATGTTTTCGCCCTGCAATTTTTTGCGTTTACAGGTAGATTTATCCGTTCTTTTATGCTACAATACAGTGTAGACAACAGGTGAAAGGCGGTAGTTATCATATGCTCGGCACCGAATACAGCGCCGCGTGTCTCGCCTATCTCGGCGACGCCGCGTTCGAGCTATGGGTGCGCAAAACGCTCCTTTCATGCGGCGTCGGCACATCGTCCGCGTGCAACACGGAGTCGCTCCTGTTCGTGACGGCGCATTCGCAGAGCGAAGCGCTTTTGCGCATAGAGCCGCTTCTCACGGACGATGAATCTGACGCATACAGGCGTGGACGAAACTCGCATGTGACGCCGCCGAAAAGCGCCGCTCCCGCCGACTATCACCGCGCGACCGGGCTCGAAGCTCTCGTCGGCGCGCTCTACGTCGAGGGGTTTACGTCCCGCATAGACGAGCTTTTGTCGACCGCGTTCGCGGACACCATATCCGATGTGAAGCGCCGCCACGGATGCGGGACTGCGAGGTGATGCAGCATAGATAAAATCAAAATAATGTGCGTGTTCGGCACGCGTCCCGAGGCGATAAAGATGATCCCGCTCGTGTGCGAGCTCGAGCGGCGAGACGGTATAACCACTCTCGTGACGCTGACGGGACAGCACAGGCAGATGCTCGACTCCGTGATGAGCGAATTCGGCGTATCCGCCGACTACGATCTTGACATAATGAAGACGGGGCAGTCGCCGACGGACATATTCGCCGCAGTGCTGACCGGTTTCGACCGCGTCCTTGCGGAGACGTCGCCGGACATGGTCCTCGTCCACGGCGACACGACGACGAGCGTCGCCGCCGCACTGTCATCGTTTCACCGGCACATCCGCGTCGGTCATGTCGAGGCAGGGCTCCGCACCGGCGACAAATATTCGCCGTTCCCGGAGGAGATGAACCGCACGCTGACGTCCCGCATAGCGGATCTGCACTTCGCGCCGACGGAGAAAAACAGGCAAAACCTGCTCGCCGAGGGTGTGCGCGGCGAGAACATATACTTGACCGGCAACACCGTGCTCGACGCGTTCGCGTACACGGTAAAGGACGGATACGCGTTCACCGATCCCGCGCTGTCGCGCCTCGACTTCACGCGCGGACGCATCATCACGCTGACCGCGCACAGACGTGAAAATCAGGGCGTCGGCATCGAAAACATATGCCGCGCCGCGATAGAGCTGACGCGCCGATACCCGGACGTGACGATAGTTTATCCCGTACATATGTCGCCCGCCGTGCGCGGCACCGTGATGCCGCTTTTGTCAGACCGCGAGCGCATAATCCTCACCGACCCGCTGCCGGCGACGGCGATGCACAATCTTATCGCGCGCTCGTATCTCGTCCTGACCGATTCGGGCGGCATACAGGAGGAAGCGCCGTCGCTCGGCGCGCCCGTGCTCGTTTTGCGCACCGAGACGGAGCGTCCCGAAGCAGTCGAGGCGGGCGGCGTCGCTATGGCGGGTATAAACACTGACGGTATAGTCGCCGCCGCGTCGTCGATACTCGACGACAAAGCGCTGCACGACAGAATGGCGTCGGCGAAAAATCCCTACGGCGACGGTCACGCGTCCGAGCGCATAGCGGACGCTATCGAGAAATATTTCGGCATCGAGGTAAAATAACATGGCGATAATGGACGACAAACGCGCGCTCGACGTGATGGACGAGCTTTTGTCTGGTGAGTGTCATATCATGAGCGTGCTGCCCGAGCGCGTACCGAACGAGCGCAAGGACGAATATGCGAGGTTTGAGTCACACATGCTCAATAATTTCGACGAGTATAGGCTCGCGGAGCGGTTCTCCGAGGCTTTAATGAAGCTCATGTGCTATTATCGCTCGACGCTTCTTTACGGCGAATACCGCGAGTCGCCGACGCCCGACGACGTTGAGTTCGCCGTCGAGGACATAATGGCGAGCCGCTCGGGCTCGCTCGTGATATTCCTCGGCGTGACCGTGGACACCGCCTCCGCGATGATAACGTTCGAGTGGGACTGCCTCTACGCCGCGCTTTACGACGGCGACGATCATATGCATGCGCTTGCCGCCGAGATCGCGCGGTCGGCGGGACTTTTCTTCCGCACGGGACCGGAGGACGGCGGCGACATAATGTGACATTATTTTTAATGTAAATAAAAAACCATGAAAGGAAAAGGAAAAGAAAAATGAAAAAATTCTTCTCTGAATTCAAGGACTTCATCAGCCGCGGCAACGTGCTCGACATGGCAATAGGCGTTATCATCGCGACCGCGTTCAGCGCGATCACGAACTCGCTCGTCAACAATGTACTTATGCCCCTGATTGGTCTTGTCACCGGCGGAACCGACTTCACCGACCGCCTCAACTGGGTTGTAGTCGCCCCGACGCTTGACGCGGCGGGCGAGGTCGTCGACCCCGGCGTGACCATCGGCTTCGGCGTATTCGTCTCCGCCATCATCAACTTCATCATCATCGCCTTCATCTGCTTCGTGATCGTGAAGTCGTTCAACAAGGCGGCGAAGGTCGCGGCGGAAAAGGCGAAGAAGAAAGAGGAAGAGGAAACGGCGGCGGCTCCCGAGGCGGCTCCCGCTCCGACCGAGCTCGATATACTTACCGAGATCCGCGACCTTCTGCAAAAGGACAAAAAAGACTGAGGACAGCTTAATAAGCGCGCCGAGCCGACAGACTGTGTCTGTCGGCTCGGTTTGTCATATGGAAACATTTATAAATATAGCAATTACGTCAGTAAAGAATAATCTTTCTGGTTACAACTGTTGTATTGCAGAATTCGACTTCACCGTATGATTTTTATATGTATTCCAAGTCGGCTCATAGCTTGCGTCGGCCTGATTGCCCCACATATCCCAACCTTCCCGATCGCCGCGAGCGAACAACTCAATAAACGGACCGGGGGAACACTTCTCGATAATCGGTATGATTTCATCAGGCTTTCTTGAATGTTCCCGTTTTTGCGTTCTTATTAAGTTAACTTGGGAGCGAGCAGGAGCTAATGTCCTAAAGCTTTCGCCGCGAATACCGAAAAGCAGCATTTCCGTTACATTCCGGAAATAGAAACCCACGCCACGACCATCAGGCTCTCCATCCTTGCGAACCTTTTCCCAAACGATATTGCCCTTATACTCAAACCCCCACGCTTTCATAACTGCAAGGCCATCGGGAAGCAGAGCGTTTGGAACCCACAAATACAAATGGCTTTTTGAAGCGGCAACTTGTTCGACCGGTAAAGCCATAATATCTTCCAAAGGCATCGTTTCATAGCGATTCAGCTTTTTATTTTCCGGCGCAACCTTGCCGGTTCGATTTTGAAAACGCCAAGGCGGATCAGCATATATTGTCGAATACTTCTTGCTTCCGCAAAATGTCAGCAAACTTTCTGATGTTTCTTTAAGCGTGTTCATCTATATATCCCTCCTCCCAATCAGAAATACATTTTTTCTTGATACCAACAGCCAAAATCGGGCATCCGCCATTTCTGCGGGATTCCAACCTGTAAAGGAGTTTTCCCATCCATGTGGTGCTGGCGCCATACTTACGCATAATCGGCTTCCATGTATGGGAGTTTTTATCATAGTCATATACTGTCTTAAATACATCGTTGAGTTCTTGCGAACGGGTAACGATTATCCCGACACTAACAATATCACAGTCATAATAGGTTCGCATTGCAAGCAAATCTCGGTCAAAGGTCTGATCTTTGCTGTTCCACTCCAAATCAAAAGCAATTCGACCTTTCAAAAAATCTATATTGTGACCGTCAATGTAGCCGTCTGTAACACGCTCGTCAAACGGAGTGTTTGAAAAACGTCCCCTTTGATCTGCCTGTCGAGGATAAAATTTAATGTGCAAATCTCCTGAAATACGGATTTCCCGCCATCCGCAAGGGTAAAGAACATCGTCAAATTTTTTGGGAATGTTTGTTTCGTTCCCGCCTGCCTCACGCAAATCATCTGTTGTGATATCCAATTTGCGCAGGCAATCTACAATGTCGCTCCATTCTTCAGGAAATGCCTGTGTAATGATCTCGACTGCATGGTTATAATTATGAAACTCAAATTTATCTAAAAGATCGGCATCTATATAATCTTCAATCCTCATTTATTTCGCCTCCACACAATCATACACATTAAAGTGTATCACATTTGTTTAACTTTTTCAATGGGTTTAAGCTTTATTTCAACAGTACATAGAAAAAAGCCGACAGACTATGCCTGCCGGCTCGGGGTTACTAACGCCTATTCGAATGTATTTGACTGTTATACTATTCAAATAACTGCCACGTGCAACGCTTCGTCAAGAAGCGTCCGTTTTCTCCGCTATCGTTTCGTTGAATGTCTGCACCACGTTTCCGAGAACGTCGTTTATAAGTCCGAATACCTCCTTCGACGTCGACACGCCGTATGAGGAATTTTTCAGTCCGTACGCGTCCGGGTCGGCGACGGCAGCCGCGGCGGGCAGTATCTCATGCGCGTAAAAGCCGTTCTTCGCCGTGTACGTGTGTACAAACGTCGGTATCTGCTCCGCCTTCGTTATCACGACCTCGCCCGTCGAATACTTGCGCACCGATATCGTCACGATAAGACCGCCCTCTGTGTATTGGCTGTTCGTCGAGTTTTCGAGGGAGCGTCGGTTCTGATTCGACACGAAATTGCCGAGCGAATAAAAGCACAGCGTTTTTCTGCCGCCGTCCGACGACGTGAGCACGTCGGCGTCCTGTACGACGTGCGGGTGACCGCCGATTATTACGTCGACGCCGAGGTCGCACAGCTTCTGCGCGACGTTTTCCTGGAACGTGTTGTGCTTTATGTTATACTCGGAGCCCCAGTGCATGTAGGCAATGATGAGGTCGACGCCGTCCGACTTCATCTTTGATATTATCGACTCGACCTCGGCGTACATAGTGCTCACATTTGCGGCGTTGTAGAGGTTCATATATGCCTCCTCGCCGTTCTTTATCGCGCTGCCGTTTATCGTCGGCGACGTGCCCGTGCCGCCCGACAGGTCGTCGGCGTAATTGAGCATGCCTATTTTTATGCCGTTGACGTCGACGACTTTGTACGCGTCGTCGCCGGGCTGCTTTTTCGCGCCTATATATTCGAGTCCGTGCGATGTAAACTGATCCTGCGTGCGCAGAAATCCCGCGAGTCTCGTGTCATAGCAGTGGTTGTTGGCGAACAGCATCATGTCAAAACCCGCGCCTTTGACGGCGTCGAGCAGTGAGTCCGGCGCGTTGAAGCGCGGGTATCCGGTGTATTCGACATCGGGACCGGCGAGCGTCGTCTCGAAGTTGGCGACTGCATAGTCTGCGGACGATACGATGTCCTTTATATATTTGAACGAGTTGGAGAAATCGTATGTGTCGCCGCCGACGGCTTTCGCATACTTCATCTGCGCTAAATGCGCGATTATGTCGCCCGCCGAAAGTATCGTCGCATCGGTGCTTGTGACGGGCGGCGGCTCCGTCGTGCCCGTCGGCTCCGTCGTGACGCCGACGGAAACATCGCCCGACGAAGGCGTATCGCCGCCGTGCTGCGCAACATTCTGCGTGCTCTGCGACTCTGAACCCGTGGCCGTGCCGTCGCCAGTCTTGTCATTTCCGCCGCTTCTGATGCGTGCGACGAGGAATATCATGCCGAGTATGAGCAGCCATACTACGACAAAGCACAAAAACGGGATATTTTTATATCGCTCTGTTTTTTCCGTCTGCGTTGCGGCTGCGGCCGTCTTGGCGGCTGCGGCCTCTGCGGGGACGGGTATCGGTTGCCGTTACCGTTCAATATCGTTCACCTCGGTATTTATCACCGTGACGCTAAGCGTCACCGAGCATGCATTATTTACCGACAAAGTATATCACAAAAACCGCAATATGTCAACACATGCGTAATGACGGCGCCGTGCGGCCTGTTCACATCGAAAACTCCGCGACGCGCCATCCCGACGCGGTCTTCACCCATACGAGCGCATACGTACCCGCGCCGCTTTTTTCGTATTTATAATACTTGCCGTGCGAGTCGAAGTCTATCTTCACCGATATGCAGTCGCCGGAGAACCGCGCGATGTCGCGTATCGTCATGTCGAGCTTGTCGACCTTGAAATTGCTGTTGTAGATATAGGACGAAAGCGTCGTCGTTATGAGGTCGTCAGCCGGCGAGCCCGACATGACGAGCGCCATCACGTTGTCGTAGTTCTGCCGCGTATACTCCGTGCCCTCGTACGAATACTTGATGAAAAGACGCGTGAACTCTTCCGACAGCTCGCGTATTTCCTCGTCCTCCGACTGCTTCGGCGCGGCGTAGAACGTGTATTCAAATCCGTTTGCCTCCCCGGCGCACCCCGCCGACGTTGTGAACACGGGATCGTTATACAGTCCGACCTCGTAAGTCTCGTACTTTTCGGACGCGCTCGCGCCCTTCACCTCGGTCGGAAGCTGATACGTGCCGGTGTCCGCGGTCTTATACGAGTCTGCGACCTCGACGCCGTTGCAAAAGAGCGTGACGCCGCGCGGCACGCGCACCGTGTACCGCCGTCTGTACGATTCCGGGTACGAGTACGCGCTCCCGTTCGCGTCCGCCTCGTCCGGCGTCAGCGTATCGCCCGCGAGCGTGACCGTCACCGTCGGCTCCCTCATCAGCGACGGGAACGTGTAGACGTCGATCTCGGGCGATGTGTCGGGCTCGAACTCCGACGATATGCCCGTCACATGCTCGACGGACGTGACGAACGCGCCGTCCGCGTCGACGCCGTTGACGGTGACTTTTGCGTCTGCGGGCGCTTTTAATGTGTAGTCCGACCGCGACGATATATCGAAATCGGAATAGTACGTGCTTGCGCCGAGCTTCGATATTATCAGCGGCTCGCCGTTGAATTCTGCGTCGACGTCGACAGTGCCGAACACGCTTTTGACTTTATATGTCGCGAGCTTGTCAACGCTTTTTTCAAACACCGACAGCGACGCGCTCTCGTATTCCTCGCCCGTCAGATATTCGCCGCCGAGCGGCGTGCCGTTTACGGTGACGGACGCTTTTGACGGCACGATGACGGTCACGTCTGACACGCGCGACGATATCCACTCGTCGTATATCTCCACCTTGTCGACCTCGCAGCGGGAAAATCCGTAGCGAAGCTTCTCCGTCGGTGACAGCGTTATCTTCATCAGCTTGCCGCCGCAGAAAACGTCGTACGACGGCGCGCCGCCGCCCACAGTCTCTGTGAACGTTACGCCGTCTTTCATTGCGTCCGCGAGCGTTTCGCCGACAGCGTCCGCAGTTTCAAATCCCGAGCCTATCTCGTCCAAGCGCTCCGATATGAGCGCCGAAAACGTCTCGCCGTCGAGTCCCTCAACGTACTTTTCGGCGACGTGCTCCGGCAGCGACGTCTCATATGTGCGTATGAAATCGTAGAATATGCCCGCGCCGACAAGTATCGCCGCAACGAGCACGATGCAGAACACGGCGTAATATTTGTAAAATCCGTCGCTTACGCGTTTTTCCTTGCGGTGCGGATTCTTTATTCTTCTTCCGTCCACGTCTGCCTCCTCCCGGACAGGATAGTATATAGTCTCCTCACTTCTCCGGCATTATGAGGAACACGTCCGGCAGCTTGCGCTCGCCGAAGAAGTACGCGCTCTGCGTCAGCGTTTCGCCGTTGTATATCATCAGCGACGACGAGCCGCCGTCGAGGTTCGCGGCGTTGACGGCGCCGAACGACGCCATTATATTGCACGTGTCGGCGTGCGTCGCGCCGAGCGAATCCGCCTGACGTCCGTTTATGACGAGCATCAGTATCGCGCCGTCCGCGCGCTGTCCGATCGCGGTGCGCGGGTTTAGTCCGCCGTTCAGCTTCCGCCTCGACGTTTCCGGCACGCCGTTCACGACGAGCAGCGGTCCGCCCTCAAAGCTCAGCCCGTCAACGATCCCGTCCGCGAGCGCCTCGGCTCCCGTCATATTGCCGACGTGCAGGATGTGGTTTTTGTCAAAGCCTATGACGCATTTGTAGTACGTGTCGGGACTGCCCCACACGATCTCGCCACCACGTATCACGACGCCGTCCGGTACCGAGCCCGTGCCGTTTCCGCCCTCGTCCCAGAAGCCGCCCGCGTTTATGCCGCCGACCGCGCCTTCATCCTCTATGAAGCGGCGCAGCGTCTTGCCCGAGTAGCCCTCTCCGTAGTTGTCGAGCATGCCGATCTTGACACGCGACGGGTCCTTTATTATTATCATTTTGCCCTTGTATGTGTCGCCGTCCACGTCGACGACCTCAACGTCGTCCTCCGTCGGCTCGTCGGGCGGCGCAGTGTCGGGCGATGTTGTATCAGCGCCGGGCACGGACGTATCGGACGGCACACCGCCGTTATTATTGCCGCTCATGAACGGCAGAGTTTCGGTCGGTTCCGTTTCGTCGCCGCTGCCGCCGATGTTTATTAGGTCCGTATTCGTATGCTGCGAGCCGCCCCCGTCGCCGAGGTCGAGTATTTCGTTTATCTCATCTTCCGAGAAGAACATGCGCGCGAGAAATTTCGCTGCCGACGTCTCCATGACGCTGCGTACGAACAGATCGCGCGCCGTCGGCGACGGCCCTTTCGCGAGCACAAGCATGAGACTGTAGAGCGCAATTACGACCGCAAGCAGAAGCGTCAGTATTATGAGTCCCGCGCGTCCCGCATAAACGAGCGCGCGCGGCGTTTTACGGTATCCGCGCATCGCGTCCTCCTTTGAGGGAAAAATGTCCACAATAATTATATTTAATTATATATCCGCTCTGATGCGGTGTCAAGCAAATTTTGACGTCAAAACTATTATGCCCGAATACCTCTTGACAACTCACGAAAGTTGTAATATAATACATGAACAACAGCGATGACGGGGAGGAGTAGGCTTTTGCTCCCGCGCAAAGCGAGCCGGAGGCGGTGAGAGTCCGGCGGCGGAGTTTAGTCGAAGGTCGCCCCCGAGCTGCGGATGTGAAAGGACACAAGCATCGTGTGCCGTACTGTGTCCGTCAGCGTCCGCCGTGTACGCACGTTACAGCGTCATGAGAGGATAAAGGGTCGCCCCTTTATCAATTCGGGTGGTACCGCGTATTTATTGCGTCCCGATGCCGTACTGTTTATGGCATCGGGCGCTTTTTGTTTGAAAGGAAAGACATCATGAGAAAAGAACTTCCCAAGACATACGATCCCTCCGATTTCGAGGACCGTATCTACAGGCAGTGGTGCGACGCGGGCTATTTCGCGCCGTCGCGCCCGGGAGCGGAGACGTTCACCATCGTCATACCGCCCCCGAACATCACGGGTCAGCTCCACATGGGACACGCGCTCGACAACACGCTTCAGGATATCCTCATACGCTATAAGCGCATGAAGGGCTTCGATACGCTGTGGGTGCCGGGCACCGACCACGCATCTATCGCGACCGAGGCGAAGATAGTCGAGGCTATGCGCGCCGAGGGACTGACGAAACAGGACGTCGGACGCGAGGAATTTCTCCGCCGCGCGTGGGACTGGCGCGAAAAGTACGGCAATCGCATAGTGTCGCAGCTCAAGCGCATGGGCTCGTCCTGCGACTGGAGCCGCGAACGCTTCACTCTCGATGAGGGTTGCTCCGAGGCTGTGCGCGAGGTGTTCGTGCGCCTTTATGAAAAGGGCCTCATCTACCGCGGCGAGCGCATCATAAACTGGTGCCCGCACTGCAAGACGTCGATATCGAACGCCGAGGTCAACTACGAAGAACAGGCGAGCCACTTCTGGCACATCAAATACCCGCTCGTCGGAGGCGGCGGATACGTCGAAGTCGCGACGACGCGTCCCGAGACGCTTCTCGGCGATACTGCCGTCGCGGTCAATCCCGAGGACGAGCGCTACAAGCATCTGATCGGTCAATACTGCGTGCTGCCTCTCGTCGGACGCCGCATACCCATCGTCGGCGACGAGCACGCCCAGCTCGACAAGGGAACGGGCTGCGTCAAAATAACGCCCGCGCACGACCCGAACGACTTCGAGGTCGGCAAGCGTCAGCATCTCCCGATGGAGGTCTGCCTGACCGAGGACGCGAAGATTACGGACAATTACCCGAAATACGCCGGCATGGACCGCTACGAGGCGCGCAAAGCTATCGTCGCCGACCTTGAGGCGGGCGGCTACCTCTGCGGCATCGAGGACCTGTCGCACGAGGTCGGCACCTGCTACCGCTGCGGCACCACCATCGAGCCTATGGTGAGCCTGCAATGGTTCGTGAGGATGGAGCCGCTCGCGGGTCCCGCGATCGATGCGGTGAAGGACGGGAAGGTCAGATTCGTGCCCGAACGATTTGACAAAAACTACATGCACTGGATGGAGAACACGCAGGACTGGTGCATATCGCGTCAGCTTTGGTGGGGGCACCGCATACCGGCGTTCTACTGCGACAAGTGCGGCGAGACGGTCGTGACGAAGGAATCGCACGCCGTGTGCCCGAAGTGCGGGTGCGAGATGCGTCAGGATCCCGACACGCTCGATACATGGTTCTCGTCGGCGCTCTGGCCGTTCTCCACGCTCGGCTGGCCGAAGGAAACGGACGATTACAAGCGCTTCTATCCGACGAACACGCTCGTGACCGGCTACGATATAATCACGTTCTGGGTGTCGAGAATGATATTCTCCGCGCTCGAATACACAAAACAGGCGCCTTTCGATACGGTTTTGATACACGGTCTTGTGCGCGACGCGCAGGGGCGCAAGATGTCGAAGTCACTCGGCAACGGCATCGACCCGCTTGAAATAATCGACAAATACGGCGCGGACGCGCTGAGGTTCGCGCTCGCGACGGGCAACTCGCCCGGCAACGACATGCGCTTCTCCGACGAGAGGATCGAGGCGGCGCGCAACTTCGTCAACAAGCTGTGGAACGCGGCGCGCTTCGTTCTCATGAACGTCGACATCGAAAAGGTCGACGTCCCCGACCCGAACACGCTCGCCGTCGAGGACAAGTGGATACTGACGCAGTACGAGAACTGCATCCGCGAAACGACGGCGGCGCTCGAGAAATACGAGCTCGGCATCGCGCTGTCGTGCCTCTACGACTTCGTCTGGGACGTGTTCTGCGACTGGTATATAGAGCTTTCGAAGCCGTCGCTCTCCGACAGCGGCTCAGCGGCGCACAAGGTGACGCAGAACACGATATCGTATGTGCTCGGCGGCACGCTGAAGCTCCTGCACCCGTTTTTGCCGTTCGTTACCGAGGAGATATTCTCCGCGCTGCCGCACACGGACGCGGACGCGGACAGCATAATGGTGTCCCCGTACCCCGAATACGATGAAAATCTGACGTTCGGTGCAGAGTCCGCGAAGATGGACGCCGTCATTGAGGCGATACGCGCGATACGCGCGCGCCGCGCCGAGATGAACGTGCCGCCGTCGCGCAAGGCGACCGTCATGATCGACACGGAAGCACCGGAGACGTTCACGGGAACGGAATCATTCTGCCGCCGTCTCGCATCGGCATCTGAGGTGGAGATGATTTCGGGCGCGCCGGACGGCACCGTGCGCATCGTCACCGGCTCCGCCACCGTCTATATCCCGCTCGGCGAGCTCGTCGACATCGAGGCGGAACGCAAACGCCTCGGGAAAGAGCTTGAAAAAGCAGAGGGCGAGATAAAGCGCCTCGAGGGCAAGCTCGGGAACGCGGGCTTCATCGCGAAAGCGCCTGCCGCAGTCGTCGAGGGCGAGCGAGCGAAGCTCGAACGCGCAAAAGCAATAAAGGCGCAGCTCGAGTCCGCGATAGCGGCGCTGTGACTGGATACACACAAAAAGGGCCTCCGGCCCTTTTTGTTTTTGCGCCTTTTATCGGCTTTATTCGAGCGCGTCGATTATAAGTCCCGCCGAGATCGAGAGCGGGACCGAGAAAACGGCGGAGCGTATCATCTCGGGGACGAGGGCGGCGGCACGGTGATAGTCGTATAGTCCGTTTGCGACGACGGCGGCGAGTATGAGCCACAAAAGTGCCGCTGTGAGAAAAAATACAATAAATATACGTGCGCGTGCGCCTATATGCATAATTTTATGTATATACGGATAAATAAAGGAAAACAACTGTCTGCACCTGTTTTTATTAAATATTAACATTTATGATTTATTATATAACGGAATAATGATTTTTTCAATGACCAATAATTTAACATAAAGTATATTTGTGAAAAAATATTTAGAATATAATGAAATTTGTGTACATTTAGCTCAAACAAGCAATTAAATGCCGCATTTACTTGAAAAATAAGGGTAATTTTCAATTCTTGTCAATCAAATCTGCATATAAATTTGAAAATTTTCTAAAAAATGCATATCAAGCGCGCACTTTACGTCATTATAACGAAAACGTTAATCCCTGACCCCCGCGCAAAATGTTGTAAAATGCAGATATGATAAACGTCGAGAGCGTGCAAGGGGGGGATAAAAAATGGCGCTCATATTTGAAACACATTCAGACGGCGAAACGATACGTATCGCATATGCGGAGCATGAGGGCGTGCGCGTCCTGTACGCGCTGACGCGGCGCGGCAAATGCTCATATACCGTTTACGCCTTCGTCGAGGACGCGGACGGCGTCCGCGACGAGGGCGACGTTACATTTGCGGCGCGTGACGACAAAGAAGCGGCGGCGTTATTCGACATGGCGGTTCGCGGCGTCGTCACGCCGGTGACGCTGCCGTATGTCATCGAGAACATAACGGATATAACGGACGCGGCAGGATGAGCGGGGCGACCCGCTCATTTTGTTTTGCCGCGTTTCCGCGCCGCGCGAAAATCGTTCTTTCCACTTGAAAACAGAGCGTATACGTGGTAAAATTAAAGAAAAAACGACAAGGAACGGTGAATGTTATGTCAAAAGGCGGATTCACACTTCCCGGCGAAGCCGGATACGAAAAGCTCACGCTCGAGCTGTGCGAAAAATGGGGCGCGGACTGCATCCGCGACAGCGACGGCACAACGCTCTCCGACGAGATACTCGCCTCCGGCGTGCCGATATATTCGACCATATGCATGGTCCGTTCGATAAATTCGTTTGCGAAGGAGCATAAAAACATGCTTCAGCGCAACTTTCTCTCCACCGACCCGAAGATGGCGGACGGCGAAACGCTTTTGATAAAGCCGCTCGAGAAATACTTCCGCGAGCAGTTCACTATTTGCCCCGACGACGACGTGAACGAATTCTGGCAGGTGTGGGACCGCACCGACGGCACGCTCGTGCCGAGCGACTGTTGGTCGTACGATCCCGAGTCCGAGACTGTCACGGTGACGGGATGCAAACCGTACCACTTCTACACCGTCTCCTTCCTCGCGTGCCGCATATGGGAGGAGATCTCGATGTACAACCACATCACCAATGACTGGGGCGAAAGAGAGCATCTCATGGCAGTCGAGCCGCGCTATCCCGAGGTGCAGGACGCGCTTCTCTCATACCTTGACGAGTGGTGCCGTTCGCACCCTGCGACAAAGGTCGTGAGATTCACGTCGATGTTTTACAATTTCACATGGATATGGGGCGCCGACGAGCGCGAACGCTCCATCTACACCGACTGGGGCAGCTACGATTTCAGCGTCAACCCCGTGTCGCTGTGCGAATTCGAGCGCGAGTACGGGTACCGCATGACGGCGGAGGATTTCATCAACAATAACCGCCACAACGCGACGCACAATCCGCCGACTGAAAAATACCGCGACTGGATGGAGTTCACGGGAAAATTCGTGCGCGAATTCGGACGCAAATGCGTCGATCTCGTCCACAGCTACGGCAAGCTTGCGTATGTGTTCTACGACGATACGTGGATAGGAGTTGAGCCGTGGGGCGAGCATTTCCGCGAGTTCGGCTTCGACGGACTTATCAAATGCGTGTTCAACGCATTCGAGGCGCGTCTCTGCGCCGGCGCGGACGTGAAAACACATGAGCTGCGTCTGCACCCGTATCTGTTCCCGACGGGACTGTCCGGCGAGCCGACGTTCGCGCCGGGCGGTCATCCCGAGGCGGACGCGCGCCGTTTCTGGGCGTGCGTGCGCCGCGCACTGTTGCGCGTGAAGATAGACCGCATCGGACTCGGCGGGTATCTGTCGTTGACGGAGCCTTTCCCGGCGTTCCGGGACGAGATCGCCAAGATAGCGGACGAATTCCGCACGCTGCGCGACCTGCATGACGCGGGCGGACCGTGGAGCACGGGGATTCGCGTCGCTGTGCTGCAATCGTGGGGAAGTCTGCGCACGTGGAACTGCGCGGGTCATATGCACGAGCATCCCGAGCTGCCGCTCAATCACATATATGAAGCTATGGCGGGTCAGCCGTTCGAGGTGCGCGCGATATCGGCGCACGACGTCGCCGAGCACGGCGTTCCCGCCGACGTAGATGTAATCATCAACGCGGGCCGCGAGGGCGACGCGTGGTCCGGCGGCGAGGTATGGGACGATCCGAGACTGCTGTCGGCGATAACGGAGTTCGCAGCACGAGGCGGCGGCGTCATCGGCGTCGGCGAGCCTGCGGCGAGACGCGGCGGCTACCGTCATTTCCGCATAGCGGATATAATCGGCGTCGACAGAGAGGTCGGCGAGACCATATGCTTTGAAAAGTACAAGTACGAGAAAAAGCCGCACTTCATCACCGCCGACGGTGCACCTACTCATTTCCACAACAACGCCGCAGGCGCGTACTCGCTCGGCGCCGCAACGGACGTGCTCGCCGACGACGATACGGGCGTGACGCTCGCGTGCAAGCAGTTCGGCGCGGGACGCGGCGTATATATGTCGGGCTTCACATATAACGCTCGCAACGCGCGCGTCCTCTACCGCGCGATACTGTGGGCGGCATGCAAGGAATCGCTCGCGGACGCGTATATGACGAGCGGCGAGAATTTCGAGTGCGCATACTATCCGAACACGAAAACTCTCGTCGTCATCAACAATTCGACAAAGTCCGGCACGGTCACGGTCAAAACTCCCGACGGAGACGTGACCGCCGACATCGCCGGCGAGGGCATCGCGATACTGTAAATGAAGCTCGACCTTCACGAACTCTACGGCATCGACGTCTGCGGCGCGCTGCCGCTCGACGTCTGCATCATATCTAAGCCGTATCTTCTCAATCGCGCGGGGATAGGGACCGACGGCAGCGTTCTATTGTTTCTGCTCCCGTACTACACACGCGGCGGCGAGGGCGGCAACGTCTCCATGTACGCCGCCGCCGAGGATTACCACGGGTTCTGCCGCGAGCTGTTCTCCGACGTGTGCGCTCGCCTCTCGCTCCTTTGCCCGGGCGGCGTATTCTGCGGCTACGCAGACCACGCGCCCGTATACGAGGTCGACGCCGCCGCAAAGGCGGGGCTCGGCGTATACGGCAAAAACGGACTTTTGCTCTCGCGCGCGTATTCATCGTTCGTGTTCATCGCGGGGATATATTCGAGCATCCCCGCCGCAAAATGGGAAGACCTCGTATGCGGCGTCAAGCTGCCCGACAGCTTTGAGCCGCGATACTGCCCCGACTGCGGGCGGTGCCGCGACGCATGCCCCGCGCACGCGATAATGGATAAAGGCCGCATCGACACCGAAAAATGTTTGTCTGCGGTGACGCAGAAAAAACGGCTCACGGAAGCTGACGAGTCAGCGGTCGCGGACGCCGAATACGTGTGGGGCTGCGACATATGCCAGCTCGTGTGCCCGTATACGGTCGCGGCAAAGGCAGCGGGCACGCTCGAAACGCCGCTTTCATACTTCAAGGAAAAACTCATAAAAACTCTCGACATGCACACTCTCGACGAGCTCTCCCGCGACGGCGAGTTCGAGCGACGCGCGTTTTCGTGGAGAGGCGAGGCGACCGTTCGCCGCAATCTGCGTCTGCGCGAAAAAGGCATACAAGAGCAAGAAAAAGCAAAAGAGGACGACTGATGACGGAAAAAATAACGGAAAAGCAGAAAAACGACATACTTGACGCTGTGAGACGTGCCGGACGCGGACTTTTGACCGCGCACGACATTGAATCGCACATGAAGGTCAAGCCGGGCGACGCGAATTTCGCGACGGTTTGGGACGTGGAGACACAGCGCGTCCTCTGCTCGCGTTTGCATGAGATAATGCCCGAGGCGGGATTTCTCGCCGAGGAGGACGCCGAAAACGACGGTGACGCATACGCGGAGCGCGCGAATGCAAATGACGACTCGATAACATTCATCGTCGACCCCATCGACGGCACGACGAATTTCATACACGGACTGTCTCACAGCGCAGTCTCGGTCGCGGTGTCTGCGTGCGGCTCGCCCGTGTTCGGCTGCGTTTATAACCCCTATCTCGACGAGATGTTTTACGCGTCAAAAGGCGGCGGCGCGTATCTCTGCAAGAACGGCGTTACCGCGCCTATACACGTTTCCGACCGCACCCTCGACCGCGCTCTCTGCGCGTTCGGCACGTCTCCCTACGAGCGCTCGCGCGCCGACGTCACGTTCGAGCTTGCGAAGCGGATGTTTCTTTCGTGCCGCGAGGTGAGACGCGAGGGGTCGGCGGCGCTCGATATATGCTATGTCGCCGCAGGACGCTACGACGTCTACTTTGAGCTGCACATATGCCCGTGGGATTTTGCCGCCGCGCTGCTCATACTGACCGAGGCGGGCGGCATGATGACGGCGCTTGACGGCTCCCCCGTCGACGACAGACGCCCCACATCCGCGTTCGCGTCCAATATCGCCTGCCGGTCAGAGGCAGCGGCGATACTCTCGACTCCGATATGAAGCTCGTTTACGCAAACGGACAGACGGCGGGTCTTGACTATCTGTCACGCGCCGTAGCAGACGCGGTCGCGGTCGCGCAATGCGCGCGCGGCGGCCGCGTTTTTGTCGTTATCCCCGATCAGATGGCGGTCACTGTCGAGGACGCGCTCTCGCGCGCGACGCCGCCGTCGGCGCAGTTCGACTACGACGTCGTCAGCTTCCGCCGCCTCGCCGACTACATATTCCGCGCAAAAGGCGGCGTATTTTACCGTTTCGCCGACAAAGCCGCGGAAACGGTGACGATGTGGCGTGCATTTTCGTCCGTGTCCGGGCATCTGCTTCACTACAAAAACTCCGTCACGCCCGACACTGTCCCGTCGCTTCTCTCCGCCGTCGAAGAGCTCAAATCGAGCATGGTCACGCCGGAGGACATGATGCGCGCGGCGATAAAGCTGTCGGGCGAGGGAGCGCCTGAGTCAAGAGTCAAAAAATACGTCGACATCGCAAACATATACGAAGCATACGACGAGCTGCTCCACGATACGTATGACGACAGGCTCGAGGCGCTGACGCACGCGGTCGAGCGCGTGCGCGGCACCGATTTCTTTGAGCATTCGCGCGTGTTTGTGTTCGCGTTTTCGGGTTTCACCGCACAGCAGAGCGCGATGATAGCGGAGATGACAAGCGCGCAGTCGCTGACGCTCATATTCCCAATCCCCGGCGACGGACGCGACGTCGGCGAACGCCACGACTTCGACGGCATCGCCGAGACGCGCTCGCGTCTGCGCGCGCTCGCCGCACGCTGCCGTGTGCCGTTCGAGATCGAATATACGGGCGAGCGAAAAGACGGCTGTGTATCGCTTCTGACTGACGCTTTGTGGCGCGGGATGACGAATTTGACCTACGACGTCCCCGACGGCGTCGAGATAATAGAAGCCGTGTCGAGGCGCGGAGAAGCCGAGGCTGCGGCGATAAAGATATCCGCCGCCGTCCGTGCCGGACTGCGCTTTCGCGATATCGCCGTATGCACGGGGTCGGTCGAAAACTACCGCGGCATCATAGACGGAGTATTCGACGCATACTCGATATCGTATCACATGTCGTACCGCGCGCCGGTCGAGAAAATGCAGCTCGCTTCCGCTCTACTTGCCGCGCTGCGCACCGTAATATACGGCTGGCGCGCCGACGATATTGTCGCATACATAAAAACGGGACTTACGGGGCTCGATCCCGACGACGAGGACGAGATCGTATTATACATGACGACGTGGAACATAGGCGGGCGGCGTTTCCGCGACCCCGACGGCGGTGCGTGGGCGATGAACCCCGACGGCTACACCGTCGACTGGACCGAGCGCGGAAAACAGATGCTCGGACGCGTCAATATATCGCGCACAGCTGTCGCGGAGCCGCTCGAGGAGCTCGCGGACGCGTTCGGCGACGACACGGACGCGAAAGTCAAAACCGACGCCGTGCGCGCGTTTCTCGAACGCGCCGCATCAAACGCCAAAGACGACACTGCCGAGCGTCTGCCCGACATCATCGCCGACGCGCTCGACGCCGTCGGCAACATAACGGGTCCGATAAAAGCCGCCGACTACTTCACGTGCCTGCGTCTCGTACTCGACACGCTGTCTGTCGGCACGATCCCGTCGCGCACCGACGAGGTGCAGATATCGGACACGATAGGCATGCGCGGACGCGGCTGCCGCCTTGTTATCATTTTGGGATGCGCGGACGGCGAGCTTCCCGCGTTCGGTGCGGGCGGATTCTTCACCGAATCGGAGCGTATGTCACTCGAAGGCGTCGGCGTCACCGTCGGCGAAAGCGCCGAGTACAGGTCCGCGATGGAGCTCTACAACCTCACGCGGTGCGTCTCGTTCGGCGAAAACGTCGTCTTCACGTACCGCACGCAGGAAAACGGCTCGCTCCCGACCGTCATCGAACGCGTGCGCGCCATATTCCCGAACGTGGAGCACGTAAAATTCAACGGCGTGACGAGCGCCGACCTCATATATTCAACCTCCGGCGCCGTTTCGGGCTTTACGAGGATCAAAAACGGCGCCGAGCGCGACGCCGCAGTCGCGGAACTGTACGGTATACCCGCCGCGCGCCGCGTCATAGACGGCATGTCGACGCCGATATCCGCGTCGTATGAGGCCGTCTCGGATGAGACGGCGAAGTCGATATTCGGCGGCAGCATCTCGTTTTCACAGTCGAGACTCGAGAGCTTTGTCACATGCCGATTCGGTTTTTACTGCGCCTACGTGCTCGGACTGCAAAAGCAGGCGCGCGCCCGCATAGACTACGCCAACATCGGCACATTGATACATGCGGTGCTTGAAAAGATATTCTCCTCGGGCATGATAACGCGCGAGGACGTGACCGACGGCGAGCTCGAGCGTTCTGCCGACGGTATAATTGCCGATTACATGACGCTTTTATTTCCGCGCGGCAGTCAAAACGCCCGCATGCGCGGGCTGTGGCGGCGGCTGCGCCGTTCCGTGCTCGTGTTTCTGCGCACGTTCCGCGATGAATTTGCACAGAGCAAGTTCCGTCCCGTGCTGTTCGAGGCTCCGTTCGGCATGGGCGAGGGCTCGATGCCGCCGCTTAAAATAGGGCTCGACGGCGGCGGGTACGCGTACCTGCGCGGCGTCGCGGACCGCGTCGACACGTACCGCGACGCGGACGGGCATCTCTATATTCGCGTCGTCGACTATAAGACGGGGCAGAAGACATTCTCCCCCAATGACATAAAGGAGGGGCATAACCTCCAGCTTCCGCTCTATCTCTACACTATTTGCGCCGACGGCGAAAGCCGTGTCGAGTCGCTCGGCGGCAAAAAAGGCGACATCCTCGTTCCCGCCGGATTTCTCTACGTCGGCGTTCGCCCGTCGGACACGGACGCGGGAGGCGGCGTAGGCGTCGGCATCGACGAGGACGACGCATACGAGCGCTCGCGCCGTCTGCCGCGGCGCGGTATACTGCTCGCCGACGAGCACGTGCTGCGCGCGATGGACAGCTCGCTTTCGGGCGAGTACATACCAGTGCGGTTCAAGTCGGACGGCACGCCGTACGCGGACAGCATATCATCGCTCGCCGACGGCGACGGCTTCGACGCCATCTACCGCGACCTTGAGGACACCGTGCGCCGCATATGCGCGGAGGCGCGGTCGGGGGACGCGTCCGCCGTACCGGGCGACGCGTGCGAATACTGCCGCTCGAAGGCGGTGTGCAGGAGAGTATAGAGACTTCAAACGCTTTTTATAAAGCGGTCGATCAAAGTTTTCACAAAAAGGGGGTGCAGGGAAACGGAATCATTTCCGCTTTTCCTGCAAACCGAAATGCCGAACTTTACAAAATCACAACTTGACGCGATCACAACGACGGGTCACGATCTGCTCGTTTCGGCGGCGGCGGGCTCCGGCAAAACGACGGCGCTGACGGAGCGCATCGTGCGCCGCATCGAAGCGGGCGTCGACATCGGACGGCTGCTTATCGTAACATTTTCACGTGCGTCTGCGGCGGACATGAAAAAAAAGCTCGCGGACGCGCTGCTTTCGCGCGCCGAGACGACGGGAGACAGGCGGCTCCTTCGTCAAAGCGCGCGGCTCGGAGAGGCCGAGATAGGAACGATACACAGCTTTTGTTACTCGCTTTTGCGCCGTCACAGCGAACTCTGCGGACTGCCCGCGAAGCTGCGCGTACCCGACGACGCCGAGGCGAAGCTGCTGCGCGAGGAATGCATGAACGATACCGTCGACACATTCTACGAGTCCGACAGCGGCGACGGTACAGACCCCGCCGCAGATATAGTCGCGCTCGCCGATCACATCGCGGGCAGCCGCGACGACGCGGCGATGACGAATGCGTTGCTTTCACTGTACGAAAAAACGTCGTGTCTGACGCGGCGGTTTTACGCGATAGAGGACAGCGCCGACGCGCTCGAACATGCGGACGCCGATACCTTCCTCGACTCCGACGCGGGCAAATACATAAAACGCGCCGCCAAAGACGGCGTACACTATTATGCTGCGATAATGGAGCGCGCGTGCGCCGACATCGCCGCATACGACAAATACGCGGAAAAGTATCTGCCGTCGTTTACCGCGTCGCTCGACTCGCTGCGCCGCGTCGAGGCGGCGCTCGACGGAGGCGTCTACGGCGACGCTGCCGCAGCGATAGACGCGTACTCGTCGCCGAGGCTCGGCGTCGTAAAGGGCGAAAAGCCGCCCGAGATAGAGTTTTACTGCTCAAAACGCACGGAAGCGCAGAAATATCTCGCCGCCATCCGTCGCGAATACTTCTCCGCCGACGCAGACACGCTCGCCTCGTCGCTATTCGCGACAGCGTCCGTGTGCCGCGGCATCGTGCGCGTGCTCTCGGACTTTGACCGCCGCTACCGCGAGGAAAAGCGCCGGCGCGGACTTGTCGACTACGACGATCTCGAGCACATGGCGTACGATCTGCTCCTGCGCCCCGACGTGCGCGATGAGATCGCCGCCGACTACGACGAGATATACATAGACGAGTATCAGGACGTGAACACCGTGCAGGACGCGATATTCTCGCTCCTGTCGCGCGGCGAGCACGGCAGCCGCTTCATGGTCGGCGACGTAAAACAGTCCATATACGGATTTCGCGGCGCCGACCCGACGATATTCGACCATCATCGCCGCACGCTCGATACCGTATTCATGCAGGAAAATTTCCGTTGCGACGCGCCTGTCGTCGACTTCGTCAACGACGTCTGCGGGCAGCTTCTGCCGCACGGAAACGTGACGTATGAGGCGCGCGACGAGCTGCGCCACGCGAAAACCGACGCCGCCATAACGTCGCGTCCGCGCGTTATCGTGACAGGGCGCGACGGCGAGGCCGCCGCCGTCGCAGATATTGCGGCAACCGCCATCGCGGACGGATATTGTCCCGACGATATAGCGATACTTCTTCGCTCCGCAAAGAGCCGCGGCGGCGACATCGCGGACGCGCTGCGCACGCGCGGCATACCTGTACAAAACGACACGCAGGCGAACTTCTTCGAGTGCCCCGAGGTGCTGCTCGTGCTCTGCCTTCTCCACGTATGCGACAGCCCACTCTACGACGTTTACACGGCGGGCGCGCTGCGTTCGCCCGTGTTCGGATTCTCCCTCGACGATCTTTCGCGTCTTTCGTCGTGCGGAGAGCACGGCGAGCCGCTGTGGTATAAAATAAAAGCCGCCGCAAACGAAACCGACGACGGCGGTGAAAGCGAGCTTATGACTGACGCGGTGCGCGCCAAATGCCGCGACGCATACAAGACCATCAACTGCTGGCGCGAGGTCACGCGCACCATGACCGCCGACGAGGTCATACGCCTCATCTACGACGAAACGGGCGTCGAGTCGCTTCTTTGGACAAACGTCAACGCCGCATCCGGCTCGCCGCAGCTTCGCGCCGACAACCTGTCCGCGCTCTACGACTATGCGCGCGGTTTTGAATCGGGCGGCTACCGCGGACTGCACCGCTTCGTCGCCTACGTCGACAGCATCGTCGAGGGCGGCGTCAACAGTCCCGTCCGCGCGTCGGGGCAGGGCGGCACGGTGCGCATAATGACGATACATCAGTCGAAAGGGCTCGAATTTCCCGTAGTTATAGTCGCGGGCTGCGGAAGCGCGCGAAACGAAAGCGATGTGAGAGCGTCCGTTTTGTGGTCGCGGACTGCGGGCGCGGCGATGAAGCTGCGCGCGAACGCGTCCTCGACGGTCATGATCGACACGCTTCCGAGACGCGGCGTCGCCGCCGCCGTCGCCGACGAGGGAACGGCGGAGGAAATGCGCATCCTGTACGTCGCGCTCACGCGCGCGAAGGAGCGGCTGTTCATCACCGCCGCCGTCGCCGACCCCGAAAAGACCGCCGCCGATGCAAAGCGGGAGGCGGAGTTTTTCTCCGCCCACACGGTGCGCAGGGAAAAGACCGCGCTCGGCTGGATACTCACGTCGCTGTACGCGTCGGGAAACGACTCCGCCGACGTGGAGATACGCGCCGACGCAGATGTATCAGATGTAGAAGATGCAGAAGATGTTGTCAACGCAGCCGAAGCCGATAACGACATCGACGGCGCACAATCGCAGTCTCACGCCGACACCCCCGACGAGGACGAGGTCAACAAGTACCGCAAATTGATACGCGAGCGCCTCGACTACCGCTACCCGTACGAGCGCATAGGCTCGCTGCCCGCAAAGCTGTCGGTGTCGCGTCTGCGCCCCGATATTCTCGACACCTCCGACGAGGACGCGGTGTCTCTCGTTTCCGTGAAACCGTCCGCGTCGGAGGGACCGAACGAGTCCGCGCTCGCGGGCACCGCGACCCACATCTATATGCAGTTCTGCGACTTTGACGCCGCCGCCCGCGACGCAAAAGCGGAGGGTGAACGGCTGCTCTCGCTCGGCTACATCGCGCTTGCCGACTTCGACCGCATACGGTGGGACGAGATCGAAGCCTTCTTCCGCTCCGACATATACGCACGCATTTCATCGTCGGACGAGGTGTGGCGCGAGCGCCGCTTCAACGTCCGACTTCCCGCCTCCGACTTCACCGAAATCGACGACGACCGCGAGCTTTACAAAGATGAAGAACTGCTCGTGCAGGGCGTCATAGACTGCTTTTTCCGCGAGAGGGGCGGCATCGTGCTCCTCGACTACAAGACCGACCGTCTGTCGCCGTATGAGCTTTCGCACCCCGACGCGGCTGCGCGCGTATTGCGCGAACGCCACTCGCGCCAGCTCGGCTACTACCGTGCCGCGCTCACACGCATATTCGGCGAGCCGCCCGCGCACACGTACGTGTACTCGATGGCGCTCGGCGGCACGGTCGAGATATATTAACTCACGCCAAATACAAAACGTCCCGACACCGACCGCAAAAGCGGTCGACACCGGGGCGTTTTATCGTTTATTGATGTCCGCTCACTCGAGGCACGCCAGCTTGACGCACAGACAGAGCACGTCCATCGCCGTCTGCAAGTCGTCGTTTTCGGGGAACGACGGCGCGATGCGCAGATTCTTGTCCTCGGGGTCGTGGTGGTACGGGTATGTAGCGCCCGCCTCCGTCAGCTTGACGCCGACGTAACGGCACAGCTCGTACACCTTCTTCGCGTGACCGGGCAGAACGTCGAGGCTCACGAAGTAGCCGCCCTTCGGGCGTCTCCAGCTCGCGATGCCGAGACCGCCGAGTTCGCGCTCGAGCGTGTCGCACACGATCTCAAACTTGGGACGCAGAAGCGCCGCATGCTCCTCCATGTGGCGGAGTATGCCGTCCGCGTTTCCGAAATACTTGACGTGGCGTATCTGATTTATCTTGTCATACCCTATCGTCTGCACCGACATGAGCTCCTTCGTACGGCGCAGATTGTCCTCGCTCGCCGCCATAATAGCGACTCCCGAGCCCGGGAACGTTATCTTCGACGTCGACGCGTAGTACATTATCATGTTCTCGTTCCGTCTGCCGAGCTTTTTCGCCTCGGTGAAGATGTTGAGAAGCTCCGTTTTGTCGTCCGGATAAAGATCATGCACCGCGTACGCGTTATCCCAGTATATTCTGAAATCGGGCGCCTTCGGTTCGAGCGCCGCGAAACGGCGCACGACCTCGTCGCTGTACGTGATGCCGCTCGGATTCGAATACTTCGGCACGCACCAAATGCCCTTTATCTCCGCATCGGAACCGACGAGCTCCTCCACTATGTCCATATCGGGGCCGTCGTCCGTCATAGGAACGGGTATCATCTCGATCCCCAGCGACTCGCATATCGCGAAATGGCGGTCATATCCCGGCACGGGGCACAAGAACTTCACATGCTTTTCGCGTCCCCACGGACGCACGCTGCCGTATACGCCGAACTGCATCGCGCGGATTATGCTGTCGTACATGATGTTAAGACTCGAATTGCCCGCGACGAGAATGTTCTCCGCCGGGATGTCCAGCAGCTCGGAGAACAGACGCTTTGCCTCCGGTATTCCGTCGAGCACGCCGTAATTGCGGCAGTCGCCGACCTCGGAAATGCAGTCCGCGCTGCTCTTGACTACGTCGAGCATACCCATCGAGATGTCGAGCTGGCTCTTTCCCGGCTTGCCGCGCGTCAAATCGAGCGCATAGCCGCGGCTTTTTATATCCTCATATTCGCGCCAAAGCGCGTCTATGTCAATCGTTGTATTTACGTTTACGTTCAAAACGTTCGCCTCTTTTCAAAACTTCAAAACTTAAAACTCCGCGTTGCCGACCGTTCTCGGGAACGGCTCCGTATCGCGTATGTTGCTCATTCCCGTCATGTACATGAGCAGTCTGTCAAAGCCGAGACCGTAGCCCGCATGCTTGACGCTGCCGTAACGGCGCAGCTGCATGTACCAGTCGTAATCCTCGGGACGCAGACCGCATCTCTCGATCGCCGCCGCAAGATAGTCGGCACGCTCCTCGCGCTGACTGCCTCCTATCATCTCTCCGACGCCGGGCACGAGCATGTCGCACGCCGCGACGGTCTTGCCGTCGTCGTTCAGACGCATGTAGAACGCCTTTATTTCCTTCGGATAATCGGTGACGAACACGGGCTTCCCGAATATATGCTCGGTCAGGTACCGCTCATGCTCCGTCTGCATATCCATGCCCCAGAACACGGGATACTTGAATTCCGCGCCCGACTTCGAAAGCAGCTCGACCGCCTCCGTATACGTGACGCGACCGAAATCGCTCTCAACGAGCGCGCGCAGCTGCTCGAGCTTGCCGGGAGCAACGAATTTATCGAAGAACTCCATCTCGGCGGGGCACGTTTTGAGGACGTGGCGGATTATGTGCTTTATCATCGCCTCCGCGAGCTCCATATCGTCCTCGAGGTCGGCGAACGCTATCTCGGGCTCTATCATCCAGAACTCGGCGGCGTGACGCGTCGTATTCGAATTTTCGGCGCGGAACGTCGGACCGAACGTGTACACGTTCGAGTACGCCATAGCGAACGTCTCGACGTTGAGCTGACCCGAAACGGTCAGATTCGCCGGCTTGCCGAAGAAATCCTTCGTATAATCTATCTTGCCATCCTCGCCGCGCGGCAGATTTTCCATGTCGAGCGTCGTGATGCGGAACATCTCGCCGGCGCCCTCGCAGTCGGAGCACGTCACGATAGGCGTGTGCACGTACACGAATCCGCGCTCATTGAAGAACGTGTGGATCGCATACGCTGCCTCGCTTCTGACGCGGAACACGGCGTTGAACGTGTTCGTGCGCGGACGCAGATGAGCGACCGAACGCAGATATTCCATTGTATGACGCTTGTTCTGAAGCGGATAATCCGGCGTCGACGTTCCCTCGACCGTCACCGATTCCGCATGTATTTCAAACGGCTGCTTCGCGTCGGGCGTCATCACGAGCTCGCCGCGCACATGCAGCGCGCAGCCTATGTTCTGATGCGCAATCTCGTCATAGTTGCCGAGCACCGACGACTCGAACACCACCTGTAAATTAGTGAAATACGTTCCGTCGTTGAGCTCGATAAATCCGAACGCGTTCGACGCGCGCAGCTTGCGCGCCCATCCCGCGACGTGCAGTTTCTGACCCGCGTACTTTTCGGGGTCGGAGAATATCTGTTTTATCGTTGTAAGATCTTTTCTTTCCATAGACTGTCCTTTTGCGATTTTGCATTTTTCGCTCGCCGCAATTTCATTTTCACATGGGCATCGCGTATATTATAGTATAGTATTGCAGAGTTTGCAATATCCAATATTCATAATAGTTTACAAAGTTTTTGATTTTTCTTGGGAAACTTTTTCGTCCGCGCACTGTTTTTCACGCCAAAAGTCATCGAGCACGCGAGCGACGGCGCGACTGTCGCCGACATATCTCAAATTCTGCCAGTGCGACGGGAACAATGCCCTATACTGCGCCGTGCCGAATCTGTCGTCCACGAGCAGCACGACGCCGCGGTCGCTCTCGCTTCTTATAACGCGCCCCGCCGCCTGCAAGACCTTGTTCATGCCGGGAAACACGTACGCGAACTCGAAACCGCGCTCGCATATGCGCTCATAATAGTCGCGCAAAAGATTCAGCTCCGTCGAAAGCTGCGGCATGCCGACGCCGACGACGATGACGCCCGACAGCCTGTCGCCGGGCAGGTCGACGCCCTCCGAGAACACGCCTCCGAGCACGCAGAAGCCCACCTTCGTCACCTTTGGCGACTCCGTGAACTCGTCTATGAACGACTGCCGCTCGCGCTCCGACATGTGCTGCTTCTGCACCACGACCTCGACGCCATGCCTGTCGCCGAACGCA
>CANQMJ010000007.1 GCA_947624945.1 uncultured Clostridia bacterium | reverse complement strand
GCGGACCCGACAGCGTGACGGCGCGACCGTTAAGATCGATATTAGTCTCATAGCTGCTGTCGAGACTGTACGCGACGTCGCCGTAGCGGCCGATTATGTCGACCCATTCCGCACGCGGCGCGACTGACAGCGCCGTGAACGTCACGCCGGCGGCGACGAGCGCCGCTCCGAGGGTGAGCGTTATGATATGCAGTACAGCTTTGATATATGGCTTTTTCATCGTTTTCGTCTTCCTCGCAGTAAAATGCAGAGCATTAGAACATTATTATTCATATTACCACATCGGCGCGGATTTTGCAATCATTTTCGACGTCGGCGCGATATTATGCGTTTGTATAACACCTCGCTCAGATGTTATGCGATTGCATAACATCCTGCCTCCGGCTGCGTCGGATACGCTATCACAGACGAATACCCGAGCTTCTCCATCGCCGCCATCGCCGCTTTCGCGTCGCCGCGTTTGTGATACGCGGCGAACACAGTCGGGCCGCTCCCGCTCATAAGGACGCCGACGGCGCCCGTGTCCGCGAGCGCACGTTTTACATCCGGTACGTGCGACCCGTCCGGCAGCGCCGACTCGAATATGTTATAGAACGCTTTCGCAACACCTTCCAGCCTCCCCGCCGCAATAGCGTTCGTGAGCGCGGACAGCGGCGGCGCGTCCGACTTTTTGAGCGTGTCGATTTTCGCATAAGCTTCGGCGGTCGAGATGCGCTCCTTCATTTTGACTATCAGTATCGGCGCGCGCATCATGGGCTCGCACGGCTCGATGACGTCGCCGATGCCGCGCGTCACCGCGCAGCCGCCGCGTATGCAGAACGGCACGTCCGCGCCGAGACTTTTCCCCAGCGCGCACAGCTCGTCAACTGACAGCGGACTGCCGAACGTGTCGTTCATCATGCGGAGCACCGCCGCGCAGTCCGTGCTGCCGCCCGCCATCCCCGCCGCGATGGGAATGCGCTTGACGATGTGTATCTTCACGTCCGCCGATATCCCCGTCTTTGACATGAACGTCTCAGCCGCCCTGACGGCGAGATTGCGCGAGTCCGTAGGCAGAAACCGCAGACTGCACGTCATGTGTACCGACGGCGTCGGCGACCTCCCCGCGTCGAGCGTCACCGTGTCGTGCAGCGACACCGACTGCATAACGGACGCGATGTCGTGGTAGCCGTCGGGACGCTTCCCCGTCACATCGAGATAAAGGTTTATTTTCGCGTATGCGGAACGTTCCATGCTAACTTAATATCCTCGTTATCGGATTTTTCTTTATTTTTACGGCGCCGTGCGGGCACAGCTCCTGACAGCAGAAGCACCGTATGCAGCCGTCGCGCACGATCTCCGGCACGCGCTTTTCCGACTTTGTTTTCGTCATCTTTATCGTTTTGCGCGGGCACGATGACGCGCACACGCCGCACCCGACGCAACGCTTCGCGTCGACGACCGGGTACGGGGCGAACAGCTTGTATATCCTGCCGCCGAATGCGGTGCGCATGACCTCTATCATGTTTTTGTCGGCGGAGTCGGGCAACTCAAATCCCGACTTTGACATCTCTCCTACGCTCGCACCGAGCTCGACTATGCGGCACCCGTCCGCTTTCGCGCTGCAATAACCGCGCTCAGCCGAACGCACAACAGTCCCTATCTCGCCGTCGCGGCCGATCAGCGCCGCCGCGACCGCGTCCGACGCGAACGGATTGCGCGACACGAGCAGCGCGCCGAGATGCTTCGGCTTGCCCGCGGTCGGACCGTTGCCCTCCATACCGACGATGCCGTCGGTGACGGAGATGAACTCGGCGCGCCCGCACAAAAGCTCGCACAGATCGACGAGCATTTCGGCGAAGTCGCCATAGTCCGGGTATCTCGAATGCATCTCGAATTTGACGATGCCGGGTATCGCGCCGAACATGTTTTTGACCGCCGCGCTCATGCCGGTCAGCGCGTGCGTTTTGAGCTTCGACACGTCGACGATGACATCTGCGTCGAGTATCGGGTCGATGATGTCGTAAAGGCGGCACACCTTCCCGTCCGGCGACGACACCTCTCTGTACCCGCAGTCATAGTTGAGCGTTATGCCGTGCGCTTGTGCGACATCCTCCGCCCCCGTCGACGCGTATATGGCGCGCAGGCGCGCCTGACTGTATACGCCGCCGGGACTTTCCGCGAGCACTATTTCGCCCGTGCCGCGCTCGTGCAGAACGTCGGCGACGGCGGCGAGCACGGCGGGGTGTACGGTCGCCGCCTCGTCGGGCGTGCGCTTCGCGACGAAGTTGGGCTTTATCACGACCTTTTTGCCGGAAAGCGACCCTTTCACTCCTATCGCGTCGAACGCGCGCGACAGCGCTTCCCTGACCTCGTCCGTGCCGTAGTCGCCGCAGCCTGCTACTGCGACCGGGGCATTTTTGTCGAGCGATGCGTTTGCCATATATTTACCCTTCACTGCCGTTTTTTTCGCATTTATACGGTTTTAATTATACTCGCGGGCGAATGAGGTGTCAAGCGCGAAAAAAAATGCGTTACCCCCCCCCCCCGATTATGCAGTCTGCATACCAATTCGGGTGCAAATTTTGTTATAATTAAAAAAATACGCGCAAACGGCGTCATTTTATACGTTTTTTCCGTTTATTTTGCCGCAGCTTTGTGGTATACTGTTTATTACTCATATTGCATATTTTCATATTTATTATATGTTTATATGTCTGTCAAGTACAGGCGGCGTATTTCCGCCGCAGAGGGGACCGTTATGGCACACTACGATACGAAAGAGACTTTATTCCTCATCGAACAGCTCGGCGTCAAGGACCTGCCCGACGAATGCTTCGACGCGAAGTCGTTTCCCGAGCTTCTCTCAGAGTTCATGAAGAAGCATAACGTCAACGTGCCGCAGCTCAGCGAAATGATAATTCTGAGCCGCAGCTTCGTATATCAGATATGCGAGGGCATACGTGCGCCGGGACGCGACGTAGTGCTCCGCATCGCGGTCGCCCTCAAGCTTAACCTCGACGACTCGCAGCGTCTTCTCCGTTCCGCACAGCGCGGCGCGCTTTACGCAAAGGTCCGCCGCGACGCGGTCATTATATTCGCGCTCAAAAAGCATATGACGCTCGACGAAACGGACGAAATGCTCCGCTCGCTCGACGAAGAACCCCTTCTTTAACGTATGGACGACATCATCGGCTCGGACGGCCTCGACTCGCTTTTGCCGTCCGCTTGGCGCGGCATGTACGAGGTACTCGCCATACTGAAAAATTCGCCGCACAGAACGACCGCGCTCGTCAAACGCAAAAGCGACGGCGCAAAGCTCGTTCTCAAGCGCTCCGACAGCGAGCAGGAGGATCTCTCCTACGAGCTCTCCATACTGCGCGAAGTCGGCGGCTGTGGCATCCCCGAATGTCTCGATTTTGTCTCGGAGGACGGCGTCGGCTATATCCTCCGCGAATATATCGAGGGGCAGTCGCTCCTTGACTACATCCAAAAACGCGGCGCGCTCTCAAAGGACGAGACGCTTTCGATAATGATCCCGCTCTGCCGGATAGTGAAGCGGCTCCATTCGCAGACGCCGCCCGTCATCCACCGCGACATCAAAGCCGAAAACATCATCCGCTCCTCCGACGGCTCCGTTTATCTCATCGACTTCGGAATAGCGCGCCGCTACGACGAGGGGTCGGGGCAGGACACGCAGGTGCTCGGCACGCCGCAGTATTCGCCGCCCGAGCAGTACGGGTACCGTCAGACCGATACACGCTCCGACGTCTACACGATGGGAGCGCTCATGCATGAGCTTTTGACAGGCGAGTCCGCCCTCGATAAGGGCACCGCCGACAGCATGCTCATGAAAATAACGGACAAATGCACGCGCTTCGACCCCGACGACAGATATAAGGACGCGGGCGCGCTTCTTTGCGCGCTCGAACGCGCCGCAGCGCCCGCGCCAAAGCGCGCCGCCGTGATCGCGGCCTTTGCCGCAGCTACCGTCGCAATAATAATTGCCGCAATATTTGCCGCGCGCGTATCGTTCGGACACGGCGGCGCGGACACCGAGTCCGACAGTGCGTCGCAGAGCGCTTCGTCTGACGCTGCCGCGACTTCGGCTCCGTCAACCGACACGTCCGAGGAAACGTCTGCCGATACGTCTGCGGAAACGTCCGCGCCGGAAACGTCCGACGTCACCGTTCCCGCCGCTCCCGCAGGCACAGACATATACGCGTTCAGATCCCCCGCGATAGAGGCGGAGGTGTGCGCGTCTTTGGGCATCGAACCCGGCCACGTCACCTACGACGACCTCGCGCGCGTGACGAGCATCATGCTCGTCGGGAACGTCCGCGTGTCCGAATGGCCGTCGATCTCCATCTACGGCTCCGACATCTCTGTCGGCGGCGCCTTCGTCAGCGAGCGCGGCTCCGTCGACACCGTCGAGGACATCGCCAAAATGCCGAATCTTACGACGCTCGCGCTCTGCAATCAGAATATCACCGACCTCTCCCCGCTGCGGAACTGCCGCATCCAGTACCTTTCGCTTCACGGCAACAACATTTCCGATCTTTCCCCGCTCGCGGACATGGCGAGGGTGTCGCTTCTCGAGGTCACCGTCAGCAACAATCCGATAACGGACATCACGCCGCTCTGCGGCGGGCGGATATACAATCTCAACGTTGGCGCGACGAATATAACCGACCTCGATGCGCTTAAAAATATGCCTTATCTCAGCCTTCTCAACGCGCAGGAGTGCTTCTCGCTCGAGGACATATCGGCGCTGACGGGGGCGAAGTCTCTCCGCTATCTCTTTCTCGGCTGTCTGCCCGCCGAATTTGAAAGCGTTCTGCGACAGATCACGTGGATCGAGGACCTATACATCTACTCCTTTGACAGCACGCTCTCGGGCGGCGGTTTTTCCTTCATCGGCGAGGGGAGCGGACTTCGCCGTCTGTTCATCAACGTCGACGGCTCGACTACGCTCGACGGCATCGAGAACGCCCCGCACCTCAACGACCTGCACATAGTCGCGAACGTCGCTCTCGACATCTCGCCGCTCGCAAATCTTGACGAGCTTTACAGCGTCAACCTCACCGGCATGAACGCCGTCGACTATTCGCCGCTCGGAAATATTCCGAGTCTCGGTCAGGTGCAGTGTACAGCAGCACAGGAGGCGGACGTCCGCGCCGCATGCGGCAACAGTGTCAACATCATCGTTTCGGGCTGATTTTTTGTCAGCAGAACGCAATTTTTATCGCAGCTTCAAGCGCCCGTGCCGCGTATGTCGGCGCGAGCGTTTTTGTGTCGGGCACATGTATGAATCCGACGCGCACGTCCGTGCCGCGGAAACGGTGCGACAGGCGGTAGAACACGTCGTTGCAGACATATGCGCCCGCCGAGTATGATACGGCGGCATGTACGCCGACTTCGTTTATCGCCGCCGCCATTTCCCGCACGGGAAACGTCGAGAAATACGCGTCCGCGCCGCTCTCGTCGATGCGGACGCCGCGCGGCGAATTTCCGTCGTTATCCGGGATAGATGCATCCATATAGTTTATCGCGACGAGCTCGGGCGTGACCTGCCCTCTCCCCGCCGCCTGCCCGACAGAGAGCACACAGTCTGCACCGTTTGCGGCTGCCGCGTCGATCGCGCGCTCCGCGCATTTGCCGAACACGACGGGTAGCTCTAACTTTATTATTTCGATATCGCCTATGCGGTCGGGCAGAAGCGCCGCCGCAGCCTGCGACGCGTTTTCGTCGCTGCCGCCGAACGGCTCGAAGTATGTAAGCAGCAGTTTTTTCATGTGCGAACCTCTTTTCGTTTGATACGATATTATCACATGATCCGCGCGTTTGCAAGCGCAGACGCCCGCACAACGGAGCCTCGCTGCAAACTCCTGTCTCCCCCTCGCCTGCGCACGCGCTTCATCTCTTTAACCGCCTATATTATACCACATTTTTCGTGATTTGTCAAGTGCTTTTCACAAATTTATGTATTATTTTTTACTTTTCGCGTAATTGCTCATCCGTTGCCTTAGCCTGTATCTCCGTTCACCGCGGTTCATCGTGCTGTGCGCACCCACCGGCAGCTACCTTTGTTTACCTGACGTGGTGACGTCTTTCACACTTTTCAACCGGTTTTTGACAAGGGGGACTTTCTCGCAAGAAAGTCCCCCTTGTCGAACCCCAAAGAGGCTCCCGTGTGTTCGTCGATGTTATCCAGTCGGTGGCAAAACTCACTTAGGGCTCAGACCGCGTTAACATATCGGCATAACAGCTCCCTCGCGACGGGGCGATATCGTCGTCAAAACGTCGTGTCTGCGTTTGACGCCAGTCGCGCCGTCAACGCACGAGCGCGGTGCGTGAATTTGACGCTGCGAAGCCTACGGCGGCAGTTCGTCGCTGACGCGCCGACCTGCGACACGTTTCCGCTTCGCGGAAAGTGTGGCGTTGCCGTTATTTGTTCGGCGGCGGCTTCGCACCGCGCAAATATAAAGTCACACAAAATTGTGAATCGCTTGACAACACGCGCGGTTTGTGATATGCTTATATCATACTATCAAAAACGAAAGGACGGCGGCGAAAATGAACAGATCCGGTGTCACTGCAAAGGCGCTCGCAGCGGCGGCTGCGCTGCTCATCTGCGCCATCTTTTTGGCGTCAGCCGTGACTGCGGCACCCGGCACCGCCGTCCCCGTATCCGCCCTCGTTGACGACATGTCGGACTCGACCGCATGGTCGTCACAGGCGGGCGGCACCGTGTCGGCGATGAGATATAACGACGAGACGGCGCAGTTCTCGTCCGGCACAGGCGACACCGGCTACGTCGCCGTCCGCGACTACGACGCCTACATCGGCGTGCCCGTGTCGATATCGCGCGAATTTGAAACGCCCGTCAACATGTACGCGTATAGCGCACTGTCGTTTTACATCAATATAACGCCGTCCGAGCAGCTCGGCGGCACCGACGTAGCTGCGGCGACAAGCTACATCGTCACAGTCGACGTCTCGTCGGGCACGATGAGGTCGTCGTATTCGACGCCGGTCAGGGCGGGCGAGTGGGTGCTTGTGAATGCCGAGTTCGGTCACTGGAACATGCGCTCGCGCATCACGGGACTGACGATATCGGTCACATCCGATATGAGCGGCGGCGCGGCGACGGGGGCGCACGTCAGGACGAATTTCCGCGTCGACGCGGTCACGATGACGTCGGTGCGCGACACGTCGTTCGAGGAAAGATTCCTCGGCACAATGATAACGGCGGAGGGCGCGACGTACACCACATCGGGCCCGGACGGCATAACGGTGCGCAGAAACGGGATGTCTGCGATGCTGAATCTCGGCGTCTGCATCCCCGACAGGAGCGGCGAATATACCGCCGATTTCATACGCGTGACAGTCTCGGACACGTCGGGGTCGTCGCTGCGGCTGACGTACTTTTACACCGACGGCGAGGTGACGAGAACTGACAGCATAAATATACCGTCGACGGGACTTGCGGCGGCGCTGTACTTCCCGGTCGATGACATCGCAAATTTATCCAACATATACATGATGTTCGACGGCAGAGACCCCGGCGACATAACAGTTGAGTCGATAGAGGCCGTCAAAAGCGACGCTGTCACTGACGTGTCCGTCGGCTCCGTCGACACGTGCCGCATGCTCGCCGACGGCAGTATC
Source organism: uncultured Clostridia bacterium (assembly GCA_947624945.1). Classification (GTDB taxonomy): domain Bacteria; phylum Bacillota; class Clostridia; order Oscillospirales; family CAG-272; genus DTU064. Next base: position 22,790 of record CANQMJ010000007.1, on the reverse strand, counting down.
AACATACGCGGACAGATACCGTCCGACGTCGTCGCTGGTCACATAAACGGCTCAGTCGCCGTATACTGCGTGCCCGTCTACGGCGACATCGAGGAATATGTGTTCGGCAAAGACGCGGACGGGGCGGACGGCGAGGAAACAGCGCCTTACGAGCCCGTCGAGGTCATAGACGTCACGACGAGATTCAACGTGACGCTCGGCGCGGACAAGCTCCCGACCGCGTACCGCGCGATGCGGTACGTGGTGTGCCTCGTCTCGGGCGATGAAAAACTGATGATAGGTCAGCCGCGCATGGCGGACTTCTCGGAGGAGGCGGGCGCGAAGCTGCCGACGCCGGTGCAGAGCACGATGGGAGTCTATACGCAGAAGATGTGCACGGACGCGTCCGTTATTTTGACCGACGTTTCGCTCGACAAATTGTTCGGCACAGCGACGACGGGCCGTCTCTATTCGCTTGGCGGCTCTCTGTTCTACTTTGACAACGAATATCTCGCCATGCTCGACGAAAAGATAAAGGCTCCGTCGACGTGCGGCGCGTCGTGCTATCTGCGCCTCGTCGACGACAGAGACGGAGCATCGCATGCGGTCACGGTATCGGACGAGACATCGTTTCTGCGTCTTTACGCCGCCGTCGACTATCTGACGTCGCGCTACAGTTCCGCCGACTACGGTTTCATTCGCGGTATTGCGATAGGGGAAAGCTGCGTTTCCGATCTGTACGAGGGAGAGGACGCCGCGCGCGACGCCGCCGCGTCTCTCGCCGTCGCATACGGCGTCGGCAGAGCGAACATTTCGGGTTTTCGCGTAATTTTGCCGATAGGGGACACTGTCGTGGGGTGGGAGCGACCGAACGGCGTTGACGCCGAGATGATGATAAGCGGTGTGTCGCGCGAGCTTCGCGCACTCGGGACTGTGACGTATTATTTGCTCGCGGAGTCGGCGACGCCGGCAGTTATGTCGGATGTGATATCGTCGCAGCTCGCGCTGTCGGGCGAGACGGCCGTATCGGGGCAGTTCATCATCTGCGAGCCGCTCGAGGGCTACGCGCTCACGGGTCAGCAGCTCATGAGCGACTATATCGAAAAATATTACGAGACGTGCACGCGCGTGTCGGTCGCCGCGTTTTTGTACGACATAGACGGCGCGCCCATCCACGACGACGAAAAAGACGCGTTCATGTCCGCGCTCGGTTATCTCGACACCGACAGGTATAACACCGCGCTCATGTACGCGTTCGGCGAACGGTACGGGAGCATAAACGCGCCGGAATCGTCGCACCCTCTCGTCCGCACCGTCGGCAGGCTCGTGTCGGGTTCCGACATCGCGGGCAGGTACAGCATATACGATTTCACCGACACGTTCGACTCGGCGGGCTGGTTCCCGGTGCGCGCGGCGGGCGAATGTGCCACGGTGCGCGCCGGAGGCGGTGAGAGGGCGCTTCGCGCCGCAGGCGGCGTCGGCATAATGACGTCGTATCTCGGCGGGCTCGACATAAAAGATGCGCCGGTTTTGTGCGTCGAATGTTACGCCGAAAACGACGGCGAGTGCGAGGCGGTGATCTATTCATCGTCGGGCACGTACCGCACGCGGCTCTATCTGCGCGGATTTTCGGGTTCGTTCTACATTGATGCGACGCCGTTTGCGGGGCTGTCGGACATATACGGCATAGCGATACTTCCCGTCGACGACGTGGGGGATATGTATATTTCGCGCGTGTCGCTTTGCAGCCGCACGATCGGAGACGACGAGCTCGCGGCGCTGTTCGCGCCGACAGACGAGGGCGGCGGCGACGTCGAGCGCGAGGGCAAACTGCTCGAAATAATGGCGGTGCTGCTTCTGTCGCTGGCTCTCGGCGTTGCGGTGACGGCGATGCTGTACCGCGGACGCAATAAAAACATAATCGACGCAAAGCGCGTCGCCGAAAACGGGAAAAAGAGGGGAGCACGATGGACAAATACAGGTTAGTTTCGCTCATATCGTCCGCCGCAGTCGCGGTCGTGTGCTTTTACGCTTATTTTTGGGGCGGCGCGCGCACGTACCCGATATCGTTTCTGTTAGCGGGCATCTTCATGGCTGCGGCGGCGACGGCGGAGGTCATGTCCGCGAAGAAAAGGGGCGCGACAGGTGCGCTTTCGTATCTGCGTCCGTCGCTCTTTTATCTGCTCGCGCTCGGAGCGCTCGGCGCGGCAGCGTATCTGTTTTTGTCGTGACTTTATCGCGCGGAGGACATCGCGGGTGTCCTCCGCGCGGATTTTATAATTTGCGCGGCGGTATTTTATACAAATGTCAGGCAAACGTCGGCAAATGCATAAAATTTAACAAATACGCGCTTGATTTATACGCGCACGTGTGGTATACTGTATGGTAACGGTAATGTGCGGTTTTATTGCATTATGCCGTGATGACACTGTACAAGGGAGGTGTCCGATTGTCAAAGGAAGCTGTTGACGCCGTGCTCGAGGCGGAAAATAAGGCGAAGGAGACGAAGTCCCGCGCCGCCGCTAAAGCGCGCGCGATGATATCGTCGGCGACGGACGACGGGAAAGCGCGGCTCGAGGCCGCGAGAGTATCGTGCGCCGCCGATATGAACGAAAAGCTCGAGCTGATCTCGAAGCAGGCGGGCGCGCTGCTCGAAAAGAGCCGCGCAGACGCCGAGGGGGAGGCCGCGGAGATGTGGCGCGGGTCGAGGAAAAATCTCGACGACGCCGTCGCTGTCATAATCGGAGAGATAAGAAAAAATGCCGATAACTGAAATGAAACGACTGACGGCTATATCGAGCCGGGACAGCTGCGACGAGCTGTGCCGGCGGCTCGTATGGCTGTCGTGCGTCGACGTCGACGTAATGTCGCCGGAGGACGTGGAGTCGCTGTCGCTGTCGGGCGCCGACGTGACCGCCGCAAGGCGGCGGATAGAGGGGCGCATCGCGGCGGCGACGACCGCCATAGACGTCCTGTCGCCGCACAGCAAGGTCAAAAAGAAGCTGTTTTCGCCGAAGCCGGAGCTTGAGAGAGGCGATCCCGAGCCGGAACGCGAGCAGAAAGCGAGCGATTTTGCCGACGACGCATGCAGGCTCGGCGAAAAGATCGCAAAGACGAAGTCCGACATCGCGAAGCTCACCGCCGACGCGGACGCGATTGAGCCGTGGCGAGACTACGATCTGACGCTCTCGTTCGCGGGCACGCGCTACACAGACGTGACGATAGGAAGTCTGCCGTCGGGCAGCGCGGGCGAGTCCGACCTCGAACGGTTCACGGACGAGACGGGCGGCGCGATAATATACAAAAATGAAGTAAACGGCGTCGTTTACGTGTCGGTGCTGACGCACAAGGACGACACTGCCGCCGCTCTGCGGTGGCTGACGTCGGCGGGATTCGTCAAATCCCCCGCGTCGCAGTACGACAAAACGGCTGCCGACGTGCTCGACGAGATAACGGTCAAGATCGAGCAGCTGACGGTGACGAAGGACGGTCTGTCCGCCGAAGCCGATACGCTCGCGGAGGCGATACCCGAGATCGAGATGTATCACGATGCTGAACGAACGCGGATGCAGTACGCGGAGGCGCGGTCGCGTATGCCGGAGACGGAGTCGACGGTGTACGTGGCGGGCTGGGTCCCCGCCGCATCGGTCGGCGAGGTAGAGGAAATGCTCAACGAGCTCGGATGCGCGTATGAATTCGACGACCCGGACCCCGAGACTGAGGACGTGCCCGTCAAGCTGAAAAACAACAAATTCGCGGAATCGTTCGAGCCTGTCGTGGAGCTATACGCACTGCCGAAATACGGCACCTACGACCCGACGTTCGTGATGAGCATATTCTACATGATCCTTTTCGGGTTCATGTTCGCCGATTTCGGCTACGGACTCGTAGTGTCGCTCGCATGCATACTCGGACTGAAACTCATGAAACCGCGCGGGACGCTCAACAAGTTTTTGCGCATGTTCGCGATATGCGGCATATCGTCGATGGTGTGCGGCATACTTCTCGGCGGCTACTTCGGAGATTTGCCGGGCAAGATGGCGACAGGATTCTTCGGCGTCGCCGAGGAGCCGGACCTCGCCGTATGGTTCAACCCGATAAACGACCCGATGACGTTCCTCGTCGTCTCGATTGCGCTCGGAGCCGTACATCTTATCGGCGCGCTTTCGGTCAAGTTCTACATACTCTGTAAGACTAAGACTGTGTGGGACGCGATATTCGACGCGGGCTCGTGGATACTCGTGTTCCTCGGCGGCATACTGATGGCGGTCGGAATGGGCGCCGGCGTCGGCGCGCTGACTGTGCCCGGCATCGTTGTGCTCGCCCTCGGCTACGCGATACTCATCGCGACGCAGGGACGCGCAGAGAAGAGCATAGTGATGAAGATAGGTAAAGGGCTGATGTCGCTTTACGATACGATATCGTACGTGTCCGACCTGCTCTCGTATTCGCGCGTGCTCTCGCTCGGACTGGCGTCCGCCGTCATAGGCAGCGTGTTCAACCTGCTCGGCACGCTCGCGGGACCGAGCTTCTTCGGACTTATCATATTCGTCATAGCGATACTTATCGGTCACACGCTCAACATCGCGATAAACCTGCTCGGCACGTTCGTTCACACGAGCCGACTGCAGTATATCGAATTCTTCGGCAAATTCTACGAATCGGGCGGACGTGCGTTCGTGCCGCTCGAACCCGACCCGAAGTTCTACGTCTACAAACAAAAAGCAAATATTGCATGATCCAAAGGAGAAAAAAGAAATGGATGCAACAGGAATGACTTTATTCGATTATCTTATGAACGCGGCGGCGACGATGTCCGGCACGGCTCTCGCCGTTCTCGGAGCCGCGCTCGCGGCGCTTCTCGCATGCATGGGCAGCGCGAAGGGCGTCGGCATGGTCGGCGAGGCGTCGATGGGACTTCTGACCGACGACCCGTCCAAGTTCGGCGGCACGCTGCTTTTGCAGGCGCTTCCGGGCACGCAGGGCATTTATGGTCTTGTCACCGCGTTCCTCGTTCTCTTTAAGATAGGTCTGTTCGGCGGACTTACGTCGCTGTCGATAGCGCAGGGCGCATACTTCCTGTTCGCGTGCCTGCCGATAGCGATCGTCGGTTACTTCTCCGCCATCAAGCAGGCGAGAGTCGCCGTTGCGGGCGTGAATCTCATAGCGAAGCGTCCGGGCGAGGTCGCGAAGGCAATGACGTCGGCGGCGCTCGTTGAGACGTACGCGATATTCGCGCTGCTCATCTCCCTGCTCGCAGTCCTCTTCGCAAACGTAGGCTGACGGGAAAGTACGAAAGCTGACGCAGGCTATGAAGGGACTTGACAAAATAATCGCCCGCATCGAGTCCGACGCCGAAAAAGAGTGCGAGGAAATGCTCGCGGCGGCGTCAGGCGAGGCGGAGCGCATAAAAGCCGAGTACGACGGAAAGATAGCGGAGGTCGAGGCCGAGTACGCGGAGCGGACGGAGCGCGAGGCGGAGGCAGTCATAACGCGCGCGAAGTCGTCGGCGGCGATGACAAGACGGAACATCATCTCGGGGCAGAAGAGCCGCGGCGTCGACATGGCGTACGAAGAAGCGCACAGACAGCTTCTCGACATGCCGCGCGACGAGTACGCGTCGCTGCTCATCGTTTTGGCGGTGTCGGCGATACGCAGTCACGCGACGAAGGCGGAGGAGCGCAAGACGCAGTACGGGGAGGACATCGGAGCCGTGAAGTACGAGCTCGTATTCAATCCCCGCGACCGCGAGGAGTTCGGCGAAGCGATAGTTCTGACGATAAAGAACAACTATAAGCGCGCCGTCGGCGCGGACGCGGCGAAGCGCGTCGTGCTCGCGGACGGTAGCGCCGACATCGACGGCGGCGTTATCGTGAGGGCGGGCGCAGTCGAAGAAAACTGCTCGCTGTCACTGCTTCTCGAATCGCTGCGCGAGACGCTCGACCCCGTCGTATATAAGACTTTGTATCCCGAGAGCTGAGGTGCGGGCATGGCATCTGAAAAAAAGAAAAAAGCCGGACTCGGGAAGATAAAAATAAAAACGGCAAAAAAGCTTAAGGACGAGGACTTCCTCTACGCGAGCGCGTACATCAGGTCGGTGGAGGACAGAGGTCTTTCGCGAGCGGTAGTAAAGCGTATGCTTGAGGCAGCCGACGCGGAGGAAGCGGAGGCGGCGCTCTTCGAGGGGCGCGCGACGCTGCCGCCCGATGCGAGAGTCGACACTGCCGAGGCTATATGCGACGAGTACGTAAACGACTCGTTCCGCACGGCGGCCGAGATCGTGGGTGACGTACACGTATTCGATTTCCTGCGTTACCAGTACGACTGCAACAACATAAAGACGGCGCTGAAATGCGAGGCACGCGGGCTCGACCCGTCGCCGCTCTATTTCTCGTGCGGCTCGATACCGACCGACACGGTCACGCGCGCGATAAAGACGCGCGAGTATGCGGAGCTGCCGGGCGCGTTCGCGGACGCGGCGCGAGACGCCGCAGACGCGTATGCGAAGACGGGCGACCCGCAGTCGATAGATCTGCCGCTCGACGGCGCGTCGTTTGAGATGACGGCGGACGGCGCGGACAAAACGGGGATAAAGCTGTTCTCGGACGCTGTCCGCGTAAAGATCGACCTGACGAATGTCGTGACCGCCGTGCGCGTCATAAGGATGAAGCCGCAGACGCAGTCGGAGCTGCTTCGCCGCGCGCTGTGCGGCGGCGGCAATATCGACGTCGACGGCATCATCACGGCGGCGGAGGAAGGCGAAGAGACGCTGTCCGCATACGTGAAGGGACGCGTGCCCGAGACGTTCTACAACGCGCTCACGTCCGCAGACACACCGCTGTCGGCGCTCGAAAGAGACGCCGACGACGCGTATCTTTCGTTTGCTGCGGAGGCGAAGAAAACGGTGTTCGGCGCGGCGGTCATATTCGGCTTTCTCGTCGAGCGCGAGTACAACGCGAAGAACGCGCGCATCATCATCGCGGGCAAGCGCGCCGGCGTGCCGTACGACAAGCTCGCCGACAGAATCCGCACTGTGTAGGGGGTGGCTCTGTGTACAAGATAGGCGTTATCGGCGACCGCGCGACGGTCGCGGGCTTCATAGCCCTCGGATATACGGTGTACGAAGTCGAGGACCCCGCTGACGCGGCGGAGATACTGCACAGAATAGCGAACGAGGACTACGCTATAATCTTTGTCACCGAGGCGATCGCGGAGGCGATCCCCGGCGACATCGGCAAATATAACGGCAGCATGACGCCCGCCGTGACGGTGCTGCCCGATAAAAAGAGCGCGGACGGCGCGCTCAGCTACGGCATGGCGCAGATAAAGCGCCACGTCGAGGTCGCCGTCGGCGCCGACATCCTTTTCCGGGAATGACCGTTTGGCTGCCGGCAATTATTTAACTTGAAAGGACACGGCTGAGAATAAAGTGACAGAAGGAAGAATCGTTAAGGTATCGGGACCTCTCGTCATAGCCGAGGGAATGCGCGAGGCGAACATGTTCGACGTCGTCCGCGTCGGCGACAAGAACCTCATCGGCGAGATAATAGAGATGCACGGCGACCGTGCGTCCATACAGGTCTACGAGGAGACGGCGGGCATCGGACGCGGCGACCGCGTCGTATCGACGGGAGCTCCGCTGTCGGTCGAGCTCGGTCCCGGGCTCATGGAAAACATATACGACGGCATCCAGCGCCCGCTCGTGGCGATAAAGAACGCCGTCGGTCCGAACATCACGCGCGGCATCGATCTGCCCGCGCTCGACAGGGAAAAGAAGTGGTACTTTGAGGCGACCGCGAAGCGCGGCGACAAGATAAAGGGCGGCGACGTCTACGGCATCGTCAAGGAAAACGAAGTCGTCGAGCATAAGATAATGGCGCCTCCGGGCACGGAGGGCAAGATAGCGGAGCTTTTGTCCGGCTATTACACCGTGACCGACACGATAGGCAAGCTCGACACCGAACAGGGCGAGGTGCCGATAACGATGATGCAGAAGTGGCCGGTGCGCAAGGCGCGTCCGTATAAGGAAAAGCTGCCTCCCAACGAGCCGCTCATCACGGGTCAGAGAAACGTCGACTCGATGTTCCCGGTCGCAAAGGGCGGCACCGCCTGCATACCGGGGCCGTTCGGCTCGGGCAAGACGGTCGTGCAGCATCAGCTCGCTAAATGGAGCGACGCCGACTTTGTCATCTACATCGGCTGCGGCGAACGCGGCAACGAGATGACGGACGTTTTGCAGGAATTCCCCGAGATCGCGGACCCGAGAACGGGCTCGTCGCTGATGAAGCGCACGGTGCTCATCGCCAACACGTCCGATATGCCCGTCGCGGCGCGCGAAGCGTCCGTCTACACGGGCATAACGATAGCGGAATATCTGCGCGACATGGGCTGCTCGGTCGCGCTCATCGCGGACTCGACGTCGCGCTGGGCAGAGGCTCTGCGCGAAATGTCGGGACGTCTCGAGGAGATGCCGGGCGAGGAAGGTTATCCCGCGTATCTGACGTCGCGTCTCGCGCAGTTCTACGAGCGCGCGGGAATGGTCAAGTGTATCGGCTCCGACGACAGAGTCGGCGCGCTGACCGCCATCGGCGCCGTATCGCCTCCGGGCGGCGACATCTCGGAGCCCGTATCGCAGGCGACGCTGCGCATAGTGAAGGTGTTCTGGGGACTCGATTCGTCCCTCGCATACCGCCGCCACTTCCCCGCCATCAACTGGCTCAACTCGTATTCGCTCTATAAAGACAGACTCGCGCCGTGGTATGAGAAGAATATCGCCGCCGACTGGATGGAGCAGATCACGGAGGCTATGAGGATACTGTCCAAGGAAGCGGAGCTCGACGAGATAGTCAAGCTCGTCGGCATCGACGCGCTGTCTGCGTCCGACAGACTGACGCTCGACGTCGCGCAGTCGGTGAGAGAGGATTTCTTACAGCAGGACGCGATGTCGCCCGACGACTCGTTCTGCCCGCCCGAAAAGCAGCATGATCTGCTCGGACTGATACTCTACTTCCGCGACGCCGCGTCGCGCGCTATCGAGAACGGCGCCGACATCGAGGCCATATCGACGCTCGACGTGCGCGAGCGCATCGGACGCGCGAAATCGGCGCCCACCGCGGACTACAAGCGCGAATATGAGGCGATAAAGTCCGAGATCGACGCGGAGCTCGCAGCAGTTGGAGGTGGCAGATAATGTACAGAGAATACAGAACGATAGAGGAAGTCGCGGGTCCGTTGATGCTGGTCCGCGACGTCGACGGCGTAAAATACGACGAGCTCGGCGAGATCGTCATGCCGGACGGCGAGATAAGACGCTGCCGCGTCCTCGAAGTCAACGGCTCGGACGTGCTCGTGCAGCTGTTCGAGGCGTCGTCGGGACTTAACCTCGAATATTCGAAGGTGCGCTTCACGGGTCACGGCGTTCAGCTCCCCGTCTCGCGCGAAATGCTCGGACGCGTCTTCAACGGCATGGGCGAGCCCATCGACGACGGCGCGAAGATAATACCCGAGGCTGTGCGCGACGTAAACGGTTCGCCTATAAATCCGGCGGCGCGCATGTACCCGTCCGAGTTCATACAGACGGGCATATCGACGATAGACGGACTCAACACGCTCGTCAGAGGTCAGAAGCTGCCGATATTCTCGGGCTCCGGTCTGCCGCACGCGAATCTCGCGGCGCAGATAGCAAGACAGGCAAAGGTGCGCGGCACGGACGAGAAATTCGCGGTCGTGTTCGCCGCTATCGGCATCACGTTCGAGGAGGCCGACTTCTTCATCTCCGATTTCAGACGCACGGGCGCTATCGACAGAACGGTGCTGTTCATCAACCTCGCGTCGGACGCCGCCATCGAGCGTATCACGACGCCTAAAATGGCGCTGACCGCGGCGGAATATCTCGCGTTCGACTGCAATATGCACGTCCTCGTCATAATGACGGACATCACCAACTACGCGGAGGCGCTCCGCGAGGTGTCGGCGGCGCGCAAGGAAGTGCCGGGCCGCCGCGGCTATCCGGGTTACCTCTACACCGACCTTGCGACGATGTACGAGCGCGCGGGCAGACGCGAGGGCAGCACGGGCAGTATCACGATGATACCGATACTGACGATGCCGGAGGACGATAAGACGCACCCGATCCCCGACCTTACGGGTTACATCACGGAGGGTCAGATAATACTCTCGCGCGAGATATACAGAAAGGGCTATCTGCCGCCCGTCGACGTTCTACCGTCGCTGTCGCGACTCAAGGACAAGGGCATCGGCGCGGGACGCACGAGAGAGGACCACTCAGGTACGATGAACCAGCTATTCTCCGCGTACGCACGCGGCAAAGAGGCGAAGGAGCTCATGGTCGTGCTCGGCGAGTCGGCGCTGACGCCGGTCGAAAGACTGTACGCGAAATTCGCCGACGAGTTCGAGGCGAGATATGTCAATCAGGGTTTCAACGAGGACAGAACGATCGAGCAGACGCTCGACCTCGGCTGGGAGCTTCTCCATATACTGCCGAAGTCCGAGATGAAGCGCATCAAGCCGGCGATACTCGACAAGTATTGGTAAAACGAAGGGGTGAGGGACTATGCCGCAGATAAACGTAAATCCGACGCGCATGGAGCTGAAAAAGCTCAAGGGCAGACTCACCACCGCGCGCCGGGGACATAAACTCTTAAAGGACAAGCGCGACGAGCTGATGAAGCTGTTCCTCGACGTCGTAAGAGAAGAAAAGACGCTGCGCGCCGACCTCGAAGAAAGGTTCGCGCGCGTACAGGGCAGCTTTGCGGTCGCAAGCGCGACAATGAGCAAGAGCGTCCTGACCGAAGCGCTGCTATTGCCGAAGGCGGAGGGGCGGCTCACGGTGTCGGCGCAGAACGTGATGAGCGTCGCGGTGCCGCGCTTCGAATACGAGCAGGCGACGGCGACCGAGGGCTGCGGATACGGCTTCGCGTTCACATCGGGCGAGCTTGACGACGCTGTGGCGGAATTGTCCGGCATGACGGCGGACCTCGTGCGGCTCGCGGAGCTTGAAAAGTCCGCGCAGCTCATGGCGGCGGAGATCGAGCGCACGCGCCGCCGCGTCAACGCGCTCGAAAACATCATGATACCGCAGTACGAGGAGACGATAAAGTCCATCTCGATGAAGCTGGACGAGAACGAACGCGGCAACACGACGCGGCTCATGAAGGTCAAGGACATGATGCTCGAGGCGCAGAGGGGCAGGGAACGTGAACGTCAGTGATAATAACGGCGGCGAGCGCGGCAAGCTGCATACGGGGGAGCTCTATTTCCCCGAGGACGGGGAGATACTGTCCGAGCAGTTCGCGGCGCTCGAACTGCTTTACGACTACAACGCTACGCGTCCGCACGAACAGGCGCGCAGGGCGGAGCTTCTGCGTCAAATGTTTGCCGAGATAGGCGACGGCTGCTACGTCGAGCCGCCGTTTTACGCGAACTGGGGCGGACGTCACGTCCACTTCGGCGAGCACGTATACGCCAATTTCTCGCTGACGCTCGTCGACGACACTCACATCTACGTCGGCGACGGCGTGATGTTCGGTCCGAACGTCACCGTCGCGACGGCGGGGCATCCGATACTGCCGGAGCTGCGCGCGCGTGCGCTCCAGTACAACATGCCGGTGCATATAGGCCATAACTGTTGGATAGGCGCTGGCGCGATAATACTGCCCGGCGTGACGATAGGGGAGAACACCGTCATCGGCGCGGGCAGCGTCGTGACGCGCGACATCCCCGCGAACGTCGTCGCCGTCGGCAACCCGTGCCGCGTCATGCGCGAGATAGGCGAGCGCGACCGCGAGTTCTATTTCCGCGGGAGAAGGATAGACCCGGGGATTTTTGAAAAATAATGCGGCGGCGCCGCAGATAATGAAAATAAAAAAACGGAGGAACATATGCTTAAAACAAAGAATTACGAATTCTGGTTTCTGACGGGGTCGCAGGACCTCTACGGCGACGAGTGCCTGCGCATCGTGGCGGAGCATTCGCACAAGATCGTGGACGGACTCAACGCGGGCGGCAGGATACCGTATCCCGTCGTGTGGAAACCGACGCTCATCGACAGCGTGTCGATACGCGAAACGCTCGCGGCGGCTAACGCCGACCCGAACGTCGCCGGCTGCATCGTGTGGATGCACACGTTCTCTCCGGCGAAGATGTGGATACGCGGCTTCAACGAGTACAGAAAGCCGCTTTTGCACCTGCACACGCAGTTCAACCGCGAGATCCCGTTCGACACTATCGACATGGATTTCATGAATCAGAACCAGTCCGCGCACGGCGACCGAGAGTTCGCGCACATGCTGACGCGCATGGGCACGAAGCGCAAGACGGTGTCGGGATACTGGGCTGACGCGGATACGCAAACGCGCATCGCGGAGTGGACGCGCACCGCTGTCGGCGCGCTCGAATCGCGCTCGCTGCGCATTTTGCGCGTCGGCGACAACATGCGCGACGTTTCGGTGACCGAGGGCGACAAGGTCGAGGCGGAGCAGGTATTCGGCTGGGAGATCGACGCATACAACATCACCGACGTCGACGAATACGTGCGCGCGGTGCCCGAAAATGAAGTCAACGCGCTGACGGACGAGTACTACGACACGTACGATCTCATCTATGACGGCCGCGACCCCGCCGAGTTTCGCGCTCACGTCGCGGAGCAGGCGAGGATCGAGATCGGTTTCCGCAATTTCGTCGAGGAGCACGATTATCACGCAGTCGTGACGAGTTTCCAGATGCTGGCGGGACTGCGTCAGCTCCCGGGACTTGCGATGCAGCGCATGATGCAGGACGGCTACGGCTTCGGCGCCGAGGGCGACTGGAAGACGGCGGGCGTCGTTCGTCTGTTCAAGCTGATGACGGCGGGCAAGGAAGGCGCGAAGGGAACGTCGTTCATGGAGGATTACACGTACGACCTGACGCCCGGACGCGAGGCGATACTCGAGGCGCACATGCTCGAGGTGTGCCCGACGATAGCGTCCGCGAAGCCCGCTATTCGCGTATGCCCGCTTTCGATGGGCAACCGCGAGGACCCGGCGCGTCTCGTGTTCACGGCGAATCCGGGACGCGGCGTCGCATGCTCGCTCGTCGATCTCGGCACGCGTTTCCGCATGATAATCAACGAGGTCGAGTGCGTCACGCAGGATAAGGCGATGCCGAATCTGCCCGTCGCGTCCGCGCTGTGGCGCCCGCTGCCCGACTTCAAGACGGGCACCGAGGGCTGGCTCACGTGCGGCGGCGCGCATCATACTGCGTTTACGTATGACCTCACGCGCGAAAACGTCGTCGACCTGTGCGACTACTTCGGAATCGAGAGCGTCGTCATCGGCGAGGGCACCACGATGGAGTCCCTCAAACGCGACCTCATGATAGGCGAAGTTTATTATAAGTGATTTTTGCGGGAGAGAAAACTCTTTGAAAAGAGTTTTCTCTCCCGAACCCTCTTTTTCAGAAACTTTTATTACAAAAGGCTGCGGTATTCGCAGCCTTTTTGCTGTATTTTTCGCGAAGCGAAAACCGCCGCCGTCCAAGTGATGGCAAAGTGCCGTAGGCTTTTCCTGCGTCAAATTCACGCACCATACTCGTGCGTTGACGGCGTGCCCAGCGTTCGACGCAGACACGACGTTTTGACGGCGCACTCGCCCCGTCGCGAGGGAGCTGTTCGCAGGAAGTGTTGACGCGGTCTGAGCCCCGTTGCTCTTTTGCCGCAGACTGGATAACATCGACGAACACACGGGAGCCTTTTTCGGGTTCGACAAGGGGGACTTTCTTGCGAGAAAGTCCCCCTTGTCAAAAACCTATTTGTAGGTGTGAAAGACGTCACCACGTCAGGTGTGCAAAGGTAGCTGCCGGTGGGAATAGACTGTACAAACATCCGCGGTGAGCGGAGATGTCAGTTATGGATACGGACGAGTGATTACGCGAAAAATGAAAAAAAAAATAATAAATAAATTTGTGATAAGTACTTGACAAAATACAAATTTTGTGGTATAATATAGGCAATCAAGGAGATAAAGCGGATGCGGCGAGCGGAGGTGTGCGCAGGTTAAGCGAGGAAGCTGCGGTGCGTTTTCGCTTTGATAAAATTATTTCACGCTGTGTTCCATATGCTCCGCTATCGAGCGAGCGGCGGCGTGGGGTATATATCGGCGCTGGCAGCGGTGCATCGCGTCCGCGCCGCCGTCGGTGAGCAGACGGTCGCACACGCGCGGCAGCTCCTTCGGCGACGATATCGGCATGCTCATGCCGCGCGAGCCGAAAAATTCCATGTTGTGCGTCTCGCAGCCCGGTATCGGCGAGACGTGTATGAGCGGCGTCTCCGACACAGCCGCCTCGGTCGAGGACAGTCCGCCCGGCTTCGACACAAAGACGTCGCAGGCGCGCATGTAGTCGTGCATGCGGTCGGTGAATTCGAGCACGCGGACGCTGCCCGACGCGTACTTCTCCGACAGACGCCGGAACAGCTGCTCGTTATTGCCGCAGACGACGACGAGACCGACGTCTCCCGCGTACCGCGACGAAATAATGTCCACCATCTCCTCGATGTGACCCGAGCCGACGCTGCCTCCGGCGAGAAGTATGTACTTTTTATCCGCGTCAAGACCGAGCGAGGCGCGCGCCGCCGCTCTGTCAAAATCGCACGAAAAACGTCCGCTGACCGGTATGCCGAACGGCAAGATCTTTTCCGCAGGAACGCCGCGCGAGACGAAATCGTCGGTGAGGTCGGGAGCAGGTATGACGTAGCGGTCGCAGTCCGTCTCCTCCGTGAACGGAACGCAGACGTAATCGGTGGCGACATAATACGTCGGCGGGAGCGGTAAGGCGCCGCGGCGCTTTATGTTCGTCAGTATCTCGGCGGGAAAAAGATGCGTCGACGCTATCGCGTCAAAACTGCGCTCCGAAATGTACGATTCGAGCGCATGCGCCATATGCCTGTTTATCAGATAAACGGGAGACTTGCCCGGCAGGTGACGGTACATGTCGCCGAGCTTATACGCGGCGCCGAACGCGGATGGTATTTTCTGAACTAATTTTATGTATGCGTTGTCGACGGTGGAGGCGAGCCCCTCCCCCTCGAGCGTATACGGGTTGAGGACGTCGCAGACGTGTCCGCGAGACTCGAGCTCCTCTCTTATCGCGGCGCAGGCGGAATTGTGCCCGCCCCCCGTTCCGCATGACATTAAGAGGACTTCCATGGCAGTCTGACTTTTATCCTTTCCTTTTTTTCCTCGCTCGAAAGCAGTCGGTAAAACACCGCCAGCGTGACGAACATGAAGCCTATCCACACGTATGTGTCGACGCGGCAGACGGGCATCGCGCACAGCGTCGCGGCATACGCGGCGAGCGTGCGGTAGAAGTGGGGCGAGATGATTATGACGACGGAGAACAGTATGAACGTGATGGCGAGTATTCCCGCCGCCTCGATATGCGGATACAGTCCGAGCAGACAGCCGAACGTGACCGCTATCCCTTTCCCGCCGTGGAGCTTATGGAACACGGAAAATATATGCCCGAGAACGGGCGCGGCAATTATCATCGCCGTCGTCCACGACGGCGCGCCTTGCGTGTCGATAAGGAATATGTAAACGGGCAGAAAGCCCTTGAAGATGTCGCCGAAAAGCGTGCATATCCCGCACATAAAGCCGCCGTATACGAACGCGTTCGCCGTGCCGGGATTGCCGTCCCGCGAGCGTCCTGCCACGTCCCCTTTCCCGAACAGGTGCGAGAACACATTCGCGTACAGTATGCTGCCGGACAGATATCCGAGCACCGCAAACGTCACCGCGTGAAGCATCGCTGACCTCCATAGACTCGATTTTGTTTTATTATACTACTTTTTTCGACTTTTGTGCAGATGTCAAGCAAATTTTTTGAAAAAAGTTTGAAGTATTTCGCCGCCCGCTGTCATTTTTGACGTTTTTTTCATAAATCATCGAACAAATTGAAAAAAACCTCTTGCATTATTTTCCGTATTGTGGTATACTCTATCTTGACAGGAGTGAAGCGAGAGTGGGGCGACCCGCTCTTTGTTTTTGAATATCGCAAAAGTGTAAAAGAGGAGCGTATGGCAAAGGGTCAGGGCGGAAAAAAGAATATCGCCGCGGTCGTGACGGAGCTCATTTCGCCGACTGTCGAGGATCTCGGGTACGATCTCTGGGACGTCGTGTTTGAGAAGGAAGGGTCGCTGTGGTATCTGCGCGTCACGATAGACAAATTCGAGGGCATCACAATCGACGACTGCGAACGCGTCAACCGCGCCATCGACCCGCTTCTTGATGAAGCCGACCCGATAGAGGGCTCGTATAATCTCGAAGTATCGTCGCCCGGCATCGAGCGCGAGCTGCGCACGCCGCGCCACGTCGCCGCGTTCACCGGCACGGGCGAGCCTGTCGAGGTGAGATTCTTCGCGCCGAGGGACGGCAAAAAGTCCGTCGTCGGCACGATCGATAGCTACGACGAGGCGTCGGACGCGATAACGCTTTCGATCGAAGGCGGCGAGACGATGACTCTGCCGCGCTCCGACTGCGCGAAAATAAAGACCGTATACGATTTTGAGGACTGACAAGGTCATAAAATATAAGCAACAACGACACGAAAGGCTGAAACGATATGAACAGCGAACTTTTTGCGGCGCTGGACGCACTTGAAAAGGAAAAGGGCATACCCAAGGCGTACATGCTCGAACGCATCGACGCGGCGCTCGTATCCGCGTACAAAAGAGAGAACGGCGGCGTCGGCAGCTGCCGCGTTGAGATAGACGAAAACAAAAGCGAGATAAAGCTGTATAAGCAGCTCGACATCGTCGAGGAAGTCGAGGACCCCGCGACACAGATATCGCTCGAGGACGCAAAAAAGATATCGCGTAAAAACGAGCTCGGCGGCGTATGCGAGATAGAGGTCAAGCCGAAGAATTTCAGACGGCTCTCCGCTCAGGCGGCAAAGCAGGTCATAATCCAGGGCATCCGCGAGGAGGAGCGCAAACAGGTGCGCGCCGAGTATGAGACGAAGCGCGAGGAGATAGTGACCGCGCTCGTCACAAAGGTCGACGACACAGACGGCGCAGTCGTAGTCGACACGGGTACGAGCGAGGCCGTGCTCGTCAAGGACGAGCAGATACCGGGCGAACGCCTCTCAGTCGGCGACCGTGTGAAGGTATACATCTCCGAGGTCAAGAGCGAGACGCGCGGCCCCATCGTGATACTTTCGAGGACGCATCCGAATCTCGTAAAACGTCTGTTCGAACTCGAAATTCCCGAGATAGCGGACGGCACCGTCCTCATCAAGGGCATATGCCGCGAGGCGGGCTCGCGCACGAAGATATCGGTCTATTCCCGCGACCCCGACGTCGACGCCGTAGGCTCGTGCGTCGGCAACAGAGGCGTCAGGATTGGCAACATTCTCGCCGAGCTCGGCGGGGAGAAGATAGACATAGTCAGATACAGCGACGATCCGACCGAGTACATCTCGGCGGCGCTCGCGCCCGCGAATGTGAACGAGGTCGAGCTCGACGGCGAGCGTTCGGCTAAGGTCTACGTCGACAGCGACCAGCTCTCGCTCGCGATAGGCAAGGAGGGGCAGAACGCCCGTCTCGCCGCAAGGCTCACCGGCTTCAAGATAGACATAAAGGGCAGTTAAAATGGCGCCCGCAAAGACAAAGAAAACGCCCGAACGCAGATGCGTCGGATGCGGCGAGCATAAGCCGAAATCGTCGATGATACGCGTCGTGCGCTCGCCGGAGGGCGAGGTCAGCCTCGACTTGACAGGCAAGAAGTCGGGACGCGGCGCATACGTGTGCAAAAGCGCGGAGTGTCTGCGCCGCGCCGTCAAGAGCCGCGCGCTCGCGCGGAATCTCGGCGTCGCCGTCGGCGACGATATAGCGGAGGCGCTCGCCGCCGAGATAGAAGCGGTCGGTGAGACGGACGCATGAGGCAGCTCGACAATGATGCGACGACGCGCGCGCTCGGTTACATCGGCATCGCGAAAAAGGCGGGACGGCTCGCGTCGGGCACGCCGAACGTATGCGACGCGCTGAGACGCGGCGCGAAATACGCCGTGTTCATGGCGTCGGACGCGTCGGCAGCGACAAAGAAGCGGCTTTCAGATAAATGCGCATACTACGGCGCGGAGCTTTATTCGCTCTCGTGTACGTGCGCGGAGCTCGCGCACCGCGTCGGCAAGACGGGTTCCGTCGCCGCCGTGACGGTAACGGACGCGGGACTGTCGCGCGCGGCTGTCGGCGAATAAAATAACAAACGGCAGGAAACATTAAAGACCGCCCCACGGCGGCACGGAGGAATTATATGGCACAGCAAGCCACGACTTACAGGATCAATCGTCTGGCTAAGGACCTTAACATCAAGAGCAAGGACATCCTCGATATGCTCACCGAGGCGGGACTTGACGGCAAAACGCATATGGCGATACTTGAACCGGCTGAATTCAACCTGTTCATGCAGCTCGCCACGTCGAAAAGTCAGATATCCAATCTCGATGAATATGTGAAGGGCGAAGCCGTTATTCCGAGAAAGGCGCCGAAAAAAGCGAAGGTCGAAAAAGATAAAGCGGACAGTGCAGACGCGGTAAAGGAGCAGTCTGCCGCGCCGCAGGCGCAGCCTGAAAAGAAAACGCAGGAGAGGGCGCCCGAAAAGTCGCAGGCAAAAGAGCAGGATAATAATGCGCAGACGCAGTCACAGTCAAAGTCAGATGCGCAGACGTCCTCCGCGTCCGCGGCTACGACTACAACGACGACTACTACAACTACGCCTGCCGCATCAACTACAACTACATCTACATCATCAACAACGTCGACACCGTCGCGCGGAACGCCCGTGCTGACAGGACGCGGCACTCCCGTACTGCCGGGTAAGAAATCTCAGCAGGGCGGCAAACAGTCACAGCAGCAGTCACAGTCACAGCAACAGCAGTCGAAGCAGAAGCAGGGACAGGGACAGCAGCAGTCGAAGGGCGGCAAGCCCGCGTCGGCGCAGGGACAGCAGAAGCAGCAGACACAGGGACAGTCAAAGCCGCAGCAGCAGTCACAGCAGAGCGGTCAGGGACAGCAGAAGCGTCAGGAGAAGCAGGAAAAGGTCGTCGCAATGGGGCGCGGTCAGGTCGAGGCTCCGAAGAAGAACCGCGGACCGTGGACGCCCGCAGAGGGCGCGGTCAGTGCGCCCAAAAAGAAGGAGGCGCAGGGCGAGGCTCGTCAGCGCACGGGAAATACGCGCGTCGTAGACACGCGCGCGGGTTCGGTCGATTTGTCCAAGTACGACGAGAAGCTCCAGAGCTACGTCTCCGACCGTGACGACAACATAGTCACGAAGCAGAAGCTGAAAAAGCAGAACAATAAGAGCGTGAGCGGCAAGGACCGCGACAAGGAACGCCGCGCGATGGAGAAGCTGCGCAAGGAAGAAGTCGAGCGTCAGCGCCGTCAGCAGCTCACGATACTGATACCGGACGAGATCACAGTCGGCGAGCTCGCCAACAGGCTCAAGATAACGTCGTCAGAGGTCATAAAGAAGCTGATGCAGAGCGGCGTCATGGCGACCGTCAACCAGACCATCGACTTCGACACCGCCTATATCATCACCGAGGAGCTCGGTGCAAAGGCGGAACGCGAGGTCGTCGTGACAATCGAGGATCAGCTCTTCTCCGCCGCCGACGACAAGGACGAGGATCTCATAGAACGCAGTCCCGTCGTGTGCGTCATGGGTCACGTCGACCACGGCAAGACGTCGCTGCTCGACAAGATCAGGCACACGCACGTCACCGCAGGCGAGGCGGGCGGCATCACGCAGCACATAGGCGCGTACAGAGTCGAGATAAACGGCAAAAACATCACATTCCTCGACACACCCGGTCACGAGGCGTTCACCGCGATGAGACTTCGCGGAGCTATGGCGACCGACATCGCCGTTATCGTCGTCGCCGCCGACGACGGCATCATGCCGCAGACGATAGAGGCGATAAACCACGCGAAAGCGGCGGGAGTGCAGATAATAGTCGCGATAAACAAGATGGATAAGCCGTCGGCGCATCCGGACAGCGTCATGCAGGAGCTGACGAAGTACGACCTCGTTCCCGAAGAATGGGGCGGCGACGTCATGTGCGTTCCCGTGTCGGCTGTTACGGGTCAGGGCATCGACACGCTGCTCGAGGATATTCTTCTCATCGCGGAGATGCAGGAATACAAGGCTAATCCGAACAGGCGCGCGAGCGGTCTCGTCATCGAGGCGAAGCTCGACCGCGGCCGCGGTCCAGTTGCGACCGTGCTCGTGCAGAACGGCACGCTCAGATCGGGCGACATCGTTATCGCGGGCACGTCGGTCGGCAGAGTCCGCGCCATGACGGACGAGAACGGCAAAAAGCTTAAGACGGCGGGTCCGTCGGTGCCCGTCGAGATAACGGGTCTTGCCGAAGTCCCGGCGGCGGGCGACGAGTTCCGCGCAGTCGAGGACGAGAGAATGGCGAGAGAGCTCGCCGACCAGCGCCGTGCGAAGGAGAAGGAGGAAGAATTCCGCGCAAACGCGCGCGCCAACCTCTCCGACATGTTCGCTCAGATCGAGTCCGGCATAAAGGATTTCAACATCATCGTAAAGGCGGACGTGAAGGGCAGCGCGGAGGCTGTCAAGTCGTCGCTGCAAAAGATATCGAACGACGAGGTGCGCATACAGATCATACATTCCGCCGTCGGCGGTATCATCGAGTCGGACGTTCAGCTTGCGGCGGCGTCGAACGCCGTCATCGTCGGCTTCAACGTGCGTCCCGATAAGGCGGCGCTCGACATGGCGGAGCGCATGGGAGTCGACATACGCACGTACCGCGTCATCTACGAATGCATAGACGAGATAACGGCGGCGATGAAGGGCATGCTGGCGCCTCAGTACCGCGAGGAGCTGCTCGGTCACGCCGAGGTCAGACAGACGATACATGTGCCGAACGTCGGCACGATCGCGGGCTCGTACGTGCTCGACGGCAAGATAGCGCGCAACGCGCAGATACGCATCGTCCGCGACGGCGTCGTGATATTCGAGGACAAGATATCGTCGCTGCGCCACTTCAAGGAGGACAGACGCGAGATGGCGCAGGGTTACGAGTGCGGTATCGGGCTCGAGCGCTACGGCGACATCAAGGAAGGCGACATTCTCGAGTGCTTCCAGATGGTGGAGATAGAGAGATAAATTCTGATTTGCAAAAGGCGCGGACTTCGGAAAGTCCGCGCCTTTTTGCCGCAGGCGGCATGTCGGTGCTGACGCGCCGACATGCAACACATTTTCGCTTCGCGAAAAGCGTACCTCTTCCGCAGGAAGATATTTTCCCGTTTTCCTTGCTTTTGTGTCGATTTTATGTTATTATAAAGAAAACAGCCGTCGCATGACGGCAAATCGTTAAAATCGGAGGAGAATCATGGGAAAATTCGTTATTCGTGAAACGGCGACGGGCGTCAAGTTCGACCTGAAAGCGTCGAACGGCGAGGTCATCGCGACGAGCGAGGTTTACACGACCGAGGCTGCATGCAAAAACGGCATCGAGAGCGTGAGAAAGAACTGCGTCGGCGGCGTCGAGGATCAGACCGTCGAGGGTTACGAAACGGTGAAGCATCCGAAATTCGAGATGTACGAGGACAAGGCGGGCGAGTACAGATTCCGCCTCAAGGCATCGAACGGCGAGGTCATCGCAACGAGCGAAGGCTATAAGACAAAGGCAAGCTGCAAAAACGGCATCGAGAGCGTTAAGAAGAACGCGCCCGACGCCGAGGTGGTGAAAGAGGATTAAGGTTTTTCGGGGGAAGGAAAACTTCTTGAAAGAAGTTTTCCTTCCCCCACACCCCTATCTTTTCAAGAACTTTTACTGACTTTTTTACAACGTAAACGAAAACAATATCCTCGGAGAGAACTTAAGATATGCACTAATCGGTCCGCTTTTGTGCGAAGAGCATCTCCTCACTTTGTTCGGAGCTGCCACACTTTCCGCGAAGCGGAAAGTGCAGGACGGCTTCGAGTGTAACGAGAAGACGTTACACACACATTTCCGCTTTGCGGAAAGTGTCGGAGGTTTGGAGCGTAAGCGACAAAACTCCTACCTTTCTACAAAAAGGGGTCCCCCGATTAAAAAAGTTTTCCTTATTTTTCCCTTTTTTCAAGAACTTTTACTGACTTTTTTGTAAAGCAAACGAAAACAAATATCTTCAGAGATAGCTTAAGATAGTCACTATTTAGTCCGCTTTTGGCGAGGGCAGGGGGCACCTTTTACAAAAAGGGGCCCCTAAGTAAGAAGTTTCTCCCCATTAACCCTTTTTCAAGAACTTTTATTACAAAACCCACACAGACTTTATGACCACAGACAAAAAATACAGCGCCGGAATCGGACGCATGTTGCGATCGCGGTGCTTATAACTATCGTACTTATATTGACGGCGGCGAGAGCTTCATGTATCCGGCGAACGAGCACTGCATGGTGTTCGTCGGCTATGACGAGGCCGACGACGTATACATCTTCGCCGACCCTTACGGCTCGAACGGCGTCGTCAGATACGGCGTCGACGAATCCGTACTCGCGTACAATTCGCTCAATATTCAGGCGGTCGCGATAGTGAAACGCGGCGGGAAGTGATGTGACCTTCCGAAACGGCGGCGCCGAACAATGTTCGGCGCCGCCGATATTTTATTGACCTTTTTCTTCGACGAGGTTGTTGACCCATTTACGGCTCTTGACAAGGATAAAGCCGAGAATTGCTTTGATGAGGTTCAGTCCCTCGACGAGGATGAACATTTCGACGACGGGCAGCGACGTGAACCGCGACAGCACGA
>CANQMJ010000006.1 GCA_947624945.1 uncultured Clostridia bacterium | reverse complement strand
GAACGGCCATTATAGCGCCCGTGCCGTAGCCCATCATAACGTAGTCGGAAATATATATCGGAATTTCTCCCTCGGTTATCGGGTTTATCGCGGTAAGTCCCTCTATTTTAACGCCCGTCTTGTCCTTCACAAGCTGCGTTCTCTCAAATTCGCTCTTTTTCGCGCACTCGTTCCGATAAGCGTCCAGCGCGTCGATATTCGCTATTTTGTCGCGGTATTTCTGTATCATCGGGTGTTCCGGCGCGATTACCATAAACGTCACGCCGTAGAGAGTGTCGGGACGCGTCGTGTATATTCTGAGCTTTTCGTCAACTTCCTTTACCGAAAAGTTGACGAACGCGCCCTTCGACTTTCCTATCCAGTTTTCCTGCTGGAGCTTTATATTCGGAAGGTAATCCACTTCTTCAAGCCCTTCAAGAAGCTTGTCGGCATACTGCGTTATTCTCAGATACCAAACCTCTTTCGTCTTTTGCACTATGTCGCTGTGGCATATGTCGCACTTTCCGCCCTGCGAGTCCTCGTTCGACAAAACGACCTTGCAGCTCGGGCAGTAGTTTACGAGCGTCTTGTCCCTGAAAACAAGCCCGTGTTCAAACATTTTGAGGAATATCCACTGCGTCCACTTGTAATAATCGGGGTCGGTCGTGTCGACGACGCGTGACCAGTCGAACGAATATCCGACTGACTTGAGCTGACGCGTGAAATTCTCGATATTGCGGTCGGTGACGATGCGCGGATGCGTCTTTGTCTTGATAGCGTAGTTTTCCGTGTTCAGTCCGAACGCGTCAAATCCTATCGGGAACAGGACGTTATATCCCTGCATACGGCGCTTGCGCGCAAGGACCTCCATGCTTATGTAGGCCTTGATGTGACCTACATGAAGCCCCGCTCCGCTCGGATACGGGAACTCGATAAGTCCGTAAAACTTCGGGAGCGTGTAGTCCTCCTTAGCGTGGAAGGCGCCCTCCGCCTCCCATCTGTCCTGCCATTTTTTGTCACCTGTCGCAAAATCGTATTTCATATACTTGCTTTCTTCCTTTCACATAAACTCATTTTATTCGTGCATATCCGACCGTCTCAATGAGCTCCTGTCCCTCGTCCGAGAGG
Source organism: uncultured Clostridia bacterium (assembly GCA_947624945.1). Classification (GTDB taxonomy): domain Bacteria; phylum Bacillota; class Clostridia; order Oscillospirales; family CAG-272; genus DTU064. The sequence continues at coordinate 30,516 of CANQMJ010000006.1, read as the reverse complement.
AGCCATTCAAGAAGACGGCGGACGTTTTCGTCGTCATTGTCCGTCCGGCACACGGCGGAAAAACACGACGCACACGGCGAATATCGCAGAAATCGCCACGAACGGCATCAGCCAGATCAGGATTTCAAACATGAAAGCCTTTTATCTCTCGGTAAGCGTATCCTTGATGTCGACCTCCTCGGCATCCTCCCACAGCTTTTCAAGACGGTAATTTTTCCTGTTTTCCTCGTTGAAAATGTGGACTATGACAGAGTGATAGTCCATGCACACCCAGTTGCCCTCGGGCAGTCCCTCGATGTGACCGGGCTTCAGCCCCGACTCGCCGATCGCGTACTCGACCTCGCCCGCGAGCGCGCGTATCTGCGTCGAGCTCGTGCCCGTGCATATGACGAAGTAGTCGGCGATAATGGTCTTTTCGGTTACGTGCAGGAGTCTGATGTCGCCCGCAAGCTTTTCGTCAAGTATTTTGACGATGGACGAGGCGAGCGCGTCCGGTGTTGAGATGTCGTACTTTTTAACTTCGTTTGTTTCCATGTGCTTCTCCTCGCTTTTCTTTATTCTTTTTTATTTATTTGCTTCGCGGTATCTTTATCGGATTTTCATTCACATCGCCGGCATTGTATTCGCCGCCGTCGGCGGTGCCGAGCGGCGACTCATATATGCCCCGCACGGAATCGGCGACCATAACGCTATCGGGGTCAAAATCGTCCGCGGTCAGGTCCTCGTCAAACACGTTGAGGTATCTGTTTATCAAATCGACGCAGTCGTCGCGGTACAGTACGTATACAGACGCTCGGTTTACCGCAGCCGATTCTCCGGGCAGCGTCGCCATCATGATATTATTCAGGTCGACGGAAAGCGCCTGCTTCGCAAAATACACGAAATCAGCAAAGCCGATATTCGTATACATGTGCTCCATCACAGCTTTTACTATATCCGATACGGCGGACACGGTCAGATTCGACTTGAGCTGCGACATAAGCGCCGCCATGAAGTTTTTGAGCGCGTCCTGTCTGCCCAGATCCTGCTCGATATATCCCTTGCGGTAGCGCACGAACTGCATCGCATGCTCGCCGTCCAGGTGCTGATATCCTTTTTTTATGTTGATATGCAGATCCTGATACGGGTCGTCGTAACGCATATCGCTCGGTACGTCGAGCCATACGCCTCCTACGGCGTCGATTATCTCGACAAATCCCTGCACGCCGACAACGGCGCAGTAGTTGAGACGTATGCCGAAATTGTGCTCGATAAGAGCCGCGAGATTTGAAAGCGCGCGTCCTTCGGGGTCGTCGACGCCGTCGTTTTTCGCGCGGCGCAGGAAAATCGAATAATACGAATTTATTTTCGTCACCGATACGCCGTCGGTGTGGAAATACGTGTCGCGCGGTATCTGAATGACGTTGATCTTGCCGTTTTTGATGTCGTATGACACCACCATCATGATGTCGGTGCTGTTCGACACCTTGTCAAGCCCGACTATCAGAAAATTGTATCGTCCCGCGCTCTGCTCGTGGTCGCTCACAAACGTGCCCTTCTGCTGCCCCGGGTCGGCGTTATCCGACGGAGCGACGATGCCGGGCAGACTTCCGTCCGGGTCGTCGTCGTTACTCGGATCGACCGGCTCGAACGGCTCGTATGTGTTGGCTCCGACATCGGGAACGTAATACTTGAAGAACGCGGACAGTCCGAGCATCGCCGCAGCGGCGCACCCTATGAACACCACCATAGCAACGATTATCAGAAACGGTCCTCTATGCTTTTTTTTCAGAGAATGTGTATGCATCTATATAAATGATCCTGTCTCTCTTTTACAGAGTGCGCGGCATTTTTTCGCCGCTTTGCAGATAATTAAGCGTCTTTACGGTGTCATCGTCCGGCTCGCCATCAATGTGGGCAAGCGTATTCTCAATGCATCTTATCAACGCGCGCCGCAATATTCTCTCGCCGCCGCAAGACAGATTTTCATGTACAAAATCGTGCAGCTCGCGGCACTCCGCATACTTTCTCGTCGGCTCGATATAGTCGGCAAGAAAAACTATCGCCTCGAACAACGTCATGCCGTCGTGCCCGGTCGTATGATACCGCACCGCCGACACTATGTCGTCACATGCATACTCCGGAAAATGCAGGGTCACCATCGCCGCGCCCGCCGGCGCATGCGCAACGGCGGGAATTATCCGCGTTTTTCCTTTTTCCATTTCTAATATATCACATTCGCGGATATAATTCAACTGCTTTTCGTAAGTTTGTTTTTTAGCGATGTCATGAAGAAGCGCCGCCGCGCGCAGACTGTGCTCGTGCTCGGGCATCAAAATCTTCGCCATATACGCGCACTCGCCCTCGACCGACAGCGTGTGCGCATACCGTTCGTCCGAAAGATACGGACGGACGCGTTCGCGAAGCTCCGACAGTTCCTCCTCACTCGGTTCCCGAAGTTCCATAAAGTCCCGCCTTTCTGATATAGTCCTCGACCGCCTGCGGCAGTATGACCGCGTCGGGGTCGCCGCCGTGCGACAGCATGTCGCGCACCTCCGTCGACGATATCTCGAGCGGCGACAGATGCAGCACGTCTACGACCGCGCCATAACTGCGTTCGCAGAGCATTTTTTGCGCCGCTATCATGTCCGCGTCGTCGTCCTCGCGCCGCGCAACGACGATATGCGCAAGCGAGAATATCACATCCGACTCATGCCACGTCGGCAGCGTGCGGAACATGTCGGTGCCGCACAGCATGTATATCTTGTGCTCGCCCGCGAGCCCGTATATATCGTACAGCTCGCGCAGGGTGTCAGACGTGTAGCTCTTCCCTGCCCGTTCGAGTTCAAGCGTCGACACCTCGCACCGTCCCCCGCGGCACAGCGGCTCGAACGCGAGCTTCGCCATATTGTAGCGGTGGCGCGGGTCATCGTGCGCGTCTATCTGTTTGTGCGGCGGCATCGACGTCGGCATGATGAGCAGACGGTCGAGCGCGTACTCGCGCAAAAAAGTCTCCGCTGCGCGTACATGCCCCATGTGCGGCGGCGAAAACGTGCCACCGTAAAGTCCGAGCTTCATGACTTTTACAGCTCTATCTTTTCTTTTTTTGTTTTTGACGGACGGTAAAGAACGAACCGCGACCCGACGACGGATACAACGGCGGCGCCCGCGCGTTCCGCAATTATCTCGGCAGCCTCGCGGCTCGTATACGGACACATATCGAGCGTGCGCAGCTTTATAAGCTCGCGCGCCTCGAGCGCGTTGCCGACCTGCTTCACCGTCTCCGGCGATATACCGTCCTTGCCTATCTGAAATATCGTGTCGTAATCGTTCGCCATTGCGCGCAGACGCGCGCGCTGCTTCGACGTTATTTCGAGTTTCATTTTATCTTCTCCAATATGGGTTTTATCTTTTCCGCAAATCTGCGAAGCGCCTCGCCTCTGTGACTGACTGCATCTTTTTGCTCCGGCGAAAGCTCGCCGAACGTGCAGCCTTCCTCCACTCTGTAAAACAGCGGATCGTATCCGAACCCGCCATCCCCGTGACGCTCGCGCAGAATGACGCCGTGACATTCGCCGACGGCGACTATATTCTCTATCCCGTACTCCTTCGGGAATACGCACGCTATCGCGCACGCATAGTGCGCGCCGCGTTCGCCGTCCGGCACGTCTCTCAGCTCGTATAGGAGCTTATCGTTGTTTTTCTCGTCGCGGTCCGGCGTATGATCGTTTCCCGAATATCGCGCCGAATATATGCCCGGCGCGCCGCCGAGCGCGTCGACGCAAAGCCCCGAATCGTCCGCGATACCGATGTATCCGAGCGACGCCGGTACGGACGCCTTTATTACCGCGTTCGCCTCGAAGCTGTCGCCGTCCTCCACGATCTCGCCGTCGAATCCGATGTCGGAAAGCGACAGTATCTCCGCGTCGGGTTCGAGCTCGCAGAGGATGCGCTTCATCTCCGCGATCTTTTTCTTATTGTTGCTTGCAAGCACGAATTTCATATGGTCTTACCCTCTATAATACGCCGAATGCGCGTGTCGTTATTCCTCGAACAGCGCGCTCGTGAACTGACGGCAGTCGAACGGCTCCATATCGTCGATGCCCTCGCCGACGCCGATATACTTGACCGGTATGCCGAGCTCGCCCTTGATAGATATTATTATGCCGCCCTTCGCGGTCCCGTCGAGTTTTGTCAAGATCAGACCGGTTATATCCGCCGCGTTTTTGAACTCCTTTGCCTGTACGACCGCGTTCTGCCCCGTCGTCGCGTCGAGTACGAGAAGAGTCTCGCGCGCCGAGTCGGGCAGCTCGCGCGTCAGCACGCGGTCGATCTTGGAAAGCTCCGTCATAAGGTTTTTCTTGTTGTGGAGTCTGCCCGCCGTATCGACTATCAGAACGTCCGCGCCGCGCTTTTTAGCTGCCGCAGCCGCGTCAAACACGACTGCCGCCGGATCGCTGCCCTCGCTCTGACGTATAAGCGTCGCGCCCGCGCGGTCGCACCAAACTGCGAGCTGATCTATCGCCGCCGCGCGGAACGTGTCCGCCGCCGCGACGATAACGCGCTTGCCCTGTCTGCCGAGGCTCGCCGCGATCTTGCCTATCGACGTCGTCTTGCCGACGCCGTTGACGCCGATCACAAGTATAACGGACGGCGTCGTCGACAAGTTGAGCGGCTCGCCCTCTCCTATCATCTCGGAGATGATGTCGCAGAGCGCCGCCTTCGCGTCGACCGCGTCTGTCAGGCGCTCTTCCTTTATACGCATGCGCAGCGCGTCGAGTATCTGCTCCGTCGTCTCGACTCCCACGTCAGCCATTATAAGCGACTCTTCAAGCTCGTCGAGCATGTCCTCGTCTATCTTCACAAAGCTCTGCATCACGCGGTCGATGTTGCCCATGATGGCATTTTTAGTCTTTGTGATACCTGCTTTAAGTTTTTCGTAAAATCCCATTGTCCGCTCCTGTATTTTTGTTTTTTTAACTCATTACGCCCCAACATGCGCGCAAAAGCGCGTATGTGAGATCGCACCGTTTCGCGTACTTTCTGCGCAGAGTCGGCTCCTTCCCCATGACCTGACGAAACGCACGGTACGCAGGCTCGGGTATGAGTTCGTCAACATTGCCGCGTCGCAGAATGTCTGCGAGCAGCTCGTAAGTCCCCGTCGGACGAGGCATGAAATCGGGCACGCCCGTGACGGAGCCGAGGAAAACGCGAATCCGAAGTTATACGAGCCGTTGATGATGCCTGTGAGCTGTTCCTCCGTAATCGGCGTCAGCGCCTGCCAGTTGTAGTTGAACGGACCGACAAATCCGCCGCCGAATTTCTCCGGCTTTTTGAACGTGATGAACTCGTCGACGTTTCGCATGAGCTCGTAACAGTGCGCGCAGGCCCCTTTGACGGCGCGGATGTTTTCGTCCGTTCGCCAGCTCTCGGTCGCGGCGAGCATCGCGATGTGATTCGCGCCCGGGAAGCGGGCGTTTTCCTTATAGAATCGCTTGCCGCCCGCCGTTTTCGTAAAATCGTCAACGGAGGCGTAGTTTATCGCCGCCGTCGTATGATCGAGCGACAACTCGATCTGTTCCTTTATGAGCGGGTGATCTTCCGGACAGCGTACCCACGAAAGTATCTGCGCCGTGACGGCGCGGTTGCCGCCTCTGCCGCCTTCGTCGAGCGCGTCACCGCCGCGAAACCGGTTTTTATGCTGTGACGCGACCTCTGGCGTGATGAGCGCGCGGATCGCCTTTTGTATCGCCGGATGCTCTTTTTCGACACCTGCATTGAGAAGTTCGCCTATGAGATGATCCATGCCGTCGATGCCGTGCAGTTCGTGACCGAACCAGCCGTCCTCACACTGTGCTGCGAGTACCTTTTGCACGTTCGGCTGCGCGAGTATTTTTTCCTCTATCACCGTCATTTCCGCACTGTCGGCGGGAACGCCCAAAAGATCGCGCTTGACGAGATAACGTATGCTGTCGCACGCTTTATCAAGCAGAAAGTCTATTTCGCCGTCGAATCGCGTATCTCTCATGACGGTCAATCCTCCCATCCACCGTAGTGCAGTATCAGAAGCGCGCGGAACGTGATATCGCATGCGCGCCGCGTCGGCGTCTTCCAGTCGACCTCAAGCTGCTGCCCGCCGTACGTGGAAAAGCCCTTCAACTGCTCTTCCGCGACATCGGCACTGCATACGCCGTTTTCACCAACGGCTGCCGCTATACGCTCGATCTCATCGCGAAGCTGCGGCAGATACGGCGCAAGTCCGCATCTGCACAACCATTCCGTTCTGTCTACGTATGTGCGGTGAACGGAGTCATTCTCATGGAAGAGCTGATAGCCCTCCCTGATGCATCCCGTCGTACCGAGCACGTAACCGACCCACGAATCGCCGCCCACCTGCTTATCGGGACGGTCTGTGCGCATAAGCTTTGAAAACGACTCGGCGAGAGTCTTTACGTTTTCGTCCGTTTTCCACGAGCTTGTGTGCGCGAGTATGTCGAGGTGATAGTAGCAGGGCCACTTTTCATAGTCGTTGAATACGCGCTTTTCCCTGCCGCCGACGCGTTTCACACGCGTGATGTCGAGCGCCGAGTCGACCTCGAGCACGCGGCGGAACGAGTCGAGCGCAAGCCCGATCTGCGGCTTTATGTCGATTATGTCGTCGTAGCCGGCACGCGCGATGCAGGCGCAGCGGATATTGTTCTGACCGTTCGCCGCATAACGGAACTCGTCGTAGTATTTGCCCTTTGTGCGGTAGCAGAGATCGGTGAGCGGAACGGTCGCGTACGCTTCCATCGCGCGGCGCAAGACGGGCGTGCCGCGATAGACGAGCTTTTCGCCGAGATATTTCGTCCCGACCTCCTGATTCTCAAAATTGCCCGCGTTTTTGTTCGGTCCGTGAAAACCGTTGCCGAGCCAGCCGTTCTCCTTCTGGCACGCGACGATGGACTTTATTATCGGCTCGTCCATTATTTCGGCTTGAAGCTTGTCTTTCTCGGATTTCGGCAGCTCCTCATGCAGCACCTCCGAGAAGACGCGGTATTTTATCGACGGATTCGCGTTTTCAAGCAGGAAATCTGCCATTCTCCGTTTTATATCTGTCATAGTGCATGTTTCCTTTAAGTGTTGCAGTTATTCATTTTCCGTTTCCGCTGTCGGTTCGGACGCGTACTTGTCCTTCGCCTCCATGTCGCCCGGGTCGAGCGTCAGAACGCGCGATATGCCGTGCCGCGGCATCGTTATGCCGTAGAGCGAATCCGCCGTCTCCATCGTACCGCGTCTGTGCGTGATTATGACAAACTGCATCTTGTCCGAATAGCGCTTGACGTACGCGGCGAATCTCTCAACGTTGACCTCGTCGAGCGCCGACTCGATCTCGTCGAATATGCAGAACGGCGTGGGATTGACGTGTATCATAGCGAACAGCAGCGCTATCGCGACGAACGCCTGCTCGCCGCCCGACAGAAGCGACAAATTCTTTATCACCTTTCCGGGAGGCGCCGCCTTTATCTCGATGCCGCTCGACAGCACGTTTTCCGGGTCAACGAGGTAAAGCTCCGCTTCGCCGCCTCCGAACAGCTCGCGGAATACCTGACCGAACCGCTCGTTTATGCGCGCAAACGCGTCGGAAAAATTCTTCTCCATGTCTGCATTGAGTCCGTCGATGATGGCGGTCAGCTCGTCCTTTGCGGCGCGCAGATCCTCCATCTGACGCGACAGATACTCGTACCGCTCGCCGACCTCTTTATATTCGTCGATAGCGCCGATATTGACAGAACCGAGCGCGCGCAGCTTGTTTCTGCATTCGCGCTCCTCGCGCGCGGTCTCGGCGCGCGTTTCCTCTGTCACCGGCGTATAATCGAGCTCCGCCGCCGCTGACATCGAAAGCTCATACTCGTCCCAAATATGCGCTGACAGCTTTTCGGCCTCGCCCGAAAGCGAGTTTTTGCGCTGCTCGTTTTTCACGTGCGTGCGGACGACATTTTCCTTTTCGTCCGTTTTTTCACGTATCCTGCGGCGCAGCTCCGTCTGACGCCGCTCGTATTCCATGCTGCCCGATTCGAGCTTGGCGCGCTCGTCCTCGACTTTGGAAAGCTCACCCTCCGCCGACGCATACTCGGCGCGGTTTTCCTCTTCGCATGTCTTTATCTCGCCGACGCGCGCCGTCATCTCGTCCGCCTTAGCCGTGAACGTGTCGCGCTGCAAGACGTATTCGTCGCGTCTGCGCGACTTCTCGGCGCAAAGCTCGCGCGCCGCATCTATTGCGGACGCGCACCGCGTCAACTCCACCATCGCGTCGGACACCGCCGACGACGCGGCGTCCTTCTCGTCCTCCGTCTCATGGCGAACGATGTCGAGCCTCTCCCTGTCGGCGCGCACCTTTGACGATGCATCCTCCGCCGCACGGCACAGCTCCGAGAGCTCCTTCATATCGCTCTCGTAACGTCCCGAAAGCTCCTCGCGCAGCTTTATGTCGCCGCGAAGCTGTTCGATAAGCGATACCGTCGCCTCATACTGCGCCGCCGCCGCGTCGCGCGACGACATCGCTGCGCGCATCATTGCATCCATCATATCGCGGCGCGAGCGCTCGCCGTCAATGTCGGACTTTGCCTGCTCCTGCGACTTCGTCAGCTCGCGAAGTTCGTCCGTCAGCTTTTCCGTCTCGCGGTCTGCGAGCGACTTTTCGGCGCGCAGCGACTTTATCTCGCCCGAACGCGTCAGCATGCCCGAGTCGCGGCGTTGCGAGCCTCCCGTGAACGAACCGCCCGCGTTTATCTGCTGTCCGTCGAGCGTGACGGCGCGCAGTTTATATCCGCTCGCTTTCGCGGCAGTCGTCGCGTGGTCGAGGTCGTCGAAAATGCATGTCCTGCCGAGCAGATATCTGATTATGCCGTCGTATACGCTGTCATACGATATGAGCTCCGACGCGACGCCGACATATCCCGCAAACCGCGCCGCGTCCTTCACCTCGCGTCCCGGCTCCTGCGCGCGCACCGCAGATATCGGATAAAACGTCGCGCGCCCTGCGCCGCCGCGTTTGAGATATGTAATAGCTGATTTTGCCGTTTCTTCATCGTCGACGACTATGTTCTGCAAATTGCCGCCGAGCGCCGTCTCTATTGCCGTGACGTATTCGTTAGGCACGTTTATGAGCCGCGACACGGGACCGTGTACGGCTCCGCGTATATTCTCTCTGCCGTCCATGACGTATTTGACGGCGCGTCCGTAGCCCTCAAAGTTTTCTTCAAGTCTGACAAGCGCGTCTATCCTGTGCGACAGAGCCTGCGACGACGCGTCTGACGACGCTTTTCTGCGCGATGTGTCGCCAATCTTTTCCTCTATCTCGCGCAGTTTTGATTCGAGCGACGATATGACCTTTGCGGCGTCCGCGATCGACGTCTCAAAGTCGGCGACCGTCTTTGACTCGCCGTCGGCCTTTTTCTTATATTCGTCCGCCTGTGCCGCGTACTTTTCTATCTCGCCCTCGACAGACGCGTTTTTCTCCGCGTCCGCCTTTGCCGAGCCTTTCAGCACATTGAGCCGCACCTTGTAGTCGACGACTTCGTCCTCGCGCTTTTTCTGCTCGCGGAGCATCTCCTCGAGTTTACCGTTAAGCTCTCCGAGCCTCGCCTCCGCGTCCGCGAGCGCTGACCTTTTCGCCGCCAGCGACGATTCGGCGTCGCCGTACGCATGCTCGGCTTCGCCGAGGCGCAGCTTCATGCCCTCGGCTTCCGCATCTGCGTCCGCTATAAGCTTTTCCGTTTCGGACGCGTTCGTCCTGTATTCCTCCGCCTGAGCCTCGCTGCGCGTACGGTCCGTTTTCATCGCCTGATACTCGCCGTCAAGTCGGCGAAGCGTATCCGACAGCGCGCGTATCTTTTCATATGCGCGCTCCGAGGACAATTTGTTGTCCTGCGACGACTCGGCGATGCGCTCGCTTTGCGCCTCGAGACCGGCGACTGTGTCCGTTATCATTTCGAGCTCGTGCGCGGACAAAATGTAATCGTCCTCCGCTTTTTTCTGCTCCTCGCGCAGACGCGCCATATCGTATACGGACAGCGTTATGTCCGCGCGCTTGTGGCGTTCGTAGAGCTCCAAATACTTTCTTGCCTTTTCCGCTTCCTTTTCGAGCGGACCGACGCGTCCCACAAGCTCGGAAAGGATATCGCCGACGCGAAGCATGTTGTCCTCCGCGGACGCGAGCTGACGCTCCGCCTCCGCGCGCTTATAGCGGAACTTTGAAATACCCGCCGCCTCGTCGAACACGCCGCGCCGCTCATCGCTCTTGCGCGATATTATCTCCGCGATGCGTCCCTGTCCGATTATGGAGTACCCCTCGCGCCCGATGCCGGTGTTCATAAACAGCTCGTTTATGTCGCGAAGTCTGCACGCGCGGCGGTTGATGAAGTATTCGCTGTCGCCTGCGCGGTAGTAGCGGCGCGTGACCGTGACCTCGTCGTACGGAACGTCGATCTTTCCGTTCTCATCCGTGTTTTCGAACGTGATCGACACCTCAGCATACCCCATCGGATTGCGTCCGTCCGCACCCGCGAACACTACGTCCTCCATCTTTGCGCCGCGTATATTTTTACTCGACAGCTCGCCGAGCACCCAGCGCATAGCGTCCGTTATATTCGATTTTCCGCTTCCGTTCGGTCCCACGATGACGGTCGTACCGTGATCGAATTCGATCTTCGTCCTGTCGGGGAACGACTTGAAGCCCTGCATTTCAAGTGATTTTAAGTACACGTTATATTATCAGCCTTTGATGATAGTCTTTACTTCGTATCCGCCGAGCGAGCCGTCTCCGACGAAGCGCAGACGCGCCGGCGCATATTTATTCTTTATCGCGTCTTTGTTTACGCCGCGGTTGCCGACCGCCTTTGAAACGGCGCCTATCGGCACATGTATTTCAACGTCCACGCCCTGTGTCAAGCCTTCGAGCGCGATGTCGATGCGGCGCATGAAAATCCGCGACGCGGCGAGCTCGCCGATAGCCGGGTGATTAGGTCCAGAGTGGAATTCGCTGCCGTGAAGATTCTCGCCGTCGCAAAGTCCGACGCGCAAGACGCGGACGCCATATTTATCGAATATTTCGAGCACGTCGGCTGTGCGCTCGACCGCCTCGTCGACCGAAAGCGGCGCATATTCGCCTCTTTCCTCCATGCGGCAAAGCTCCGTATCGGTGAAAACGAGCGTAGGATAAACGCGGCACTCGGCACACCCCGACTCGGCGATGAATCTCGCACATTCTGTCTCGTCATCGCGCGTCGAGCCCGGCAGTCCCACCATCATCTGCCCGCCGACGGTGTAGCCGCGTTCGCGCAGCATAGCGACCGCGCGACGCGAATCGTCCGGGCTGTGACCTCGCTCCGACAGCGCGAGCACACGCGCAGACATAGACTGTATACCGAGCTCGACCGTTTTCATCGAGTATCCGTCGAGTATATCGAGCACATCGCCGTCGATATAATCGGGACGCGTCGAACAGCGCAGACGCGACACGCGCCCGGAGCGGACGTATTCCTCGGCGATGTCGAGCAGCCGCACCATCAGCGCCCTGCCTATACCCGTGAACGAACCGCCGAAAAACGCTATCTCGCAGTCGTCGTCCGCCGCGACCGTCGACAGCGCGCCGTCGATGATATCGCGCACCGATTCGGGGTCGAACTCACGCACGCCCGATATCGTGCGCTGATTGCAGAAAACGCACATATGCGGGCAGCCGAGGTGCGGTATAAAGACGGGGATATTGACGTGGCGCGTCACAGCTTTGTTACTCATTCGCGTCGACGCCGAAGAGTTCGAGCGCCTCTTTCGCCGCGTCCTGCTCCGCCGCGCGCTTTGACCGTCCCTTGCCGTGACCGATCACGTTGCTGTTGAGCCGCGCCTCGACCACGAACGTCTTGTCGTGGTCGGGTCCCGACTCACCCGTCACGATATATTCGAGCCGCTCGCCCTCCGCCTGCTGTATGACCTGCTGCAAAAGCGTCTTATAGTCAAAATAGTCGGTCGACTTCCCAATGTGCGACAGCTCGTCCTTCACATACGGAAGTAGAAATCCCGCAACGGCTCCCTTGCCGTCGCCGCCGCGCGTCTCGTCGTCGATGTAGATGGCAGCGAGCAGCGCCTCATACGCGTCCGATATTATCGACTTGCGGTGACGCCCGTTTCCTCTGTCCTCACCGTGACCGAGGTACAAGAACTCGCCGAGTCCTATCTTCTCCGCATAAGATGCGAGCGCATTCTCGCAGACGAGAGAGGCGCGCAGACGCGTCAGCTCGCCCTCGCGCATCGAACGGTTGCCGCGGAACAAATACTCGCTCACGATGAGCGACAGTATCGAGTCGCCGAAAAATTCGAGCCGTTCGTTGCACGCCATGTCGAGCTCGCGGTTCTCGTTTGAATATGACGAATGCGTCACCGCACGCAGAAGCAGCCCGCGATCCGCGAACCTGTACCCGATGCGCTCCTCAAGCACGTCGAGCGGCAGCGGATACTCCGTTTTTGTCACGACAATGTCCATTATGACTGCTCCCCGCTTTCGCCGAGCGCGGCTTTCATGACGCCGACGACGTCGCTTTCAACGCACTTTTTCGCCTGAAGTATCGCGTTGCATATCGCTTTGCCGTCCGAACTGCCGTGCGCCTTTATGACAGTTTTATCGAGTCCCAAAAGCGGCGCGCCTCCGTACTCGGACGAGTCGAGACGCTTCTTCATCGCTTTGAGCTGAGGCTTCACGAGCATGTACGCAAGCTTAGTCCGCAGACTCGTTTCAAAAACGTCCCGCAGACATGAGAATATGAATTTACCGACGCCCTCCGTCAGCTTCAAAACGACGTTGCCCGTGAATCCGTCGCAGACGAGCACGTCGCAAACGCCGAACGGTATGTCGCGCGCCTCGACGTTGCCGACAAAGTTTATGTTCGCCTCGGACAAAAGCTTATGCGCCTCGACCGCCGTCTCGTTGCCCTTGCATTCCTCGGTGCCGTTATTTAAAAGTCCGACGCGCGGCGACTGTATGCCCATCAGCGCGCTCATGTACGCGGAACCCGCTATCGCCCACTGGCACATATAATCGCCCCTTGCGTCGGGATTTGCGCCCGAGTCGAGCATGAGAACGGGCTTTGAAAACGGCAGGATCACCGCTATCGCGGGACGGCGTACGCCCGCTATCCTGCCCGCAAAAAGCGAGCTGCCCATATGGAGCGCGCCCGTGCTTCCCGCTGAGACGAATGCGTCGCCCGTCATACCGTATTTGTTGCGTCCGACGCCGACGGGCGACAGCATTTTGAGTCCTATCGCCATCGAGCATTCCTTTTTCCCCTTCGCCATCGCCATCGGATTTTCTTCCATTCCGATCGCGACGTCGGTGTGGACTATGTCTATCCCGTCGAGCGACAGCATGCGGTCTTTCGCATACGACCGTATTTTTTGCTCATCACCTATAAGCGTGAGATCGACCGACCCGCCGAGCTCACCTTTGGCAAGGCATACGCCGTCTATCACACAGTCGGGCGCATTATCTCCGCCCATAGCGTCGATCAGTATTCTCATCTCGTCTCCTCCATTATTTTCTTTATTTCATTTGCAGCTTCGAGCGCGCGGCGCGCATACTCCTCGTTTCGCGCGCGTTTGCCGCCCTTTACACGATGATCGAGCGGCTCGATTATGCCGAAGTTAGCGTTCATCGGCTGGAAATCAGCCGACAACCCGCCGACGGCTACAAACTGCCCCATCGCTCCCGTCATCGTCGTCGCCGGAATAATAAGCTCGTCCATGCCGAGCGCACGCCTCGCGGCGTTTATGCCCGCATACAGTCCCGACGCAGCGCTTTCGACATAACCCTCGACGCCCGTCATCTGTCCGGCGAAGTATATCTCCGGACGCTTTATCAGCGAATACGTCCGCGAAAGCGTGCCGGGCGAATTGATATATGTGTTTTTGTGCATCACGCCGTAGCGAAGAAAAACGGCGTTTTCGAGTCCCGGTATCATCGAGAATACGCGCTTCTGCTCCGGGAACGCAAGATGAGTCTGAAATCCGACAAGATTGTACATTGTTCCCGCGACGTTCTCGCGGCGAAGCTGCACCGCCGCATACGGCTCGCGTCCCGTTTTCGGGTCCGGCAGTCCGACAGGCTTCATCGGTCCGAACCGCAGCGTATCGCGCCCGCGCGCCGCCATCACCTCGACGGGCATACATCCCTCGAACACCGTGAGGTCGCCGTCGTCGCCGTGAAGCTCCGCCGTGCGCGCCGTCACGAGCGCATCGTAGAACGCGTCGTATTCATCTTTCGTAAACGGACAGTTCAGGTAATCCATAGCGTCGCCCTTGCCGTAGCGCGAGTAGAAGTACGCGCGGTCAAGGTCGACGGACGCGCCATCCACGATAGGCGCGGCAGCGTCGAAAAAGTGAAGATTTTCTATACCGAGTTCACCCCGTATAGACTCTGCGAGCGGTTCGCTCGTGAGCGGTCCCGTCGCGATAACGGTCACAACGCCGTCGTTCGGCACCACCGTCATCTCGCGTCTCACAACAGTCACGCTCGGCAGACTTTCGATTTTATCGGTCACATATGCGGAGAATTTTTTCCTGTCGACGGCGAGCGCCGTTCCCGCAGGGACGCGCGACGCATCAGCCGCCTCCATTATGAGCGAGCCTAATATCCGCATCTCCGCTTTGAGCAGTCCGACCGCGTTGTTCACATCGTCGGAGCGCAGCGAGTTTGAACAGACGAGCTCCGCCATTCCGTCCGCTTTGTGAGCGGGCGTGCGCTTTTGCGGCTTCATCTCCCACAGCTCAACGTCAACGCCGAGCCTTGATGCCTGCCACGCAGCCTCGGCGCCCGCGAGTCCCGCGCCGACGACTCTGACGCGTCTCAACTCTCGCCCTCCGTCTCGCGCTTGTAGCCGCAGCCCTCCGTCTTGCATATGAGCAGATTTTTGCCTTTTTTATGGTACAGCATGCCGCCGCACTTCGGACATTTCTCCGACGTCGGGCGGTCCCACGACGAAAAGTCGCAGTCGGGATAGCGCGTGCAGCTGTAAAACATCGTCTTGGAGCGTCCCCAGCGCGTCATTATATCCGCGCCGCACTTCGGGCACTTGACGTCGATCTTTTGTCCGTACGGACGCGTGAATTTGCACGTCGGGTAGTTTTCGCAAGCGTAGAAATTGCCGTATCTGCCGTGACGCAGCACCATCGCGCCGCCGCACACCTCGCACTTCATGTCCGTCTTTTCGACTGCCGCCTGCTCGCCGTCAGATGCGGCGCGTTCGGATTTCGGCTTGTCGAGAGGCTTCGTATTCTTGCACGTCGGATAGTTCGGGCACGCGGCGAACTTGCCGTATCTACCGCTCTTGACTATCATCTTCGCGCCGCATTTCTCGCATATAAGGTCTGTCTCCTCCGGCGGCAGCTCCTGCTTCACGGCGTTGGCGTTCGCCTCGTCGAGCTCCTTTGAAAATCCGTCGTAAAACTCGGACAGCACCTCCTGCATCGAAAGTTCGCCGTCCTCTATCTCGTCGAGGCGGTCCTCCATGTGAGCGGTGAATTTGTAATCGACTATGTCCGGAAAACTCTCTTTCATCAGCTTCGTCGTCGTCTCGCCGAGCTGCGTCGGCAAAAGCGACTTGCCCGACCGCTCGACGTAACCGCGCTGCGTTATCGTAGGCACTATCATCAGATATGTGCTCGGCCTGCCGATCCCGAGCTCCTCGAGCAGCTTTATAAGCGACGCCTCCGTATACCTTGCCGGCGGCTCGGTGTAATGCTGCTCGGGACGTATCTTATCATTTTTGAGCGTCTCACCCTCGCTTAACTTCGGCAGCATATGCTCGTCGTGCTCCGTGTCCTTTTCGTCGTCCGTCGATTCCTCGTATACTGCGAGGAATCCGGGGAATTTCACGGTGCTCCCGCTCGCACGGTATACGTACTCGCCCGAATTTATATTCGCCGTGACCGCCGCGATCTCCGCCGACTCCATCTGACTTGCGATGAAACGGTTCCATATCAGTTTATAAAGCCTGTACTGGTCCGCGGACAGCATCTTGCGTATCTTCGTCGGCTCGAGCGCAAGGTTGACGGGACGTATCGCCTCATGCGCGTCCTGCGCGCCCGCCTTCGCCTTGTATACGCGCGGAGTCTTCGGCGCATACCGCTCGCCGTATTTATCTTTTATATAGTCGAGCGCCGCCGTCTGCGCCTCGGACGCGATGCGGACAGAGTCGGTACGCATGTATGTTATAAGACCCTGCGTGCCGCCGAGCTCGCGTCCGACGTCGACGCCCTCGTAAAGCTCCTGCGCCGCTCTCATCGTGCGTCCGGACTGGAAATTCAGCTTGCGTGACGCCTCCTGCTGCATCGTCGACGTCGTGAACGGCGGCGCGGGCTGACGCATTTTCGTCGTGTTCTTTATCTCGGAAACAACAAATCCCGCCGCCTCGGACGCGTCCGCGACAGCCCTCGCTTCGGTTTCATTCGACAGCGTGATCTTGCCGTTTTTGTCGCCATAAAAACGCGCCGTCAACCGCTCGCCCTCGGTCGTTATGAGATCGGCGTCGACTGTCCAGTATTCCTGCGGCACGAACGCGCGTATCTCGTTCTCTCGCTCGACTATGATGCGCGTCGCCACGGACTGCACGCGTCCCGCGGAAAGTCCGCTGCGCACCGTGCTCCAAAGATACGGGCTCAGCTTATATCCGACGATGCGGTCGAGTATGCGGCGCGCCTGCTGCGCGTTGACAAGCCCCATGTCGATAGAGCGCGGCTTCTTTATCGCCTCCCTGACGGCAGTTTTTGTGACCTCGTTGAACGTGATGCGCTGCTTGCCGTCGACGGGTATGCCGAGCGTTTCGGACAAATGCCACGCGATAGCCTCGCCCTCGCGGTCGGGGTCCGTTGCGAGCAGGACGCGGTCGGCGCTCTTCGCTTCGCGGCGCAGCTCGCGGATCAAGTCACCCTTGCCGCGTATATTTATATATTTCGGCTTGAAATTGTCTTCGATGTCGACGCCCAGCGTGCTCTTCGGCAGGTCGCGCACGTGACCTTTAGACGCCACGACGCGGTATCCGCTGCCGAGATAGCCCTTGACAGTAGCCGCCTTCGTCGGCGACTCCATGATTATAAGTGTTGACATGTACGGTTCCTTTCGTTTCTGTTTATCATAACGCATTATATGCGGTCTATTAGCAACGCATTATATGCAGTCATTTCTTAGTTTTAACATACCGTCCGCCCGGAACTGCTGTGACGTGACCGAGTATTTCGAGTATCGTCAGCGAGCTCATGACCTCGGCGGGCGAAAAACCCTTGCTGCATATCTCGTCCGGCGTAACGGCGCCGTTTCCGATAGCGGCGAGTATTGCATTTTCCACATCCGTTATCGGCACCTCGGACGGCGCCGACGTATCCGCCGCTCCGTTCTGCGCCGCGTCCGCGTCCGCATCCGCTGCCTTTGCTTCGCGCGCCTTTTTGCGCTCGCGCTGCTCTCGCACGACATCCTCGCGTTCGCGCTTTGCGTTCGCAAATGAGTACGAGCCGGACGCGTCGTCCTTTTCCGCTTCGACCTGTGCGGCCTCCTCCGCCTTGCGCCTCGTGCGCTCTGTCACGGAGATAACGCCGTCGTCGACCGCTGCCGTACTTAACTGCGGACGCGCCGATATACGGCGGCGGGCCGCCGACTCCTGTCCGCTCTTTGAGTTTATCGCGCGTTCCGCATACTTGGCGGCTTCAACGCTTATCCTGTGCGGATAGACGAATTCATATTCGGACAAAACGTCGTATGCGCTCGTCACTGTCTGTGCGCCAGCCTTTATGAGCGCGTTGCATCCTGCGCTGTTAACGCTGCCGACCTCGCCCGGGACCGCGAACAGATCGCGTCCCTGATAGAGCGCGGTGCGCGCCGTTATGAGCGAACCGCTCCCCTCGGGGGCCTCGACTACGAGCGTTCCCTGCGACAGCCCGCTGATTATACGGTTGCGCACGGGAAAATGCGCTCCCTCAGGTCTTGAACCCGGCGGGTATTCGGTCATTATCATGCCCGTTTTGGCGATATGCTCCGAAAGCGTCCTGTGCTCATGCGGATATACGATATCGAGCCCGCATCCGAGCACCGCGACTGTCGGCGCGTCCGCGTCGAGCGCACCGTTCGCCGCCATAGCGTCGCAGCCGAGCGCCATTCCCGACACGATTATCGCGCCGCCCGCCGCCATCGCATAAGACAGCGCATACGCCTGATGCTCGCCGTATTCCGTCATGCGACGCGTACCGACGACCGCGATGCATACCTGATCGTTGAAGTCGAGAAAGCGTCCCTTACAGTAAAGCACCACCGGCGGGTCGACGAGCGTTTTGAGCCGTTTCGGGTAGCCCTTGTCGCCGTATGTGAGAACGTACCAGTTTTTCTGCATGCAGAAGGAAAGTATATCTTTTGCGCGCGTGAGATCCTTGTCGGCAAGCGCGTCCGCGATGCGGTCAGTGATGCCGTCAACTTCCATAAGCCGCTCGCGCGGCGCGTCGTATATCTCGCGCAGCGTCGAAAACGACGCAAACAGCTTGTTATATGCCCGGCTGCCGGGTCCGCACGCGAGCGACAGCCATATCCATAAGACTCTGTCCGACATATTGTCCTCCTGCGTTTATTTATTTTGACATGCTTCTTTTGTAAACTTCCCAAAGTATGACTGCGGCGGCGCACGACGCGTTCAAAGACTCCTGTCCCGCCGCCATCGGAATATACACGGCGTCCGTCGCCGCGTCGAGCACGTCGCGTCCGATGCCGTGCCCCTCGTTGCCGATAATAATGCAGTCGCCGGGGCGAAAGTCAAACTCCGTCAACGGCACCGCACCCTGCATCGTCGCCGCGACTACGCGGTGACCGCGCGACCGTATCGCGCGGCACGCGTCCGCCGCCGAACGCGCCGACAGCGTTCCCGCGCGAAGCGCCGCCCCCATCGACGAACGCATGACGCGGCGTCCGTATATGTCGGCGCACCCCGCGCCGAGGATTATGCCTTTCTGACCGAACGCATGCGCCGAGCGCAGTATAGCGCCGAGGTTGTCGGGGTTCTGTATGCCGTCGAGCAAGAGTCTGCACGACTCGCAGTCCGCGTCAGCATCGGCAAAATCGCGCCTTATCGAGTCGGAGCAGCGCGCAGTGGTAACTATACCCTCCGGCGACTTCTCGTCTGTGACGCGCTCAAATGCGGGCTCAGAGAGCACATATACGCGCCCCGCACGCGACGACGCGATCTCGTCTGTGTATTTCTCCGACGCCGCCTCGGTACAGAGCACATACTCTATCTCAATTCCACACGATACCGCCTCGCATAACAGCTTTACGCCGTCGAGCAGAAACAGTCCCGACACGTCGCGGTATTTCCTGTCCGACAGCTTCGCGGTCTGCGAAACGACAGCGTTCTGCCGGCTGGAAATGTAGATTTTTTCCATAATTTCTCGCTATTTGTAAGCGTGTCTAAATAGCACAAAAAACCGGCGATGACCGGTTTTTTGATGATTTTTTCGATTACAGAGCCGCCTTCGCGCGCTCGACGAGTGAGGCGAAAGCCGCCTTGTCGGACACCGCGAGCTCTGAGAGCATCTTGCGGTTGAGGTCTATGCCCGCAGCCTTGAGACCGTGCATGAACGTCGAATAGTTCATGCCGTTCTGCTTTGCCGCTGCCGAGATGCGCGTGATCCAAAGCGAACGGAAATCGCGCTTTCTCTGCTTTCTGCCCTCGAACGCGTAGTTGCCGCTCTTCATGACGGCTTGCTTCGCCATCTTGAAGTGCTTGCTCTTCGCGCCCCAGTAACCCTTCGCACTCTTTAATACTTTATTTCTTCTTTTGCGCGCCATCATCGCGCCCTTAACTCTTGCCATTGTGTGTTTCCTCCGTTAAAATTCTCTCTTTTGTTCTGACCGCTTATTTGATTATCATGCGGCGCACGTTCTTAGCCTGCGCTTCTTCCATGATAGCGCCGGAACGAAGATGACGCTTGCGCTTTGTGTCCTTCTTGCCGAGCTTGTGACGATGATCGCTGTGGTTCATCTTTACCTTGCCCGTTCCGGTAAGAGAGAATCTTTTTGCCGATGCCTTATGCGTCTTGATCTTGCCCATTTTGGTACTCCTTCAAATTAAATGTACTTTTTCCGCACTTATTCGTTTTCTTCGGCGGACTCTGCGGCAGGTGTATCCTCTGCTGTCTGCTGCTCGGTCTTATCCGCTTTTTCGGCTTTTTCCGGCTTCTGCCTGACGGGATTTATCATCATCGTCATCTGCCTGCCGTCAAGCGTGGGACGCTTGTCGACGGCGCCGACGCCGGAGCAGTATTCCTCAAAGCGCGCCAAAAGCTCACGTCCAAGGTTCTGATGTGCGATCTGACGCCCCTTGAAGCGCAGAACGACCTTTACCTTGTTGCCGTCGGAGAGAAATCCCACGGCGCGTTTAGCCTTAGTCTCGAAATCGTGATTGTCGATCAGATAGGAAAGCTGGACTTCCTTGATCTCGACGACCTGCTGTTTGCGTTTCGCTTCCTTTTCCTTTTTCTCACGCTCGTAGCAGAATTTGCCGTAATCCATGATCCTGCATACAGGGGGATCGGAATTCGGCGACATGAGCACGAGGTCGAGCCCCTTGTCATACGCGATCTGTTTTGCTTTTGCGACCGAAATGATGCCGAGCTGCTCCGAGCCGTCCACGACGCGGACATTGCCGGAGAGCCTGATGCCGTCATTTATCGGATAATCCTTTGAGTTGTTTGCCATATACCTCCGTCCGAAGACCACCGCGGCTTTTGCCGTCAGAAAAAATAAACACGGGGGAACCGCAAAGTCCCTCCGCAAAAACGACGCCCGAAAACCCGAGATAAGCCGATCTTGACCGTACCGACCGAAGCCGCACGGTGGGGACGAATACGTTCCGCTTCTTTTTTACATGTGGCAGTATATCACACCAAAACGCCTTTGTCAATACCGTTTTTCATATTTTTCCCGTTTCCCGTCTTTTTTTATCGCGCTTCCGATACTGCGTTTTTCGCAGCAAATACGGCGCTTTTTGTCGAAAATATGCAATTTGCGTAAGCAAAAAATTCATGAAAGGTACGATTTTCCGATAAGTTTCGCATTTTCTATTGACTTTTTGCGAGTATAGTCAAATACTTGAAAAATTTTGATTAATATCGTTCAAAATGACCATATACAAATTTGTCCGCGTTAGTGTATAATATGCGTGCCGTAAAAATTATTATAGGCTTACTCCCGCATGTGCGGGACAAACGATACCGCCGCTGTCACAGGAAGATATATCAATCTCATGATATCCCTCACGCCGACAGCGGCGGTATTGTTTTGTCCGAACGCGAGAAAAAAGTTGGCGGATTTGCGAAAAAGACTTTATTTCGCCGCTCAAATATGGTAAAATAATAAAAGTATTATTTTGAACGGAGAACGCCATGTGCGGATTTATCGGATTCACCGGAACGACTGCAAATAACGCCCGTCTTATCGAAAACATGTGCGAGCGTATCATACACCGCGGTCCCGACGACGGCGGCAGATACATTGACGACGGCATAACTCTCGGCTTTCGCCGACTGTCCATACTCGACCTGTCGTGCCCGTCTCAGCCGTGGACGTCAAAGGACGGCAGATTCGCTCTCGTATTCAACGGTGAAATATATAACTACATATCGCTTCGAGACGAGCTCAAAGCGCTCGGACATACGTTCACAACAAACTGCGACACAGAGGTCGTGCTTGAAGGCTTTGTCGAATGGGGACGCGCGCTCATACCGCGGCTTCGCGGCATGTTTGCCATCGCCGTATGGGACAAAGAAGAAAGAACAATATTCTGCGCCCGCGACCCGTTCGGCATAAAGCCGCTCTATTACACAGTCGCCGACGGCGACTTCATTTTCGGCAGCGAGATCAAGGCAATGCTCGAGCATCCGAAGATAACGATGCGCGTCAACCCGCGCGCGCTGCGCCCGTATTTGTCGTTTCAGTATTCGTCGACGCCGGAGACATTCTTCGACGGCATATACAAGCTGCCGCCCGCGCACACGCTCACATTCAGGGACGGCACAGTCTCGCTTGAGCGGTATTGGGACGTCGACTTCGACGAAGACGAGTCGCGCACGCTCGACGATTTCACCGACGAGCTCGAGCACGACGTGCGCGAGTCTGTGAAGCTGCACAGGCAAAGCGACGTGCCGGTCGGGTCGTTTCTGTCGGGCGGCGTCGATTCGAGTTACATCACAGCGTGCCTCATGCCCGAACACACCTTCTCGGTCGGCTTCGGCGAGGCAAAATTCAACGAGACGGAGCACGCGGAGCACCTGTCCGAACTGCTCGGCGTCGAACATCACACAAAGATAATCACTGCCGAGGAATGCTTCGACGCGTTCCCGCAGATACAGTATCACATGGACGAACCGCAGGCGAATCCGTCGAGCGTCCCGCTTTGGTTCCTCGCAAAGCTGACGCGCGAATATGTGACCGTCGTTTTGTCCGGCGAGGGCGCTGACGAGATATGGGGCGGCTACGAATGGTACGACGACACGCCCGCGCTGCGCAAATATAAGCGCATACCGTCGCCGATACGCCGCGCTGCGGCGAAAGCCGTAAAGCATCTTCCCTATTTCAAAGGTCACGATATGATCGTTCGCGGCGGAGGCACGCCCGAGGACTACTTCATCGGTCAGGCGTTCGTATTCTCCGACAGAGAGGCAAAACGCGTGCTCGCCGACAAATACAAAGACGCGCCGACGCCGTTCGACATCACTCGTCCCGTCTACGACAAGGTCAAAGACAAGGACGAGCTGACGAAAAAGCAGTACCTCGACATTTCCCTGTGGCTGCCCGGCGACATTCTGCTCAAAGCGGACAAGATGTCGATGGCTCACAGCCTCGAGCTGCGCGTTCCGTACCTTGACCGCATCGTTATGGCGTCCGCGCAGCGCATACCGTCCCGCTTCCGCGTGAACGAAAACGGCACAAAGTACGTGCTTCGCCGCGCCGCGAACCGTTCGCTTCCCGACGAATGGGCGACGCGCCCGAAGATGGGCTTTCCCGTGCCGATAAAAAACTGGCTGCGCGAGGACCGCTTCTACGAGCTCGTGAAAGCGGAATTCACAGCTCCCCACGCGTCCGAATTCTTCAACGTTGACGAGCTTCTGCACATACTCGACGAGCACAGATCCGGCAAAGCCAACAACCAGCGGCGCATATGGGTCGTTTACACGTTTCTTGTGTGGTACCGTCAGTTTTTCATCGAATACAAGCGCAAACCATTGGAGTAGACCGTTATGGCAGAAATAATCCCCGTCCTTCTCGGCGGCGACCTCAATACATACAACCTCGCGCGGGCGTTCCACGAGGCATACTCGATAAAAAGCCACGTCTTCGGACGCTACGCGCTGTCCGCGACGAAGTATTCGTCGCTCATAATCCCTCACGTCGAGCCAAAGCTCAACGATATAGACGTGCTCGCCGAAACGCTCAACCGCTTCGCACGCGAGCATGACGGCGCGACGTTCGTGCTGTTCGGCTGCACCGACGACTATGTGTCGCTAATAGTCGAACTGCGCGAAGCGGGACGCATCCCCGACTCGTACAAATCGCCGCATCCGTCGCTCGCCATGCGCGAAATGTTCGCCGAGAAAGCTGACTTTTACGAGGCCTGCGACAGATACGGCATACCCCATCCGAAAACGGTCATAATAAAGAGCGCGGACGAGCTGCCGCGCGACCTCGGCGCGCTCGGATTTGACTTTCCCGTCGTCATAAAGCCGTCGTCGTCCGCCGAATACTGGCGACATGAATTTCCCGATATGTATAAGGTGTTCTTCGCCGACTCGCAAAACGACGCCGAATCTATCGTATCGCGCATATACGGCTCCGGCTATGACAGACGCATCATCGTTCAGGAGCGCGTTCCCGGCACGGACGGCAGTATGCGCGTGCTGACGACTTATTCCGGCTCGGACGGCAAGGTGAAGATGATGTGCCTCGGTCACGTGCTCCTCGAGGAACACACGCCTCACGGACTCGGCAACCACGCCGCGATAATCACCGACCATGCACCTCCGATAACGGCACCGTTCCGCGCTATGCTCGACGACGTCGGCTACACAGGGTTTTGCAATTTCGATATACGCTACGACGCACGCGACGGTCGCTATCTCGCCCTCGACATGAATCTGCGTCAGGGACGCAGCAACTACTACGTCACCGCCGCAGGCGCCAACGTCGCAGGTCTCGTCGTGCGCGATCTTGTTTTCGGTGAAGATCTCGGCTTTACCGAGACGGATCGCGAGGTGCTGTGGCACTCAATTCCCTTCTCTGTCGTGAAGAAATACGCCGACAGCGACCTTGCGGAAAAGGCAAAGTCACTTCGCAAAGACGGCCGCGCCGTCAACTCATATTACTATATGACCGATCTGTGCCGCCGTCCCGTGCGCATCGCCGAACTCTCTTACATGATGCACAGGCAGAAGCAGAAATACAAAAAATACATGCCTAAAAATACGTGACAAGGAGCGACTCATCGAAAATTGAACGCTAAGAAAACGCTCGGCATCCTCGGCGGTATGGGTCCTATGGCAACGGTGCAGTTTTATAAAAACGTTGTTGCCCACACGCTCGCCGACCGCGACGCCGATCACATAAACATAATAATCACGAGCCGCGCCGACATTCCCGACCGCACCGACTATATTCTCGGACAAAGCAGCGAGTCGCCGCTGCCGAAAATGATCGCCGACGCGAAAACGCTCGCCGACGCCGGAGCCGAGATCATCGCGATACCGTGCAATACGGCGCGGTATTTCCACGCGGAGCTTGAGGCGAGCGTCAGCGTACCCGTGCTCGACATAGTCCGCGAAACGGCGGAGCACGTCATGCTCCGCGGATTCAAACGCGCGGCGATACTCGGCACAGTCGGAACGATAAAGATCGGCGCATACAAGCGTGCGCTTGAGGGATTCGGCGTCGAAGGCGTCGAACCCGACGACAGCACACAATCGCTTATAACATCGGTCATATACGATTACGTAAAAGCGGGACGTCCCGGCGGCGAACGCATATTCGACGAGGCGGCGCGCCGCATGTTTGAGCGCGGCTGCGACTGTCTCATACTCGGCTGCACGGAGCTTCCGCTCGCGGCGAACGAGGACGTCAGATTCGTCGACTCGCTCGAAGTCCTCGCCTACCGCTCGATAGTCCTCTGCGGCGGCACGCCGACACGTTTTGAAACGGAGTTTTTGTCTGCATATGAAAAGAAAAACAGATAAGATCGTAACGCTGATTTCGTCGCTTCTGTGCGCCGCGACAGTACTGTCATGCGCCGCATGCTCGGGCGGCGGACGCACGAGCGATACAGACAGCGCGTCGGTGTCAACGAGCGAAGACGACGTGCGCCGGCCCGGCGACGACGTCGTAATACGTCCCGACGAAACCGACAATGAAACAGACGCTGTGACTGCGCCAGCCGAGTCCGATGTGCTCCCGATCGCCGATGAAACGCTCGACCTCGACGTGAAAGCGCCGCAGTGCTTCGTGTTCGACACGCAGTCGGGCGAGCTCATCTACATGAAGGGCAAAGGCGAAAAGCTCTACCCCGCAAGCACGACGAAGCTGCTCACGATAATGTACGCGCTGACGGTGCTCGACCCGGAAATGCTCGTGACGCCCGGCGATGAGCTGTCGCTCGTCGGCGAGTTTTCCACCATAGCCTACGTCAAGCCGAACCACACGCTGTCGGTCGAGATGCTCATAGAGGGAATGCTTCTCCCATCCGGCAACGACGCCGCGTATGTGCTCGCGGCTGCTGCGGGGCGTTTGATGTCGCAGAAGGAGGCCGTCAGCGGAGTTGACGCCGTCGCCGTTTTCGTCGAGGGCATGAATTCATATGCACAGTCGCTCGGCATGAAAGGCAGTCACTTCATGTCGCCCGACGGCTACTTCAACGAAGACCACTACACGACGGTCGAGGACATGGCGATAGTCGCCTCGCTCGCCGTCCATAACCCGATAATAATGAAATACGCCTGCGTCGCAAAGGACAACGTAACATATGCGAGCGGTCATCTCAACACATGGACGAATACGAACCGTCTTATACATAAAGGCGACGAATACTATTCGCCGTATGTGACCGGACTTAAGACGGGCTCCGTCGGAGAGGGCAATTATTCGCTCGTCGTCTCCGCCGATATAAACGGCAGAACGTACACGTTCGGGCTCTTCTCCGAGCAGGAGACGAACACGCGCTTCGACGACGCGCTTTACATCATCGACAGGCTCAAGGAAAGATAACGACATGACAAATCGAATGAAGCTGTCGACTCTGCTCTCGCGCGTCGGCATCAAAGTCCCGCGCAAATACGCGGGACTTCAGATAGATACAGTCTGCTACGACTCGCGCATGTGCTCGCGCGACACGCTTTTCGTATGCATACGCGGCGCCGTCACAGACGGACATCTTTACGCCAAAAACGCATACGAGCGAGGCTGCCGCGCGTTTTTGTGCGAGGAAAGCGTCGACCTGCCCGACGACGCCGCCGTCGTCATATGCGAAAACACGCGCCGAATGCTCGCGCTCGTCTCGGCGGAGCTGTACGGACGCCCCGCCGACTCAATGCGGCTCATCGGAATAACCGGCACTAAAGGCAAAACGACTACGTGTCTGCTCATATATTCGATACTCAACGCCGCCGGCATACCGACCGGCTACATCGGCACCGTCGGCGTAATGTACGCGGGACGCCGCACCTCGACGCTGCGGTCTACGCCCGAATCCGCCGACCTTCACCAGCATTTTTATAACATGAAGCAGGCGGGCATCACGACAGTCGTTATGGAGGTTTCGTCGCAGGCGGTCTACATGGACCGCATATACGGACTGACGTTCGACGCGTGCGCATTCACGAATCTGTCCCCCGACCACATCGGAGGCAACGAGCATCCGACGTTCGAGCATTACCGCGACTGCAAAGCTCGTCTGCTCTCCGATTACGGCGCGTCGTTCGTCGTATACAACGCCGACGACGAAAACGCCGCGTATATGATGAGAAACGTGACCGCGCTTACCGCGTCGGTGTCGGTCAAAAATACCGCCGACTACTGCGCCGACAACGTCTCAAACTGGCGTGAAAAAGGCAGCCTCGGCGTCAGCTTCACGCTCCACGCGGGAGACGTCGAGCGGCGCATACTTCTACGCACGCCCGGTTCATTCAGCGTATATAACGCTCTCGTCGCCGTCGCGATATGCCGCCGCTGCGGCGTACCGTACGCCGCCATCGCGTCGTCTCTGTCAAAGACGACGCCGCTCGGACGGTTCGAGGTCGTCGACGCGTCGCTCCCGTATGCGACGTTCGTCATCGACTACGCGCACAACGAGCTGTCGCTGCGCTCCGCGCTGACTGTTTTGCGCGAATACAAACCGAGCCGACTCGTCGTGCTCGTCGGCTCCGTCGGCGGGCGCACGTTCTCGCGCCGCGCTCCTATCGGTGCGGCGATATCGGAGCTTGCCGATTTCTGCATACTCACCGCCGACGATCCCGACTTCGAGGACCCGATGGACATAATCCATGACATACTCGAGGGCTTCGGCGACCGCGACACGCCTTTCGTCTGCATTCCCGACCGCCGCGAGGCAGTCCGATATGCGGTCGAGCACGCCGAGCCCGGCGATATCGTGCTTTTCGCGGGCAAGGGACACGAGAGCTTCATTCTCATTAACGGCGAACACGTCCCGTTCTCGGAGCGCAGTATAATCGTCGAAACTGCGGCGGAGCTTGCGGAAAAGGTGTGACGCACCGCGTCTTGCATTTTTGCCGAAAATGCTGTATACTCATATTATCACTGCTGTAACGGAGCATATAAAGTGGCAAAGACTATAAAACAATCCTACGATGACAGAAGCATATCGGCGCTTAAAGGCGCCGACCGCGTCCGCAAGCGTCCCGCCGTCATGTTCGGCTCGGACGGGCTCGAGGGCTGCGAGCACGCTTTCTTTGAAATACTCGCCAACGCCGTCGACGAAGCCCGCGAGGGCTTCGGCGATGAGATAATCGTCACCGCGTTCACCGACCACTCGATAGAAGTCGAGGACTCGGGACGCGGCGTCCCTCTCGGCTATAACGAAAACGAACAGCGCTACAACTGGGAGCTCGTCTACTGCGAGCTCTACGCCGGCGGCAAATACAACAACAACGACGAATCGTCGAGCTATGAGTTCGCGCTCGGCATGAACGGACTCGGCGCCGCGTCGACACAGTACGCGTCCGAATATATGACCGTCAAATCATACGGCGGCGGACAGCTTTCCGAGATTCACTTCAAGCGCGGCGAGGTCGACGGCGAATTCTCCGTCCGCCCACTCGAACGCAAGGAGAAAAAGCATGGCACCATCGTCCGCTGGCGTCCCGACATCGACGTGTTCACCGACGTCAACATCCCTCACGACTACTACTCGCGCACGCTCAAAAAACAGGCCGTCGTCAACGACGGCATACGCTTCATACTGCGGTGGCAGTTAGAGGACGGCACGTTCGAGACTGAAGAATACATGTACGAGCACGGCATCGAGGACTACATCGCCGAGATCGTAGGCGACGGCGAGGTCATCGTGCCGCCCGTCATGTGGAGCTATGAGGATATGGGACGCGACCGCGAGGACAAGGACGACTACAAGATCAAGGTCTCCATCGCGTTCGCCGTATCGAATCAGGTCAACATGCTCGAATACTATCACAACGCGAGCTTCCTGCCGCACGGCGGCTCGCCCGATAAAGCCGTCCGCACCGGCTTTGCATACGCTGTCGACAATTACCTCAAAAATAACGGCAAATACACGAAAAACGAAACTCACATCACGTTTTCCGACATCGAGGACTGCCTCGTGCTCGTAACGAACACGTCGTCGACAGTCGCGTCGTACGCGAACCAAACGAAAGAGGCGATAAACAACAAGTTCATCGCCGATTCCATGACGTCGTACATCAAGCGCCAGCTCGAATACTTCTTCGCCGAGAACAAGCAGTACGCGGAATCGTTCTGCGGGCAGGTGCTCATCAACAAGCGCAGCCGCGAACAGGCTGAGACGGCGCGCGTCAACCTCAAAAAAAAGCTGACAGGCACGATGGACGCCGCCAACCGCGTCGAAAAATTCGTCGGCTGCCGCTCGAAGGACCCGAACGTCCGCGAGCTCTATATAGTCGAGGGCGACTCGGCCCTCACATCCGTCAAGCTCGCGCGGTCTGCGGAATTCCAGGCTGTCATACCGGTGCGCGGCAAAACGCTCAACTGCTTAAAAAGCACGTATGAAAAGATATTCAAAAACGAGATCATCACCGACCTTTTGAAGGTCATCGGCTGCGGCGTCGAGATAAAGACGAAAGGACGCCACAACAACGAATTCGACATCGACTCCCTCAAATGGAGCAAGATCATCATCTGCACCGATGCGGACGAGGACGGCTACCAGATACGCACGCTGCTGTTGACGATGTTCTACCGCCTCTTGCCGACGCTCATCGAGCGCGGACGCGTCTTTATCGCGGAGTCGCCTCTGTTTGAGATAACGACAAAGGAGAAAAATCCCGAGACCGTATACGCATACAACGAACCGCAGAAAAACGAGATAGTCGCCGACCTCGAGGCCAAGGGCAAAAAATATACGCTCCTACGGAGCAAGGGACTCGGTGAGAACACGCCCGAGATGATGGCAAAGACGACGATGGACCCCGCGACGCGCCGTCTCATACGCGTCTCGCCAGCGGACGCGGAGGCGACTGCCTACATCTTCGAGACTCTTCTCGGCGACGACCTGCCAGAGCGCAAAATATTCATCGTAGAGCACGGCGTCGACTATATGACGGCCGCCGACCTCTGAGATATGCATCGAAAAGCTCAATATTATCGCAAAAAAGTCCGGCTGTGAGCCGGACTTTTTTGCGCGCGTCACTCGTCTTTTTCTATCGGTATCCACAGCGACATATCGGGGCAGAAGCCCGTAAGAGCTCCTGCCCCATAATATCAAAAGTAATCGTCAAACGCTGCGCTTCGGCGCCTTTTCGACCGCGTCAGCGGTGTTGTTCAGCCATTCGTACGGCGTCAGCTCGATCTTTCCCGCGTCGCACATACGCGCAAGCTCCGGCGATATCGGCATTTTGTCAAGAAGCTTTATGCCGGCCTCTTCCGCATATGATTCCGTGCGCCCCTCTCCGAATATCGGTATCTTTTTGCCGCAGTCGGGACACTCGACATAGCTCATGTTCTCGACTATCCCGAGCACGGGAATGTCCATCATCTTCGCCATGTTGACCGCTTTCGACACTATCATCGACACGAGCTCCTGCGGACTCGTCACGATTATGATGCCGTCAAGCGGTATCGACTGGAATATCGTCAGCGGCACGTCACCCGTTCCCGGAGGCATGTCGATGAACATGATATCGCACTTGCCCCATATCACATCTTCCCAGAACTGGAGCACCGTCCCCGATATAACGGGACCGCGCCAGACGACCGGCGTC
>CANQMJ010000005.1 GCA_947624945.1 uncultured Clostridia bacterium | reverse complement strand
TACCGAGACAGAGAAAAACGGCGACATCGCGCGCCTTATCACCTCGCATAACGATTTGACCGAAGCGGCGAAAGACGGCAAGGTCGGCATAATGCTCACGGTCGAGGAGGGCGGCGTGATCGAAGAAGATATCGGACGCGTGCGCGAGCTTGCCGAGCGCGGTGTGCGCATAATGACGTTTACGTGGAATTACGACAACGACATATCGGGGTGCTCGCATGTGTCGAACGATCGCGGCCTGTCCGAGTTCGGGTGCGAGTTCCTCGGCGCGCTCGAGGAAGCGCACATCATCGCCGACGTGTCGCATTTGTCGGATGCGGGATTTTACGACGTGGCGAAGCTCGCTAAGCGACCGTTCATAGCGTCGCACAGCAACGCGCGTGCGGTCTGCGCTCACGGGCGCAATCTGACCGACGACATGATACGCATAATAGGCTCGCGGGGCGGCATCATAGGACTCAACTACTGCGCATACTTCATCGGCGGCGACGGCGGACTTTCGATGCTGTGCCGTCACGCGCGCGAGATCGCGGACTGCGGCGGCGTTGGGACGGTGGCGCTCGGCGGCGACCTCGACGGAATACCGACAAATCCCGCGATTAAAGACTGCACCGAGGTGCCCGCGCTTTGGGATGCGCTGCACAGATTCGGCTTTACGCCGTCGGAGTGCGACGGCATAATGGGCGGCAACGCGGAGCGTTTCTTCTCCGAAATGCTCGACTGACGCTTAATCAGCGGATATTATACGGGCGGCTTTCCTTCGGAAAAGCCGCCCGTAAATTATATGTTTGTTTGCCCTGACCGTCAGCCGACCTTGTAGAGCTTTATCTCCGCGATGTTGCAGTAGTAGTCGCCCTTCGGCACGTCGTAGCGAATGTAGCGGTACGCGCAGCCGTCCGGCATAAAGGCGAAGTTGATGCCCGACGCGGGAGTCGCGGTCACCTCGTAGAGCTCGGTCCAGTTTTCGCCGTCGTCGGAGCCGTAGAATTTGCCGCCCACCATACGTCCCTCGTAGCTGCCGCGAGGCGCGAAGCCGAGTACGCCGAATTCGGTCATCTCGCCGAGGTCGATTTCGAGCCAGCCGTTGCCGACGCCGTCGAAGAACGAGCCGAGGTCGCCGTCGATGACGTGGTCGGCAGTGTCGCTGCCGTTGTTCCACGGCTGCGAGCCGTCGATCTTGGCGCCGTCGAGTGAGATCTCCTCAAGGCTGACGTCTCCCATCTTCGAACCCTCGATGATGTAGGTCGTTATCGAGTTTTCCAAAAGCTCCGCGACAAGACCGCCCTCGTACGTGGCGATGTCGTCGAGCTCCGCCCATTTTTCAAGCTTTGTGCCGCCGCGTCCGCTCGTTCTTACGACTTTCGCGGTCGAACCGACAGCCTCAAACTGTGACAGATCGAAGTTGACGGTTTTCGCCTTCGGCGTCGGGTTGACGGCGACGATGACGAGCGTGCCCGTCTCCTTATCGTATGCGGCGAGCGAATCGGCGCCGCAGCTTATGAGCGTATATCCGGGGCGGATATAGCGCGTGAACTGACCCATGCCGTAGTACTTCTGCGTGAGGACTATCTCCTCCTTGTCGTGGTCGGCGACAGCGAGACCCCAGAAGCCGCCGTTGACGTCCACCATGCCGGAATCACGTCTGCCGTTGTAGCCGTCCTTGGAGATGTGGTTGTCGATGACCTGCCACATCACCCAGCCGCACGGCATGAGCGCGTTGATGTCGGAGATTATTTTCTCGCCGAACCACAGCGCCGAGCCCATCTGACCGGGATTTGTGCCTACGGTGCCGTTGCCGTCGACCTCGCTCATCCACATGATGAAACCCTCGTCGCGCGCGAGCTGACCGAGCGCTGCGATGTCGTTGGTGCCGTAAGAGTGCGTGTTGATGCGTCCGATAACGGCCTTCGCCGCTCTCGAATACTGGTTGTATTCGGCGAGCTGAAGTCCCGTGTTCGTCTCGTCGGACGCGGAGATTATGACGTTGCCGAGGTCGTACTTTTCGAGCGCTTTCGCAGTCTCGGTTATGATCTTTGACTGTGCGTGGCCGGCGTCGAAGTGGCAGCCCTCCTGTTTTTCACTGTACGCGCCCCAGTAATTGGTGTTGGGCTCGTTCATCGGCGCGACGCTCGTGACCGTGATGCCCATCGTGTTCTGTATGTAGTCGGTGACGTGCGCGAGATACTCGGCAAAATCGGTGTAGCAGTCGGTCTTGAGGTTGTTCTGTCCCGCGTTGACGTTGCCCGACGAGCATCCGCTGTTCGTCATAAAGTACGGGGGCGAGTTGGAGAACAACTCGACGATGGCGTTCTCGCCGGCAGCGTCGACGCAGCGCTGCAGCACGTTGAGCTGATTGTGGTCGGCGTCATAGTCGTACTCGTAGCCGCCGTTTCCGTCGGGATAGAGCCAGCCGGGGACGGCGGAGTCGGTGCGCCTGATGTGCGTATGCGTGGGATCGTCGCCGCCGCCGATGTTGTAGCGCATGATGTTCATGCGCAGTCCGTCGTCGCCGTAGAAGGCATCGGCAGCCTTCTGTGCGAGCGTGTCCGAGTAGCCGAGTCTGTTCGCCCACCAGCAGAGCGACGTGCCCCACCCCTGGAATATGCCGCCGTTGTTGGTCTGCTGATTGAGAGGCGAAACTGTCACGGTGTAGTCGACGTCGACGTCAGCGGGCGTCTGACCCGTGTGACCGACGGGAGCCGACGTTTCGGGCGCGCCGGCAGTCGTGACTGATGACGGCGACGATGTGCCCGTACCGTCGCCTGTTTCGTCTTTACCGCCGCCGGCAGGTCCGCAGCCGACGGTCATAAAGACAGTCAGCATAGCGAGCGCGAGTGATAAAATTCGAATGAATTTAGATGTTTTCATCATATTCGCTGCCTTTCTTTCGTTCA
This sequence comes from uncultured Clostridia bacterium, assembly GCA_947624945.1. Lineage (GTDB taxonomy): Bacteria > Bacillota > Clostridia > Oscillospirales > CAG-272 > DTU064. The sequence continues at coordinate 29,010 of CANQMJ010000005.1, read as the reverse complement.
TAATTATATGATACTACAATTTTTATGCAAATGCAAGATTATATTCCCGCGCGGGTGATTTTTTGAAGAAAATCTTCCGTGCGACTGCTCGGCGCAGTAGCCTCATTTCCTTAACTGCCTATATTATACCACAAATTTAGTGATTTGTCAAGCACTTTTCACAAAATAGTATGAATTTTTTCAATTTTCGCGTAATCGCCCAACCGTATCCAAACATACATCTCCGCTCACCGCGGATGTTCGTACAGCCTGTACCCACCGGCAGCTATCTTTGACCACCTGACGTGGTGACGTCTTTCACACCAACAAATTGGTTTTTGACAAGGGGGACTTTCTCGCAAGAAAGTCCCCCTTGTCGAACCCGAAAGAGGCTCCCGTGTGTTCGTCGATGTTATCAAGTCGGCGGCAAGAAATGCTTCAGGGCTCAGACCGCGTTACCATTTCCTGCGAACAGCTCCCTCGCGACGTGTCGAGTGCGCCGTCTAAACGTCGTGTCTACGTCGAACGCTGGTATCGCCGTCAACGCATGAGCACGGTGCGCAGCAGTTCGTCGCTGACGCGCCGACCTGCGACACGTTTCCGCTTCGCGGAAAGTGTGGCGTTGTCGGTTCGGCGGCGGTTTCGCTTCGCGAAAAAGTGGGGAAGCCCGGCGCAAAATAAAGCACCGCACGGTTGCTGTCTGCGAACAACTGCCGCGCAGTGCTATTTTTTACTAACCGCCCCCTTACTTATCGAACGCCTGCTCGATATCGGCGATTATGTCGGCGGTGTCCTCGAGCCCGACGCTGAAACGGAAGAAGCCGCCGTGGAACTGCTCGGGATACAGGTACTGGCGCTCGTCGTCCTCACCGATAAAGACGATGAGGCTCTCGTCGTGACCGAGCGAGACCGCGGACGTTATGACGCGCAGGCGCGATACGAAACGGTTGTGGCCGTCGTGGTCGGCGTTCAGTCCGAACGATATGACGCCGCCGAAGCCGGGCGACATCTGACGCTTCGCGACCTCGTGACCGGGGTGCGATTCGAGTCCCGGATATGAAACGAATCGCACCTCGGGACGCGTTTCGAGCCATCTCGCTATCGCGAGCGCGCTTTCGTTGTGCTGCTTCATGCGGAGCGGCAGCGTCACGCAGCCGCGCATGATGAGCCACGCGTTGAACGGGCTTATCGTACCGCCGAGATTTATCTGCGCCTGCGCGCGTATCACGTCGAGGTGCTCGCGCCTGCCTATTATGGCGCCTCCCATCGCGTCGCCGTGACCGTTTATGTACTTCGTCATGCTTTCGATGACGAAGTCGGCGCCGAGCTCGATGGGACGCTGATTGAACGGCGACGCGAACGTGTTGTCAACGGACAGGAGCGCGCCGCCCTCATGCGCGACGTCGGCAGCCGCAGCAATATCCACTATCGACAAAGTCGGATTGCCGGGAGACTCGACGTGGACGAGACGCGTGTTCGGTCTCATCGCCGCTTTGATGTTGCCTGCGTCGGTCGCGTCTACGATTGTGGTCTCGACGCCGAATTTGTTGTTCAACAGCTCGTTTAAGAGCCTGTAAGCGGCAATGTAGGTGACGTTGGCGAACACGACGTGATCGCCCGTTTTTAGCATCGAGAAGAACAACCCCGACAGCGCCGCGACGCCGCTCGCGAGCGCGATGCAGTCCTCGCCGCCCTCAAGCGATGCTATTTTCTCCTGCAAATACTGCTGATTGGAGCCGCCGTTGCGTGTGTAGAGATTCGCCGCCGCGCCCGACCAGTTCATGTCGGTCGGATCATATGGCAGCTCGTAGCTGTTCGCCATCGTTATCGGACGGCGGATAGCGCCTGTCTCGGCGTCGACGTCGTTGCCGGTGTGGACGGCGCGCGTCGCGAATGAATATTTGTCGTAATTTCTTTTCATGTCTTTCTCATTAAGGGGACTCCTTGCGAAGTCCCCTTGTTTATCTCCTTTTTTGACTGTACTGTTTTACTCGGTGACGAGCGGCGACGCGGCGAGGAACTGCTCATACGCGGGCTTCGGCGAAAGGTCTGCATTGAACAGCAGCGGATATTCGCCCGCTCTCCACGTGTTGCCGTCCGATATGCCCCATACGGTGACGCTCGTGATGTTGGCGCCCTTCTTTATCAGCTTTATAAGACCCGACATCAAGTCGCCGTAGAACTTGCCCTGCGTTTTGAATTCGGACTCGGAATCCGACTTGACGCCGACGTCGAGCTCTGTCAGTTGAAGCTCATACCCCGCGCCGCAGAACTTCTCCGCCGCGCGCAAGAACTGCGTTACCGAGTCCGTGGCGGCGAGATGGCTCTGCATGCCGATGCCGTCGATGAGACCCTCTTCCTTGATCTGCGCAAGATTGTTTAGCATCAGATCCGTCTTCCACATGCAGGCGTAGTCGTTGTAGAACAGCTTCATATCCTCCGCCGCGTACTCGCGCGCATACTTGAACGCATAGTAAACGTAGTCGGGACCGACCGTGTCGTACCAGCGGTTGTCCTGCATGCGTATGCCGTTCGCGTCTCCGACGCCGGTGTCGAACGCCTCGTTCACGACGTCGACGGCGTAGATGAGACCGGGATAGTTGTCCTTGAAGTATTCAAGCACCGTCTTTATGTAGCTCTCCATTCTGGCGAGCATGACGTCGCGGCTGACGAGAGCGCCGCCGTCGGTGTAATCCTCGGTGAAGAACCATGCCGGCGTCTGCGAGTGCCAGACGAGCGGGTGCAGACGCATCTTCATGTTGTTTTTGACGGCGTAGTCGGCGGCCTTCTTCGCCTGAGCGAAGTTGAAGCGCGGCGACGTGTACGTGTCGGGCAGTCCCGCACGCGACGCGGCAGCGTCGAGGACGAAGTCGGGTTTCGTCTCGTTCTCGCACGTTATGCTGTTGAAGTTGTCGGTTATGACGCCGTTGAACTTCGCGTTGCCGATGAGGGAGCCGGGCAGCGCGACGCCGATGTAGAATATGCCGTCATAGGCGTCGCGCAGCGTCGTGGGGGATGACGGTGCGGGCGGCTCCGTGACAGCGTCGGTCACGGGAGCTGTCTCGACCGGCGCTGCGGTCGTAACAGCGACAGTATCGTTTTTGCTTTCCGTGTCGGTCCCGTCAGACGGTTTATTCGAGGACGGCGAGCATCCGGCGAGCAGCGACAGCGCGAGCGCCGCCGCGATTATGGACGTTAACTTTTTCATTTGCAGTCTCCTGTGAAGTGTCGTTTGCTGTAATCTAATTATACGACTTGCGGGGCGATTTGTCAATATTAAACAGCGTCGGCACTGTCGAAAATACGTATACCGTCGGCGATTTTTACAAAAAAGCATTGAATCGCCGCTTGAAATATGGTATTATATACTCACAGCATAAAAAGTACAAAACGGAGGTGACGCGCATGTTTGACGCCGTCATATTCGATCTCGACGGCACGCTCTGCGATACGCTGCCCGACATACACGCGTCCGTGTCGCGTATGCTTGAACGTCTCTCGTATCCGCCGCGTACCGTTACGAACACGATCTGGGGCATGAACCACGGCTCACGCAATCTCATACGCCACGCGCTGCCGGACGGCGCGGGCGAGGACGAGGTCGACACGGCGCTCGCCGTCTATACGGAGATATACGGCGCTCACGTCTGCGAGCTGACGACGCCGTACCGCGGCATACGCGAGCTTGTCGAAAGGCTGTCGCGCGACGGGGTCATGCTGGCGGTGCTGTCCAACAAGCCGGACGCGCTCGTGGCGAAGATAATATCGAAGCTGTTCCCCGGCTCGTTCGCGATGACGGTCGGTCAGGGACCGTACGAGCTCAAGCCGTCGAAAGAGGCGCCGCTCACGATCGCGTCGATGTTCGGCGTGCCGCCGGAGGCGGTGCTCGTCGTCGGCGACTCCGACGTGGACGTGGAGACAGCGCACAACGCGGGGATGAAAGCGGCGGGCGTGACATGGGGCTACCGCAGCCGCGACGTGATAGAGAAGGCGGGCGCCGATTTCATCGTCGACACGGCGGAGGAGCTTTACAGGACGGTGCGCGCCGACTGAAATTTTGTATAAAATAAAGGAGAATTATCATGAGACCGTACGGAAAAAAGGTTTGGCTCATACCTGACGCGTTCCTCGGATCGGAGTCGGCGAACGATTTGACGACGCACGAGGCCGTCTGCGTTATAAACACGTCGGGCGATGACGCCGACATCGCGCTGACGCTGCTGTTCGAGGACAGGGAGCCGATGACGTGCTTTTCGGCAAAATGCGGTGCGATGCGGACGCATCACATACGCCTTGACAAGATACGAGGCGAGGGCGGCGAGCGCATCCCGTACGATACGCCGTACGCGATACTGCTCGAATCGACCGCGCCCGTCGTGGCGCAATATTCGCGTCTCGACGCGAGCCGCGCCGAGCTTGCGCTGATGACCACCATCGCGTGGTCCCCGGAGGAGTAGGTTTGAAATGATTTTTGCGGGGGAGGGACTTCTTACAAGAAGTCCCTCCCCCGCACCCCTTCTTCAAGAACTTTTATTACAAATGACGCAGTATTGCCCCCACACTTTTCGCGTAAGCGGAAACGTGTGGCGTTGCAGTCGCTTGGACAACGAATAAAAAATCAGTAAAAGTTCTTGAAAAAGAGGGGTGCAGGGAAAAAAGGAAGAAGGGGCATACGCCCCTTCTTCTGCTTTTTCGCTTTGCGAAAAAGCCAACTTCATTTCAAGAAGTTTTCTCTCCCATGCAAAAATTATATTATTTAATTTTCACTGAGCCGCGTCGATGATGGCGCCGAACGCGTCGGCTTTGAGCGACGCGCCGCCGATGAGACCGCCGTCGACGTTGACTTTCGCGAGCAGCTCCGCCGCGTTCTTGTCGTTCATGGAGCCGCCGTACTGTATCGTCAGCGCCTCCGCCGTCTTTTCGTCGTAGAGACCGGCGACGACGCCGCGGATGATGCCGCAGACCTCGTCCGCCTGCTCCGGCGTAGCGGTCAGACCCGTGCCGATAGCCCACACGGGCTCGTACGCGATAATGACGTTCGAGAGATCCTCGATGCCGGCAAGCGCGAGCTTCGTCTGCATGGAGACGATCTCGGACGTGATGCCCGCCTGACGCTGTTCGAGAACTTCGCCGACGCAGATTATGACCTTGAGTCCTGCCGCAAGTCCCGCCTTCGCGCGGAGATTGACTGTCGTGTCGGTCTCGCCGAAGTACTGCCTGCGCTCGCTGTGACCGACGATGACGTACTGCACGCCGCACTCGACGAGCATCGCCGCCGAGATCTCGCCCGTGTACGCGCCCGATTCCTTGAAATGTACGTTCTCGGCGCCGATCTTCACGTTCGTGCCCTTAGCAGCTTCGACCGCCGCCGGAATGTCCACGTACGGCACGCAGAGCACTACGTCGCACGCGTCCTTGCCCGCCGCCTTTTCCGCGATGGCGGAAACGAGCGCGCTCGCCTCGGACGGCGTCTTGTTCATCTTCCAGTTGCCCGCAATAACGGTTCTTCTTGTTGGTTTCATTTTATTTTATTTCTACGGAGGGTGCTTTTTGAAAAAAGCACCCCCGCACCCCCTTAAAAACTTTTACTGACTTTTTATTCCTTATCGTTGAGGCATGCTATGCCGGGGAGCTCCTTGCCCTCGAGGAACTCGAGGCTCGCGCCGCCGCCCGTGGAGATATGCGTCATCTTGTCCGCATATCCGAGCTTTTCGATTGCAGCCGCGGAGTCGCCGCCGCCGATGATTGAGATAGCGCCGGAATTAGCCACAGCCTCGGCGACGCTCTCCGTGCCGGATGCGAACGCTTCCCATTCGGAAACGCCCATCGGGCCGTTCCAAACGACCGTTCCCGCGCCGATGATGGACTTGGAGAACAGCTCCTGCGTCTTTTCGCCGATGTCAAGGCCCATCCAGCCGTCCGGGATCGAATCGGAATACATACGCATCGAAACCGTGTTTTCCTTATATTCTCTGCCGATTATATTGTCGACGGGGAGCAGGAACTTGACGCCCTTTTCGCGCGCCTTGTCCATGATCTCACGCGCGAGGTCGACCTTGTCGTTCTCGCAGATGGAGTCGCCGATGGGCGAGCCGACAGCGCGGAAGAACGTGTACGCCATACCGCCGCCGATGATGAGCATGTCCACCTTCTCGATGAGGTTGTTGATGACGCCGATCTTGTCCGACACCTTCGCGCCGCCGAGGATAGCGACGAACGGACGCTTCGGATCCTCGAGCGCCTGACCCATGATGGTGATCTCCTTCTGGATCAGATAGCCGCAGACTGCGGGGAGATAGTCGGCGACGCCTGCCGTTGACGCGTGAGCGCGGTGAGCGGTGCCGAACGCATCGTTTACGTAGATGTCCGCCATGGAGGCGAGCTCCTTTGCGAACGCGGGATCGTTCTTTTCTTCCTCAGCGTGGAAGCGGACGTTTTCGAGCAGCATCACGTCGCCGTCCTTGAGAGCGGCAGCTTTAGCCTTCGCGTCGGGACCGACGACGTCGGCAGCCATGACGACGGGCTTGCCGAGATACTCGGAGATGCGCGCCGCGATAGGAGCGAGCGAGAGCTTCTTTATATCGCCCTTAGCCTTCTCAATGTAGGAAGCCGTAGCCGCCTCGCGCTCGGACTCGGGAAGAGCCTCGACCTTTGCCTTTTCCTTTTTGTCGAGCTTGATCTTCTCGTTGAACACGTTGTGCGGTCTGCCGAGGTGGGAGCAGAGAATGACTCTTGCGCCGTGATCGGAGAGGTACTTGATCGTCGGCATAGCGCCTACGATGCGCTTGTCGTCGGTGATCGTTGTGCCGTCCATCGGAACGTTGAAGTCGCAGCGAGCGAGAACGCGCTTGCCGGCAACGTCGATATCTTCGATGGTCTTCTTATTGTAGTTTGCCATGGATTTGTCTCCTTATAGATATATTTTCCAATGTTCTGACAAGAGTATATCACAATACGCGCATGTTTTCAAGTCCCCGCGCGCGATTTTTTCAAAGCTCCGAGAGCCACAGACGCGCCGCGGCGTCGCTCGGCATGCGCAGGTCGCCTCTCGGCGACACGGCGACGCTTCCGACCTTCGGACCGTCGGGCAGACACGAGCGCTTGAACTGCTGCGCGAAGAACCTCTTATAAAATACGCGCATCCAGTAAAGTATCGTATCATCGTCGTATTCGTCCGCGAACGCGAGCTTCGCTATGCGGTATATCTTCTTCGGCGGGAAATTCGCGCGGAGCATATAGTAAAGGAAAAAGTCGTGCAGCTCGTAGGGACCGACGAGGTCCTCGGTCTTTTGCGATATCTTGCCGTCCTCGGGCGGCAGAAGCTCCGGCGACACGGGCGTGTCGAGCACGTCGAGCAGCGTTTTCGAAAGCGTCTCATCGCCGCACGTGTCGGCATAGTATCGGACGAGATGGCGCACGAGCGTTTTCGGCACCGACACGTTGACGGCATACATCGACATGTGGTCGCCGTTGTAGGTCGCCCAGCCGAGCGCGAGCTCGGACAAGTCGCCGGTGCCGATGACGAGCGCTCCCGTCTTGTTTGCGAGATCCATCAGCACCTGTGTGCGCTCGCGCGCCTGACAGTTCTCGTACGTGACCGAGTGGTCGGACTCGTCGTGACCGATATCGCGGAAGTGGACGCGGACGGCGTCCGCTATCGGCACCTCGCGCAGCGTCGCGCCAACGCTTTCGGCAAGACGGCAGGCGTTGTTGTATGTGCGGTCGGTGGTGCCGAAGCACGGCATCGTGACGGCGAGGATATTTTTCCTGTCCATGCCGCACATATCGAACGCGCGCGCCGTCACGAGCAGCGCGAGCGTCGAGTCGAGCCCGCCCGATATGCCGATAACGGCGGACGAGTGCGTGTGGACGAGGCGCTTTTTGAGTCCCATCGCCTGCATAGTCAGTATTTCGTCGCAGCGGCGGTCGCGGTCAGCCTTTGAGTCGGGCACGAACGGACGGCGGTCGAAGCGGCGCGTGAGCGCGGTCTCGGTCACGTCGAGGTCGAAGCCGACGACCGTATACCCGGTTCTGTCAACGGGCGGATACGTCGTCATGCGGCGGCGCTCGGAGGCGAGCCTGTCGACGTCGATGTCGCCGTAGACGGTCTCGTTTTTGAACCTCTCCGCTTCGGCAAGGAGCGAGCCGTTCTCCGCTATCATGTTGTGAGCCGCAAATACGAGGTCTGTCGTCGACTCTCCGTCGCCGGCGGCGGCGTATACGTATCCGCAGATGAGGCGCGCCGACTGCCCGACGACGAGGTCGCGGCGGTAACGGTCCTTGCCCGTCATCTCGTCACCGACGGAGAGATTGACGATGACGGACGCGCCCGCGCCCGCGTGGCGTATGCTCGGCGGCGATGGCACCCATAAGTCCTCGCATATCTCGCATGCGACAGAGAGCGACGGCACGGAACGGCACTCGAATATGATGTCGGTGCCGAACATCACATCATACGCGCCGGCGCCTGACCCGAGCTTCACAGTCCGCGCCTCGCGCGGACCGGGCGTGAAATGACGTGCCTCGTAGTATTCGTTGTAGGTCGGAAGATGCGTTTTCGGCACGATGCCGACGACGCGCCCGCGGCAGAGCGCCGCGGCAACATTATAGAGCTTGAACCCGTACCCGAACGGCATCCCGACAAATATGAGCGCATCGAGGTCCTTCGTGTCGTCCGCCAGCTGCAAAAGCTCCGCAACACACGCGTCGAGCATCGCCTTCTGCCAAAAGAGGTCCGAGCATGTGTAGCCGCACATGCAAAGCTCGGGGAAAACTATTATCTTCGCGCCCGCACCCGCAGCCTCGCGCGCACGCTGCGCGATCGAGGCTCTGTTATGCGACACGTCGGCGACGACGATGTCGGGCGTACAGGACGCGGCTTTTATAAATCCGTCTTTCATTTCTGTCCTCGGATATGATTTTATACGGTTTACGTCTCGTATTGTACTATATTTCCCGCATAAATGCAAGTGGCAGGTGCGGAAGATATTGTCTTTGTTTAATAGCGGAGACGAGCACCAAACGATGTGTACAGATAATTCGTTTTCGCACAGATAAAGGATTCAGACAAAAACATATGACACTAATCTTGCATAAAAGGTGTTAACCCGGTTGAGGAAACTTTATTTTTTGGGGCCCCTTTTTGTAGAAAGGTAGGAGTTTTGTCGCTTACGCTCCAAACCTCCGACACTTTCCGCTCTGCGGAAAGTGTGGCAGCTCCGAACAAAGTGAGGATATGCTCCTCGCACAAAAGCGGACCGATTAGTGACTATCTTAAGTACTCTCAGAAGATATTGTTTTCGCTCACCGGCGGAGACAAGCACATCCTTCGGATGTGCCGCCGAGCATCGAACGGTACGTACAGATATAAAATCAACGCACAGATAAATAATTCAGACAAAAACATATGTCAGGGAAAGTTTTGAGGGAGTTTGAAGGGTCAGAGTTTCTGAAAGAAACTCGTGCGGCTCCGAAGGAGACGCTTACTTTCTTCAAAAGTTCCCTCAAAAAAAACACCATCTCAAAATCATTGACAACCGGCGGGGCGGGCGGTATAATAAGAGCATGGAACAGACTATCGGAACATACGTCTGCGGGAGCGAGGCGGAAACGGAGTCGGCGGGCGAGGCGCTCGCGCGGACGATAGAGGAAAAAGAGGAAGAGGGTGTGCGCGGCGCGTTCGTCGCGATGTACGGCGAGCTCGGTGCGGGCAAGACGGCGTTCGTGCGAGGCATGGCGAGAGTGCTGTCGCCGGGCAGCACGGTGCGCTCGCCGACGTACACGGTCGTAAACGAGTACGGACGCGGCAAAGTGCCGCTATACCACTTCGACCTCTACCGCATAACGGACGACGACGACCTCTACTCCGTAGGCTACTACGACTACATCGACCGAGGCATCTGCGTCGCCGAGTGGAGCGAAAACGCGCAGGACTCGCTGCCGTCGCCGAGGTACGAGGTGAAAATAGACAAGACGGGCGAGAACACGCGCAATATCGCCGTGTCATATATCGGGTGACATAAAATGCTTATCCTTGCAGTAGATTCAACAGCGAAAACAGCCGCCGCCGCGCTCGTCCGCGACGGTGAGAGCGTCGGCAGCGTGACGCTCGACGCGGGCAATACGCACAGCGAAACGCTCCTGCCCGCCGTCGAATTTTTGCTCTCGTCGGCGTGCCTCAACATAGACAACATCGACGTGTTCGCGTGCGCGACGGGCCCCGGCTCGTTCACCGGCGTCCGCATCGGCACGGCTGCGGTCAAGGGACTCGCGTTCGGACGCGGCAGCGTCTGCGCCGCCGTCGACGTGCTCGACGCGATAGCGGAAAACTTAGCCGATACGGACTGCATCGCGTGCCCCGTCATGGATGCGAGACGCGGGCAGGTCTACACCGCCGTGTACGAATGCCGCGGCGGCGATATAAAAAAGCTGACCGATGATATGGCGATATCGGCGGACGAGCTCGGCGGCGTGATCGCCGCGATAAATACGGAGCTGCCGGTGATGTTCGCCGGCGACGGCTACGACATCGTTTACCCGAAGCTGTCGGCGAGACTGCCGAACGTCAGAGAAACGCCGCGCATTTTGCGCGGTCACAGCGCCGTGTCGGTCGCGAAAGCCGCGATGAGGGATATCGAATGCGGCAAAGACCTCGTCGACGCGGAAACGCTGTCGCCGATCTATCTGCGCCCGTCGCAGGCGGAGCGCGAGTACGCGGAAAAGCATACGGAAACGAAAAACGACTGATTATATTACAGTAAATTTAACGGCAGACGCCGTTGTGCGCGTCCGGGGAGTGCCCCGGGGAAAGGACTGCATATGAAGATCGCACTTGCCGCCGACCACGGCGGCTACAAGCTCAAGGACGCTATAATCGCGCATCTTAAAGAGCGCGGCATCGAGACGGTCGATTTCGGCACGAACAGCGCCGACTCCTGCGACTATCCCGACTACGCCGATCCGCTCTGCCGTGCCGTCGCAGGCGGGGAATGCGACCTCGGCGTGCTCGTCTGCTCGACGGGGCTCGGCATGTCGATGGCGGCGAACAAACACCGCGGCATACGCGCCGCATGCTGCTCGGAGACAGTCAGCGTCGAGCTGACGCGCAGCCACAACGACGCAAACGTGCTGTGCCTCGGCGCATTCATCGTCGGCGAGCATACGGCGTGCAAAATGGTCGACATTTTCATAGATACGCCGTTTTCCGAGGGCGAGCGCCATATGCGCCGCGTCGGCAAGGTGAACGCGCTCGACGATGCAAAATGACGCGAAATAAAACGATCCCGTGCGGGCGGCGCGGCGCGAGCCTCGCCGCCCGTTTTTTGTAAGAGAAGCATGCGTGGAAATACTTTTTGCAGGAAAAACGCATTTTTTGACGATGTGGTACTTGATATTTGCGCACGGTTGTGATAATATGAGGTGGTACATAAAATAATACTACCGACAATTATACTTATATTACTTACCATCCTTAAAGGAGGATATCAAAAATGGCACTTACACCGAAGGAGATCGAGGCTAAGACCGAACAGTTGAAGGCTTTCATCGCGGAGCATAAGGACGTCGACGGACCTCTTATGCCGATAATGCAGGAGGCGCAGAACCTTTTCGGTTATCTCTCCCTCGATACTCAGGAGCTCATCGCCGATTCTCTCGGCATCCCCGTGACCGACGTCTACGGCGTCGCGACGTTCTACGCGCAGTTCTCGCTCAAACCGAAGGGCGATAACGTCGTCAGCGTCTGCACGGGTACGGCATGCTACGTCAAGGGCGCGCAGGCGGTGCTCGACAAGGTCGTCGAGATACTCGGCATCGCGCCGGGCGAGACGACGGACGACGGCAAATTCACGATCCAGGAGACGCGCTGCCTCGGCTGCTGCGGTCTCGCGCCTGTCATGACGATCAACGAGACTGTCTACGGCAGACTTACGCCCGCCGATATCAAGGGCATACTCGAAAAGTATCAGTGATCGGGTGATATCGGAAGATCCGCGTTCGTCACGCATATTTGACGTGCCGCGCGCGGTACTCGAGCTTGTGGAAAACGCGCTCGACGCCGGAGCCGAAAATATCCGCGTGTGCATCGCAGACGGTGACACCGTCACCGCTGTCGTCGAGGACGACGGGCGGGGCATGACGGAGGACGAGATCGAAAAAGCGCTTCGCGGCGGATACAGCACGAAGCCGACACCCGGCGGGCACGGCATATGCATGTGCCGCACGGCGGCAGTCGCTGCGGGCGGCTCGCTCGAGATCAAGAGCGGCGGCTGCGGCACTGTCGTGACCGTATGCGCGCCGCGCGCAAACGCGACGACGGACAACATCGCGGACGCGGTATTTGCCATATCGTGCGGGCGCGCGGGGACGCGCGTGACGTTTACACGAGAGAGCATGTGCGGCGGATATTCGATATCGTTTGATACTGGCGCGTCGGCGCATGACGCGCTGCGGCTTGAGGATGTCGTGCGCAAGCATGAGCTTGATTTAACAAGAAAATAATTATACTTTTTTCCGGAGGAAAAATCTATGGCTGTCAAGATAAAGACAATAGAAGATCTTGAAAGTATTCGCGCGTCCATGAGGGACAAGATATGCCTTCGTGAGGGATTTGCGGACGCATGCGTCGTCGTCGGCATGGGAACGGCCGGAATCGATGCGGGGGCGCGCGAGGTGCTCCACGCACTCGTTGACGCAGTCGATAAAAAGGGACTTTGCGACCGCGTGACGGTCATGCAGTCCGGCGCCGTTACGGGCGAGGGCGCGCCGATCGTCGAGATCCGCAAAAAGGGCGCAGACACCGTCGTCAAGACGAACGTAACGCCCGCGGACGCCGAAGCGATCGTTGCCGAAGCTGCCGAGTAAACAACATCTAATTATAATCGGAGGATAAACAAATGTATCGTGCACACGTTCTTATCTGCGCGGGTACCGGATGCACCTCGTCCGGCAGCGCGCAAGTAAGAGAGGCTCTCAAAAAAGAGCTTGAAGCAAAGGGACTCACGGACGAAGTCAAGGTCGTAATGACGGGCTGCTTCGGTCTGTGCGCACTCGGTCCCATCATGATCGTATATCCCGAGGGCTCCTTCTACGCGAGAGTCACGGCTGATGAAATACCCGAGATCGTCGAGGAGCATCTGCTCAAGGGACGTCCCGTCGAAAGACTCATCTACAACGACCCCGTCGCAGGTTCGACCGAACCCGCGAACTCGCTCAACGACACCGCGTTCTATCGTTCGCAGCGCAGAGTCGCGCTCCGCAACTGCGGCGTCATCGACCCCGAAAATATCGACGAATACATAGCTCGCCGCGGATATGAGGCGCTATATCGCTGCCTCTGCGAAAAGACTCCGCAGGAAGTCATCGACACCGTTCTCGCATCCGGACTTCGCGGACGCGGCGGCGCCGGCTTCCCGACGGGCAGAAAGTGGCAGTTCGCAACGGCTCCCGCGCCTAAGAAGTACGTGGTCTGCAACGCCGACGAGGGCGACCCCGGCGCGTTCATGGACCGTTCCGTCCTCGAGGGCGACCCGCACGCCGTTATCGAGGCTATGGCGATCGCCGGCTACGCTATCGGCGCCGACGAGGGCTACATCTACGTCAGAGCCGAATACCCGATCGCTGTCAAGCGTCTCGGCATCGCCATCAAGCAGGCGCGCGAGTACGGTCTGCTCGGCAAGGACATATTCGGCACGGGCTTCAATTTCGATATCCAGCTCCGTCTCGGCGCAGGCGCGTTCGTCTGCGGTGAGGAAACGGCGCTTCTGACCTCCATCGAGGGCAACCGCGGCGAGCCGCGTCCGCGTCCTCCGTTCCCGGCTGTCAAGGGCCTGTTCGGCAAGCCGACAGTCATCAACAACGTTGAGACGTACGCGAACGTCGCACAGATAATCCTCAACGGACCGGAATGGTTCGCATCGATGGGAACAGAAAAGTCGAAGGGCACGAAGGTCTTCGCGCTCGGCGGCAAGATCATCCACACGGGACTTGTCGAGATCCCGATGGGCACGCCTCTGCGCACCATCATCGAGGAGATCGGCGGCGGTATCCCGAACGGCAAGAAGTTCAAGGCTGCTCAGACGGGCGGTCCTTCCGGCGGATGCATCCCGGCGTCCCTCATCGACACACCCGTCGACTACGACAACCTCATCGCGATCGGCTCCATGATGGGTTCGGGCGGACTTATAGTCATGGACGAGGACAACTGCATGGTCGATATCGCGAAGTTCTTCCTCGAGTTCACGGTCTCCGAGTCGTGCGGTAAGTGCGCTCCGTGCCGTATCGGTACGAGAAGAATGCTCGACATCCTCACCCGCATAACCGAGGGCAAGGGCGAAGAGGGCGACATCGAAAAGCTCATCGAGCTCGGCAACGAGATCAAGGCGACGGCGCTCTGCGGACTCGGTCAGACGGCTCCGAACCCGGTGCTTTCCACGATCCGCTACTTCCGCGACGAGTACGAGGCTCACATAAAGGAAAAGAGATGCCCCGCGGGCGCGTGCAAGGCGCTTGCCAAGATCACGATCGACCCCGAAAAGTGCAAGGGATGCTCGCTCTGCTCGAAGAAGTGCCCGGTCGGCGCTATCTCCGGCGAGATAAAGAAGCCGTTCGTGATCGACCAGTCGAAGTGCATCAAGTGCGGCGTCTGCCTCGCAACGTGCAAATTCGGCGCTATTTCCAAGAAATAATTGTGGAGGTAAGAAAGTGAACAACGTAACACTTACGATCGACGGCATACAGGTCACCGTTCCCGCCGATTATACTATACTCGAAGCGGCACGGGAAGCTAACATCAATATCCCGACGCTTTGCTACCTCAAGGACGTCCAGCAGATAGGCGCCTGCCGCATGTGCCTCGTCGAGGTCGTGGGCGGACGCGCGCTCCAGGCGGCGTGCGTGTCCCCCGTAAGCGAGGGCATGGTAGTCAAGACGAACACTGAGAAGATCCGCAAGTCGAGAAAGACCATACTCGAACTGCTCCTTTCAAATCACAACCGCGAATGCACGTCCTGCGTGCGCTCCGCTAACTGCGAATTACAGGCGCTCTGCCGCGAGTACGGCGTCGACGACTATCCGTACGACGGCGAAATGTCCGAGACGACGATAGACGAAATGTCGCCCTCGATCGTCCGCGACAACAGTAAGTGCATCTCCTGCCGCCGCTGCATCGCGACGTGCACGAAGATACAGAAGATAGGCGCGATCGGCGTCTCCAAGCGCGGCATCAACACGACGGTCGGCTCGATATTCGGCCGCTCGCTCGTAGATTCTCCGTGCGTCAACTGCGGACAGTGCATACTCGCATGCCCGGTCGGCGCTCTCCACGAGAAGGAAAGCATCTCCGACGTATGGGCGGCTCTCCACGATCCCGACAAGTACGTGGTCGTACAGCCCGCACCGGCAGTCAGAGTCACGATAGGCGAAGAATTCGGTCTGCCGATGGGCACGGTCGCAACGGGCAAGCTCGCTACGGCGCTCCACAGAATGGGCTTTGACAAGGTGTTCGACACCGATTTCGGCGCTGACCTCACGATAATGGAAGAGGGCAACGAGCTGATCGAGCGCATCTCGAACGGCGGCACGCTCCCGATGATAACGTCCTGCTCGCCCGGCTGGGTCAAGTACTGCGAGACGTTCTATCCCGAGTTCATACCGAATCTGTCGTCCTGCAAGTCCCCGCACGAGATGGCGGGCGCGGTCATCAAGTCCTACTTCGCAGAGAAGGAAGGCATAGATCCCGCGAAGATATACGTAGTATCCGTAATGCCGTGCACGGCGAAGAAGTTCGAGGCAAAGCGCGAGGAGCTGTCGAACGGCGGTCTTGCCGACGTTGACGCTGTCATCACGGTCCGCGAGCTCGCGAGAATGATAAAGTCCGCCGGCATCGACTTCGCACGTCTGCCGGACGGCGACTTCGACAAGCTCTGCGGCGAGTCGACGGGCGCGGGCGTCATATTCGGAGCTACGGGCGGCGTCATGGAGGCTGCGCTCCGCACCGTTTACGAAAAGGTGACGGGCAAGGAGCTCGCAGATGTGAACTTCCACGAAGTCCGCGGCATCGAGGGCATCAAGGAAGCCGAGATCGACCTTGACGGCAAGAAGATCACGGTCGCGGTCGCACACGGTACGGGCAACGCGTCCGAGCTTCTCGAAGCTGTAAAGCGCGGCGAGAAGGAGTACACGTTCATCGAGATCATGGGCTGCCCGGGCGGTTGCGTGACCGGCGGCGGTACGCCTATCGTATGCTCGAAGGATCTCCAGTACGTGAACCCGAAGGTGGAGAGAGCGAAGGGACTCTACGCCGAGGACGAGGGTAAACCGAAGAGAAAGTCGCATGAGAACGAGGAGATCAAGGCTCTCTACGACAACTATCTCGGCGAGGTCGGCGGTCATAAGGCTCACGAGCTGCTCCATACGCACTATGTTGCGAGAGTAAAGTACACGAGATAAAACCTATAGCAGATATAAAGGGAGAGGAGACATCCTCTCCCTTTGTTATGTCGTGCGGCGCAGAGTTTTCACCACACATTTTCGCGAAGCGAAAAGTGTAAGACGGCTTCGAGTGCAACGAGAAGACGTTATCAGGTCGGCGCGTCAGCGACGAACTGCTGCGCACCACGCTCGTGCGATGACGGCGCGTCCATCGTCAAACGCAGGCACGACGTTTTGACCGCGGTTTGTTCGCAAAAATATAACACCGCGCGAAGCTGTTCGCACACAGCTATGACGCGGTGTTCTTTTGGAGAGGGGGTTCGGGGGAGGACTTTTTCTTCATAAGAAAAAGTCCTCATCCCGCACTGTCTCTTTCTTGCGAGAAAGTCCCCCTTGTCAAAAACCAATTTGTAGGTGTGAAAGACGTCACCACGTCAGGTAGTAAAAGGTAGCTGCCGGTGGAGGCAGGCAACACGATGAACCGCGTGTGAGCAGTATCTCCTCACTACGTTCGGAGCTACGACACGTTTCCGCTTACGCGGAAAGTGTGGGAGAAACCGGTGAAGGGTACGGTTTAACGATTATGTGTGAAGTGAAAATACATAAATTTGTGAAAAAGTACTTGACAAATCGCAAATTTTGTGGTATAATATAGGTAGATAAAGGCGATGAGGTGAGTTACTGTGTGCGTAGACTCGGCGGGGGAGTCTGCGAACAGCTCCCTCGCGACGGGGCGATTGCGCCGTCAAAGCGTCGTGTCTGCGTTTGACGCTGGCAGCGCCGAACAGCGCATGAGCGCGGTACGCATAGGTGAGGCTGCGAAGCCTCCGGCACGGAAATTGTTAAAAAGAAAAAAGTCAATAAAAATTTTTGAAAAGAAAGAGGGGTTCGGGGGGAGAGGAAAACTTTTTGCAAAAAGTTTTCCTCTCCCCCCGAGAAATATAAAATTATAATCATCAATTCGCCACGTACATTTGCTTATACGGGTTTTTGCTGTCGGGCGCGACCTTTGTAAACGGCGCGTCGAGTATCTCGTCGACGTCGAGGTCGAAACGCTCGCAGTAGTCGGCGATTACGGACTCGACCTCGACCATGTCCTCGTCGGTGGCGAGGCGCGCAGTCACGTTTTTGGGAAAACGCACGCCGTCACAGTCGGAGCGCAGGTACATCACGCCGCCGTGCATGCCCGTGCCGGGAAAGTTGGATACTATCCTGCGGCTGTCGTCGGTGAGTCCGAGCACGATTATGATGCCGCCCGCCTGATATTCGCCGAGGAAGCTGCCGCACTTGCCGCCGATGACCATGACGGGACGCTTCTCTTTATATTCCTTCATGTGTATGCCCGCGCGGTATCCGGCGTCGCCGCGCACGTATATGCGGCCGCCTCTCATCGCGTAGCCGGCTGCGTCACCGATGCTGCCGTGTATGATTATCTCGCCGTCGTTCATCGTGTCGCCGACGGCGTCCTGCGCGTTGCCGTGTACCGTTATCGCCGCGCCGTTCAGGTACGCGCCGAGCGCGTTGCCCGGCGTGCCCTCGATGTCGATGTGACCCTCCGACATGCCCGCGGCGATGAAGCGCTCGCCGAGACAGCCAGTTATAGTGCAGTCGCCGCCGACGGCGCGTATTTTTTCATTCAGCGTTTTGTGGTCGAATTTGGACGCGTTTATACGCACCGCGCCCGGACTGTAAAGTTCAGTTGCCACTTGTGCTCACCTCAATTCTTCCATGCCGCCATCTTTGTGCGGCGGTACTCGGGCGTCATCGACGTGACCGACGGCAGACGCAGAAGCGCCTCCGCGTCGACGGTGTCGAGCGGGATATGATTGCGAATCAGGGACGTGTATATGCCCGCGCGGTCGTAGGCGTGCGAGCCTATCGCGGAGCCCGCGTTCTCGTCGCCGATGAGCATGAAGCCGCAGAGATATCCGTCCTTTATGTAGAAGCGGCGCAGCCAACCGTCGCCGGAGTCCTCGCGGACGTCGCCTTCATAGCTTCCCGCCGTCAGCGCGTGGCGGCCGAAAAAGCCTATCGCGTTCATCGGAGCCGCCGTGTCGAACACGGACTCGCCGCCAGCCATGTTGACGCCGGCGCATTTTCCGCCGAGCGCGGCGTTCGGCAGTATCGCCATGACGCGCTCGACGCCGTTCACGTCCGCCATCTGCACGCAGTCGCCGGCGGCGTATATGTGCGGCACCGTCGTGCGCATCGTGTTGTCGACGATGATGCCGCGACCGACGTTTCCGCCGATGTCGCGCACGAGCGATACGTTTGCGCGCACGCCGACGGCGAGAACGAGAACGTCGAAGTCGACGTTTTCGCCGCTTTTCATATGCGCGGTGTTAGGCTCGAACCGAGCGACGGTGTCGCCGAGAAGGAATTTTATTCCATGCTCCGTGAGCTTATCCTCTATAAGCTTTGCGGCGCTGTCGTCGAGTATGCTCGACAGAACGCGCGGCGCAAGGTCGCAGACCGTGACCGAGCCGACGCGCTCGCATATGCCCTCCGCGCATTTCAGCCCTATGAGTCCCGCGCCGACGATGAGGACGCGGCAGTTTTCGTCTATTGCCGATTCGAGCGCGAGCGCGTCGTCGACGGTCATGAAGCCGAACCGCTTTTCCACCGTTTCGAGTCCCTCCATCGGCGGCACGAACGGCGACGAGCCCGTAGCTACGCATACCTCGTCGTACGCTATTCTGTCGCCGGACGAGAGCACGACCTCGCATGTGTCGGTGTCTATCGACGACGCGGTGTCGAACACGACGTCGATGCCGTTTTCGTCGTAGAACGTATCGGGGCGGTACTTCATGCGCTCAAGTTCGCTTTTGCCCTCGAGATAGTACGATATGAGCGGACGGCAGTATGCGGGACGCGGTTCGCCGCAGACGAGCGTTATAAATCCGTCTTTGTCGACCGAGCGTATGCCCTCGGCACACGAAACGGCCGCGATGCCGCCGCCGATTATGACGTAATGCTTTTTGTTTTCCATGTTATGCGTCACCCCCTCGCGTCGGCAGTCTCGATATCGTCGTCGTCGAGCGTCAGCGCCCTGTTCGGGCAGCCCGCGACGCACGCCGGCGTCCCCGCCGTCGTCGACAGACAGAGCTCGCATTTCTGCACGGCGCCCTCGCCGTCGTTGGTTATCGCGCCGTAAGGGCATACGAGTATGCATGTGTAGCATCCGACGCACTTAGACTTGTCTATCGTCACGACGCCGTCCTTCTTCGAGAGCGCGCCCGAGATGCAGCTTTTCACGCATATCGCGTCCTTGCAGTGGCGGCACGATACGGCGAACGTGATGTCGCCGCCGTCCTCGACGCGTATGCGGGGGAATATGTCGCGGCCCTTGAGCGCCTTGACCATATCCTTCATGCCTGAGTTCGAGAACGCGCAGTTGTATTCGCAAAGGTGGCACCCGAGGCACCATTTTTCATTTACTACGACACGTTTCATTCGCCCGCGTGGGAGATGCCGAGAATCTCCAGCTCCTTTTCAGTCATATTTACGCCGCGGAGCATAAGTCTGTTGCCGCGCAGCGCCTCTATCGAGTTGATGCCCATGCCGCCCATCAGCTCCTTTATCTCGTGACGCCATGCGGTCATGAGGTTATAGAGCCTTTCGGCGCCCGTCTCGGGATTCAGGCGCTTGACGAGCTCGGGACGCTGCGTTGCGATGCCCCAGTTGCAGTTGCCGGTGTGGCATGTGCGGCAGAGGTGGCAGCCGAGCGCGAGAAGCGCCGCCGTCGCGACGTAGCAAGCGTCCGCGCCGAGCGCGACCGCCTTTATCACGTCCGATGCGGAGCGTATGCTGCCGCCGACGACGAGCGAGACGTCGTTTCGTATGCCCTCCTCGCGCAGCCGTCTGTCACAGGCGGCGAGCGCAAGCTCTATCGGTATGCCGACGTTGTCGCGTATGCGCGTCGGCGCCGCGCCCGTGCCGCCGCGGAAGCCGTCGATGGCGATTATGTCCGCGCCCGAACGCGCGATGCCGGACGCTATCGCCGCTATGTTGTGGACGGCGGCGACCTTGACTATAACGGGCTTTTTATACTGCGTCGCCTCTTTGAGAGAGTAGACGAGCTGGCGCAGATCCTCTATCGAATAAATGTCGTGATGCGGGGCGGGCGATATGGCGTCGCTGCCCTCGGGTATCATTCTCGTGCGCGACACGTCGCCGACGATCTTTTTGCCGGGCAGGTGACCGCCGATGCCGGGCTTCGCGCCTTGTCCCATTTTTATCTCGATCGCGGCTCCCGCGTCGAGGTAGTCGGCGAACACGCCGAAGCGTCCCGACGCGACCTGAACTATCGTGTTCGGACCGTAGACGTAGAAGTCCTCGTGCAGTCCGCCCTCTCCGGTATTATAGCATATGCCGAGACGCGTCGCGGCTTCGGCAAGGCTCTTGTGGGCGTTATACGATATTGAGCCGTAGCTCATCGCGGAGAACATGACGGGCATAGACAGCTCGAGCTGCGGGGTGAGATTGTTCTTTATCTTTCCGCCCTCGTCGCGCTCGATGCTGCGCGGCTTTTTGCCGAGGAATACGCGCGTCTCCATCGGCTCGCGGAGCGGGTCTATCGAGGGGTTGGTGACCTGAGACGCGTTTATGAGTATCTTGTCCCAGTACACGGGCAGCATCTTCGGGTTGCCCATCGACGAAAGCAGGACGCCGCCGCTGTTTGCCTGCTTGTATATCTCCTTTATCGTATCGGACTGCCAGTTCGCGTTCTCGCGGAACGTGCAGTCGGATTTGACTATCTTGAGCGCGCGCGTCGGGCAGAGCGAGACGCAGCGCTGGCAGTTCACGCACTTTGACTCGTCGGAGAGCATGACGCGCTCGTCGGGGTCGTAGGAGTGGACCTCGTTCGCGCACTGGCGCTCGCATACGCGGCACGCGATGCAGCGCGAGGAGTTGCGCACTACCTCAAATTCGGGATAAATAAATTCGACTCCCATTTTGTCCTTGCGTGCGGTACGTCGGCTCAGTATTCGCCGACGGCGGCACGCCTGCCCTCCTTTACCTTGACTATGACGGGTTCGCCGCCCGCCGGGGCGTATATGCCCGTCGCGTCCTCGTCCATCTTGCGTATCGACGCTTCCTCGCTCGCGATGTAGACGCGGTCGCCGTCCTCGCTGTGACCCGTCACCATCGAGCGCAGCTTCAAGCGGTCGTTGAGCGCCATGAGTCCGCCCTCAAAGCCGAGAACGATAGAGAACGGTCCCGTAACGAGCAGCGATGAAAAGACGGTGCGCAGATATGTGAGTCGCTCGCGCTCCTCGGGTTCGCGGTGCGATATCGTGTCCCAGAACGGCGCCGCGATGACGTGCGCGGCCTCCTCGTACGTCATGCCCTGACGGCGCACGAGATAATCTATTATGTATGTTATGACTTCGGTATCGGTCTGGAGCGTGCAGCGGTAGCCGAACATCTCGATAAAGCGGCGGTTCGCGTCGTAGGACGATATCTCGCCGTTATGCACTATCGAGTAGTCGAGAAGCGCGAACGGATGCGCGCCGCCCCACCAGCCCGGCGTGTTCGTCGGATATCTGCCGTGCGCGGTCCACGAGTAGCCCTCGTATTCCTCGAGACGGTAGTAGCGTCCGACGTCCTCGGGATAACCGACTGCCTTGAACACACCCATGTTCTTGCCGCTCGAAAAGACGTAAGCGCCCTTCAGCGTCGAGTTTATCTTCATCACGACGCGGACGACGTACTCGCGTTCGTCGACCTGGAGCGCGCGCAGACGTGTGCGTCTCGGGTATACGAAGTAGCGCCATATGACGGGTTCATCCGTTATCTCGCGCATCGTGCGCGTGGGGAGCACCTCGGCGTCCACTATCTCGAACCGCTCGCGCAGATAGTTCTCGCAGTCGGCGCGGCATACGTCGTCGTCGAAAAATACGTGGAGCGCGTAGAAATCGCGGTGCTCGGGGTATATGCCGTATGCGGCGAATCCGCCGCCGAGTCCGTTCGAGCGGTCGTGGACCGGCACCATGCTCGAAACGATCTTCTCACCCGACATGCGCTTGCCGCTCTTCGATATGACGGCGGATATCGCGCAGCCGGACGGTATCCTTATCTGACCTTCTTTTTGCATAAAAGACGATTTCGCAAATGTTTGTCACATTTGCCGAATTCCTTTCTTCCGATGGGGGGAGCGGCGAAAAAACTGCATAAAAATGAAATTTTATCGTTTCATCGCAGCAGAAAAATGCGCCGCATATGCAAGTAGTATATGCTAAATAATTCAATTTGTCAATAGGCAATTTGAAATTCGCCGAGAATCCTGCAAGAAAAATTTTTGAAAATTGCAAAAATAGGGGTTGACAAGGTTCGACGCTTGTTGTATAATCAACCGCGTGAAGGCAAGGGCGTCTTCGGTTTATGCCGCGGACGCCCTTTCCGCGTTCATGCCGAAGCTCCTTCCCCGAAACAAAATCGAAAGGAAGGGTCATAGAAAGGTATGACAATCGAATTTTGGTATTTGATCGGCGCGGCGCTCGTCTTCTGGATGCAGGCCGGCTTCGCTATGGTCGAAACGGGCTTCACGAGAGCGAAGAACGCGGGCAACATCATAATGAAGAACCTCATGGACTTCTGCATAGGCACCGTCGTATTCTCGCTGCTCGGATATTCACTTATGATGGGCGAGGACGCGCTGTTCGGACTCATCGGTATCCCGAACATGGACTTGTTCGGCAGCTTCGCCGATTTTATCGCGGGCAAAGAGGGCGACTTCACGGACGCGTCCAAGTTCGTGTTCAACCTCGTGTTCTGCGCGACGACGGCGACTATCGTCTCGGGCGCTATGGCGGAGCGCACGAAGTTCTCCGCTTACTGCATCTACTCGGCCGTTATCTCCCTCGTCGTTTATCCGATAGAGGCGCACTGGATTTGGGGCGGCGGCTGGCTGTCGCAGCTCGGTTTCCACGATTACGCGGGTTCATGCGCGATACACATGGTCGGCGGCATCGCGGCGCTCGTCGGCGCGATAATCCTCGGACCGCGTCTCGGCAAGTATGTGCGTGACGAAAAGGGCAAGGTCATAAAAGTAAACGCGTTCCCGGGTCATTCGATCCCGCTCGGCGCGCTCGGCGTGTTCATTCTGTGGCTCGGCTGGTACGGCTTCAACGGCGCTGCGGCGACGACGCCGTCCGAGCTCGCGTCTATATTCCTGACGACGACGATAGCGCCGTCGGTGGCGACATGCACGACGATGATATTCACATGGATAAAGAACGGCAAACCGGACGTTTCGATGTGCCTTAACGCGTCCCTCGCGGGACTCGTCGGCATAACGGCCGGGTGCGATGCGCTCGACGCGATCGGCGCGACAGTCGTCGGCATCGTATCTGGCATACTCGTAGTCGTGGTAGTCGAGATGCTCGACCTCAAATGCCACGTTGACGATCCCGTAGGCGCCGTAGGCGTACACATGGCAAACGGCATATGGGGCACGATAGCGGTCGGTCTGCTCGCTAACCCCGAGGCGCCCGCAGGACTTTCGGGTCTTTGCTACACGGGCAGTTTCCGTCAGTTCGGGCTCCAGCTCCTCGGCTTCGTCTCGGTCGCGGCATATGCGGTCGTGATGATGATAATCACGTTCGTCCTCATAAAGAAGCTGCACGGCATACGCGCGACGGCGGAGGAGGAGATACGCGGACTCGACATCACCGAGCACGGTCTGCCGTCCGCATACGCTGATTTTGCGCCGTCCGTCGACAAGTACGCGGACTTCGCGCCGGCGTCTGAGCCTATCGTGGCAGTAACGGGCGACACTCCCGCGGCGGAGGCTGTGCCCGTCAAGCGTGTTCCGACGTTTGACGACAGCTCGCCCAAGTTCACGAAGGTTGAGATCGTATTCAAAGAGGAAAAGCTCTACGCGCTCAAAGAGGCTATGTCCAAGATAGGCATCACGGGCATGACGGTATCGCACGTAATGGGCTACGGGCAGCAGAAGGGCAAGCCCGAATATTACCGCGGCGTCGCGGTCGAAACGAACCTGATGCCGAAGGTGCAGGTCGACATAGTCGTGTCGAAGGTGCCGGTGCGCACGGTCATTGAAACTGCAAAGCGCGTGCTCTATACGGGTCATATCGGCGACGGCAAGATATTCGTCTACGACGTCGAGAACGTCGTCAAGGTCCGCACGGGCGAGGAAGGCTACGACGCGCTTCAGGACGTGGAATAAATAGGGAATATTCCTGTAATAAAAATTTTTGAAGGGGAGCGCGAGGGGAAACTTTTTATAAAAAGTTTCCCCTCGCCGAAAAGCTATGTGCTCAATAATGGGATGGCTCGGCGGGAGCGCCGATGAGAGTCGGTTTTGGGAAGGATTTCGCGCGACTGTATCGCGCGGACCGGACGAGTCGCGGCTGACAAGGACGGGAGACGGTATACTCGCGTTCCACCGTCTTGCTATAATGGGGCTGACGCCGGATGGCATGCAGCCGTTCGAGCTCGACGGCAGCTATGTAGTCTGCAACGGCGAGCTGTACGGATTCGAGGCGATGAGGGAGGACCTCATAGGCAAGGGCTACAGCTTCAAAAGCGACAGCGACTGCGAGATAATACTCCCGCTGTGGCGCGAGTACGGAGTCGATATGTTCGGTATGCTCGACGCCGAGTTCGCGATGATAATATACGACGCGCAAACGCGCACGTATATTGCGGCGCGCGACCCGATAGGCATACGCCCCCTCTACTACGGTTACGAAAAGGAAACGGGCGAGCTTATCATGGCGAGCGAGGCGAAGAACCTCGTGCCTATCGCGGAGCATATAATGCCGTTCCCTCCCGGACACTACTACATGAACGGTAAATTCACGCGCTACTGCGACATCACGCACGTCGACGGGGTCATACACGACGACATCGAGACCGTGTGCCGCAACATACGTGAAAAGCTCGTGCGCGGCGTCGAGAAGCGTCTCGTCTCCGATTCAAAGGTCGGCTTTCTGCTCTCGGGCGGACTCGACTCGTCGCTCGTATGCGCTATCGCGGCAAAAAAGAGCACATCTCCCATCAAGACATACGCCATCGGCATGAGCGAGGACGCGATAGATCTGCGCTACGCGCGCATCGTCGCCGACTATATAGGCAGCGACCACACCGAGGTCATAATCACCGCCGACGACGTCATACGCGCGCTGCCCGACGTGGTCGCGCTTCTCGGCACGTACGATATTACGACGATACGCGCCTCCATCGGCATGTACCTCGTGTGCAAGGCGATACACGAGCGCTCGGACGTGCGCGTTATTCTGACCGGCGAGATATCGGACGAGCTTTTCGGGTACAAGTACACGGATTTCGCCCCCGACGCGGACGCGTTCCAGCGCGAGGCTGAAAAGCGCGTGCGCGAGCTTCACATGTACGACGTTCTGCGCGCCGACAGGTGCATTTCGGTAAACTCGCTCGAGGCGAGAGTGCCGTTCGGCGACCTCGACTTTGTAAAATACGTCATGGCTGTCGATCCCGAGCTGAAGCTGAACAAGTATAACAAGGGCAAGTATCTGTTGCGTCACGCGTTCGAGGGGACGGGGATACTTCCGGACGAGATCTTGTGGCGCGAGAAGGCGGCGTTCTCGGACGCTGTCGGTCATTCAATGGTGGACTATCTCAAAGCTCACGCGAACGCGATGTATACGGACGAGGAGTACGAGACTCTTCGCAAAAAGTACACGCATGCGCAGCCGTTCACGAAGGAGTCGCTTTTATACCGCGAGCTCTTCGAGCGGTACTATCCCGGCGAGGACGCGATGGTGGTCGACTTCTGGATGCCGAACCGCGAGTGGGAGGGCTGCAACGTCGACGACCCGTCGGCGCGCGTGCTTTCAAACTACGGCGACAGCGGAAAATAATATTGACCGTGCGCGGTCGGGGAACGTCTCCGACCGCGTTTTTTCGTCTTTATTTTTATAAATCGGAACAATTTTTATAAAAACCTGTTTACACATGCGGCGGCGGTATGATAGAATATGAATGAACAAACAACGGAGGTACAAACGATATGATAAACGCAAAAGGATACTATCCACCGCTTTCGAGCGCGAAGCTCATACCGAGATCGCCCTACACCGACAACCGCGACAGGACGCTGTCGTATCTGCGTCTTCTGCCCGCAGACACGATGCTTTACAGCTTCCGTCTGACGTTCGGCGTCGACACGAAGGGAGCGCGCAAGCCGGGCGGCTGGGACGACCCGCAGGGACTTTTGCGCGGTCACTCGCTCGGTCACTTCATCTCGGCGCTGTCGCTCGCGTACTCGGCGACGGGGGACGAGTTTTTCAAGGATAAGGTCGCATACATAGTGGACGAGCTGCGCTCGCTCCAGCTCATGAGCAAGGGCGACCCGGCGTCGTTTGTGACCGCATGCACGCCGGACAATGTGAAGCAGGAGGACTGGAGCCGCGACCCGTCGACGTGGGGCGAGGGCTTCATCAGTGCGTACTCGCCCGACCAGTTCGCGCTGCTCGAGCAGTTCACGCCGTATGCGAAGATATGGGCGCCGTACTACACGCTGCACAAAATAATCGCGGGCGTGCTCGAGTGCTATGCGCGCACGGGGAACGAGACCGCGCTCGACGTTGCGCGCGGCATCGGAGACTGGGTATACGGCAGGCTGTCGCCGCTCACCGACGAGCACCGCAAGAAGATGTGGAGCATGTACATCGCGGGCGAATACGGCGGCATGAACGAGTCGCTGGCGACGCTTTATTCGATAACGGGCGAGGAGAAATATCTCGCCGCGGCGAAGATGTTCGACAACGAAAACATCTTCCCGGGGCTGTCGCACGGCGAGGACACGATACATAACCTGCACGCGAACCAGCACATCCCGCAGATACTGGGCGCTATGGCGGAGTACAAGGCGACCGGCGACGAATACTATCACGACGTGGCGAAGTTCTTCTTTGACATCGTGACGGAGCATCACATGTACGCGATAGGCGGCGTCGGCAGAGGCGAGTCGTTCCGCGAGTCCGACAAGCTGGCGGCGAACATCGAGTCCGACCGCAACTGCGAGACGTGCGCGGCGTACAACATGCTCAAGCTCGCGCGCGAGCTATACTCGTATGAGCCCGACAACGCGAAGTACATGCATTACTACGAGCGCGCGCTCATAAATCAGATACTCGCGTCGCAGAATCCGCACACGACGCACTACATGCATAACGGCGTGACGTACATGCTGCCGATAGGACCCGGAGCTGAGAAGGATTACAGCGACGACTTCCACTCCTTCACATGCTGCCACGGCACGGGCATGGAGAATCACGTCAAGTATCAGGACGCCTCCTACTTCATCACGGAGCGCGGGGGAAAGACGGTCGTATACGTGAATCTCTACATCGCGTCCGAGCTGACGCTGTGCGAGCGCGGCATCGACATAAAGATCGAGTCCGCGTTCCCGTTCGGAGACGTTAAAGTTACTGCGTCGGGCGACGCCGACTACGACGTGAAACTGCGCATCCCGTATTGGGCATCGGGGGCAAAGGTGGCGGGCGCGCATTTCCGCGACGGCGACGACTACACGACGCTCGAGCACAAGTCGGGCGAGACGGCAGTCGCAGATATGACGTTTGAGTACGGACTGCGTCTCGAGTACACGCCCGACACGCTCGACGGCGACAAAGTCGCGGCTCTGATGTACGGTCCGTTCGTGATGGTGGCGAGAGGGGAATCGACAGACTTCATCACGCTCAACATCGGCGACAGACGTCTCGAGGACGTGTTCACGCCGTCGCATAACAGAGAGGCGGGCGCGTTCGTCCTCGTCGGCGAGGGCCTCGAGTTCATGCCCATGTTCCGCGCCCACGGATTCCCGTATCATACGTATTTTAAAATCAAATAAATTTCCCGGGGGGAGAGGAAAACTTTTTGAGAAAAGTTTTCCTCTCCCCCCGACCCCCCTTTTCTTTTCAAAAACTTTTATTGACTTTTTTGTTTTGAAAAAGCTAACGATAACAAAAATTTCGGAGATAGCTTAAGATAAGCACTAATCGGTCCGCTTTTGGAGAAGGTAGGGGACACCTTTTACCAAAAGTGGTCCCCGAAACAAAAAGTTTCTCTCCCATTCATCCCTATTTTCAAGAACTTTTCCTGACTTTTCCCTTTTATCAATCAACGAGCCGTAGGCTTCGCAGCTTCACCTACGCGCACTTTGCTCGTGCGTCATTCGGTAATGCCGATTTTCACCACACTTTTCGCGAAGCGAAAACGTGTCGCAGGTCGGCGCGTCAGCGACGAACTGCTGCGCAACTCGCCATGCCGCGAGGGAGCAGTTCGCAGGCTGCCCCCGCCGGGCCTACGAACACCTCTTTCCCTTAACTGCTTATATTATACCACATTTTTTGCGTTTTGTCAAGTACTTTTCACAAAATAGTGTGAATTATTTACTTGTTGCGTAGCGACAGTCCGTTTCCGAAACCGATTTCTCCGCTCACCGCGGATGTTTATGCAGTCTGCTCCCACCGGCAGCTACCTTTGTTTACTTGACGTGGTGACGTCTTTCACACCTTTCAACCGGTTTTTGACAAGGGGGACTTTCTCGCAAGAAAGTCCCCCTTGTCGAACCCGAAAGAGGCTCCCGTGTGTTCG
>CANQMJ010000004.1 GCA_947624945.1 uncultured Clostridia bacterium | reverse complement strand
GAGTAAACGGTCGTGTCCTCGTAGCGCTTTTTGTCTGCGGCGGACAGTATCTCGCCAGCTTCGCCGCCGTCCGTCTTGCCGTCTCCGCCGTCCGTGGCATCGGAACCGCCGTTTTTATTTTGCCCGCACGACAAAAGCATCGTAAGCGTAAGCGTCAGCGCGAGTAAAAGCGATGTAAGCGCGATCTTTTTCATGATGTACCTCCGTTTATTTATTGATTTTGCGCCGCTTCGTCGCCGAATACGTAGAGGTAATAGTCCTCGAGCGTCGGCGCGGCGTTGCGCGAATTCGGCGTCGGCGCGCCGTCCGCGATGATGCGCAGGTCGACGCCGCCGGCTTCGTCGTCGCGGGAGATGTTCGTCACGCGGTGATGCTCCTGCATAGCCACGACTTCGCTTTCAGCGCAAGGAGTGATCCACACCTTGCCCTCTATCTTTTTCGTCAGCTCATGCGGCGGCGCGTTGTCAACGATGACGCCCTTTTTCAGCATGATGATGTCGCGTGCGATGAATTCGATGTCGGAGACGACGTGCGTCGCGATAAGTACGATCTTGGAGAGCGCGATTTTTGCGATGTAGTTGCGTATCGCTATGCGCTGCTTCGGGTCGAGTCCCGCAGTCGGCTCGTCGAGTATAAGTATCGACGGCTCGCCGAGTACTGCCTGTGCGAGTGCAAGCCGCTGCTTCATGCCGCCCGACAACGCGCCGATCTTTTTGCGGCGCGCATCGTCGAGCTCGACGGACGCGAGAATTTCGTCTATCTGCCGCTTCGCGTCGTTTTTTCCGATGCATTTGAGCGTCGCCATATACCACATGAAGCGCTCGACGGTGAAATTCGGATAAAGTCCCGGGTACTGCGGCATGAAGCCGAGCTTTTCGCGGAACTCCACCCCCATTTTCTTCACGTCGCGCGGCTCGCCGCTGCTGTTGCCGTCCGCGAACAGTATTTCGCCGCTGTCGGCGGGCAGATTGTCGGTTAGGATGTTCATCAGCGTAGACTTGCCGGAGCCGTTCGGGCCGAGCAGCGCGTATATGCCGGGTTCGAGCGTCGCGGTGAAGTCCGACAGCGCGCAGTTTTTGCCGTATGACTTTGTAATGTTTTTGATTTGAAGCTGCATGATCCCTCCTACTGTGAACGGGCGCAAATATGGTCTATATTATATATGACGATTTTTTCGGAGCATCGTTACAGAAAATCGAAATTTGTTTGAAATTATTTTCTTTTTATCATTTCGCAATGTGAAAACGTGTCGGAGGGCGTAGGATCAGCGACGAGCTGACGCGCAGCTCGACGTGCCGCGAGGGAGGTGTTCGCAGGAAATGTTGACGCGATGTTTTTACGCTGTGAGTGAGAAAAATTCACACTAATTTGTGAAAAGTACTTGACAAATCGTAAAATTTGTGGTATAATATCATCGTGGATTTGTTGCACAAGTCCCAAAAGCTGCGCTTTTGCTGCGGCTCTGCCGCAGACTCGATATTGACGACCTCACAAAAATGCTCTTATTCGGGGTCCCCGCAAAAGCTTGCTTTTGTGGGGTGGATGATGGCAAGCATTTTTGCTTCGTAGTATAATAATAACACTATGTTACCGAAAGCCGCGCGATGCTTCGCATCGCCCGCCTTTCGACACTGTTGTTATTATTGACGGCTGCCTGCTCGCACTGCTCCGCGCGCTCGCAGACATGGTATAATATAGGCAGAAAAAGAAAAAAGCTGCCCCCAAACGAGGGCAGCCTCAAATCAAAATATATCGGTCATCAGAACGGCATACGATGTAAACTGCGGCTGTCGGTTCTCCCGTTCTCCCTTACAGACCGTCGGCATACCTGTTACACAAAGCAGTACGGGGACCCGTCGGGTCCCCGCTTTTTCTTTATCAAAACAGTCCCGTTATCCTGCCAGTGTCGTCGACGTCGATACGCTCCGCCGCGGGAGACTTCGGAAGTCCCGGCATTGTCAAAATATCGCCTGTCAGAACGACGATGAATCCGGCTCCCGCCGACACCTTCACGTTTTTGACCGTGACGGTGAAGCCGTCAGGCGCGCCGAGCTTTGTCGGATCGTCTGAGAAACTGTACTGCGTCTTGGCTACGCATACGGGAAGTCCCGCGAATCCGAGCTTTGTGAGCTCGTCTATCTGTTTCTGCGCCGCAGGCGTGATATTCACGCCGTCGCCGCCGTATATGCGCTTTACAATAGCCTCGATCTTGTGCTCTATCGTGTCGTCAAGCTCGTACGAATATGTGAAATCGCCCCTTTCCTCATCGCACAGACGCACGACCTCGCGCGCGAGGTCTTCCCCGCCGGCGCCGCCGTCCTCCCAGACAGTCGAAAGCACCGCGTTCACGCCGAGCTCAGCGCACTTCTTGATGATGAAATCTATCTCTGCGTCCGTGTCTGTCGGGAATTTGTTGACGGCGACGACGCATGGCAGGCGGTACACGTTTTTGATGTTCGATACGTGGCGCAAAAGATTAGGTATGCCGCGTTCGAGCGCCGCGAGGTCCTCTGTACCGAGCTCAGACTTTGCAAGTCCGCCGTGCATTTTGAGCGCGCGTATCGTCGCAACTACGACGACGGCGTTCGGTACGAGTCCCGCCATGCGGCACTTGATGTCGAGGAACTTCTCCGCTCCGAGGTCGGCGCCGAATCCGGCCTCCGTGACTGTATAATCGCCCATGCGGAGCGCGGTGCGCGTCGCGATAACGGAGTTGCATCCGTGCGCGATATTGGCGAACGGTCCGCCGTGAACGAACGCGGGCGTTCCCTCGAGCGTCTGCACGAGATTCGGCTTGAGCGCGTCGCGCAGAAGCGCCGTCATAGCGCCGACAGCGTGCAGATCGCCAGCCGTTACGGGTTTGCCGTCGTACGTGTACGCGACTATCATGCGCGCAAGGCGTGCTTTCAGGTCCGCAATCGACTCGGCGAGGCAGAACACCGCCATGACCTCCGTCGCGACAGTTATGTCAAAGCTGTCCTCGCGCGGCGTGCCGTTCGACTTGCCGCCCATGCCGTCGACGAGGAAACGAAGTTGGCGGTCGTTCATGTCGACGCAGCGGTGCAGCACAACGCGGCGCGGGTCGATGCCGAGCGAGTTGCCCTGCTGGATATGGTTATCGAGCATCGCGGCGAGAAGATTGTTCGCCGCGCCTATCGCGTGGAAGTCGCCTGTGAAATGGAGGTTGATATCCTCCATAGGCACGACCTGCGCATATCCGCCGCCCGCAGCACCGCCCTTTACGCCGAACACGGGGCCGAGCGACGGCTCGCGCAGCGCGACCGTCACGTCCTTGCCGATACGGGAGAGACCGTCGGCGAGTCCGATCGTCGTCGTCGTCTTGCCCTCTCCGGCAGGCGTCGGCGTTATAGCCGTGACGAGTATGAGTTTGCCGTCGTGTCGGTCCGTTTTCTCCATAAGCTCCGGCGATACCTTTGCCTTGTATCTGCCGTACTGCTCGATGTACTCGGGAGCTATATGCGCGCGCTCCGCGATCTTTTCGATCGGTTTAAGCTCGCAGCTCTGCGCTATCTCTATGTCTGTTTTGTATGCCACGTCCGTTACCTCCGTTGACCTTTCCTTTATATTGCTTTCGCGGCTATGCCGCATACGTATCTTTAATCGGCGGCGCCTTCACGACTCGGTGAGCGTACCGTCTTCCCATCTTTTATATTCGACGCCTTCGAGCGTTTTCCACACAAACGCGCCGTCAGAAAGTATCATATACCCGCGCTTTGAATCGCCCTTCGGTATCGACACCGAACCCGGGTTCATGTAAATGAAATCGCCGTGATCGACGCACTTCGGCACGTGCGTGTGACCCGTCAGAAGTATATCGCCGTTTTTGTGCGGCGGCGGTGAATCCTCGCCAGCGTGATGACCGTGCGTCGCATATATGAGTCTGTCGCCCGCGAACAGCATGACAGCCTCCGCCGTTATCGGGAAATCGAGCACCATGCCGTCGACTTCGGAATCGCAGTTGCCGCGGACACAAACTATATCATCCTTTATCCCATTCAGCATCTCGATGACCTTCTTCGGGTCATAGCAGCGGCGCGGATTGCGCGGTCCGTGATATAGTATATCGCCGAGCAGAAGCAGCCTGTCCGCGCGTTCGCGCGCGTACGCTTCGAGCAGCATCGCGCAGTATTTCGCTGAACCGTGTATGTCCGACGCTATCATCAAGGTCATATCGTTATCCCTCGGAGCCGTTTTCGTTTATATCTCTCACTATCTCATAATACCATATTCGGCCGATCTTATCAAGCACGTTATTTGCATATGTGCGCCAATAAAACGCACGCGAGCGCGCGTTTTTTCGGCTATTTTGCGCTGTCGCCGCGCAAAACGGTGAAATTACGGTGTAAATGAAGCGTTTATATCACAACAACAAATCAATAATTGTTTTTTTCAAATGCGTCTGCTATCATATACCCGTGAGCTCACGAAACCACTAAAATAAACTTTACGGAAAGAGGACATACAAAATGAATCTCAAAATAGGTGAAACTATAAAAAATCTCCGCGCTGAGCGCAGAGTGACGCAGGAACAGTTATCGTCGTTTCTCGGCGTGACGCCGCAGGCGATCTCCCGCTGGGAGGCCGGCAACGGATACCCCGACATCGAGACGCTGCCCTATATCGCCGAATATTTCGGCGTCAGCACAGATACGCTTTTGGGCGTCGAACACAGCGACCGCGCGCGCCGTCTGCGCGAGATTTATCTCGAAATACAGCGCAGCAACGAGACGGACGAGGGCAGCGCGGACTCGCTGAAGCGCGCACGCGAGTATGCCGCAGAATTCCCGTACGACGAACGGATCCTCGACAATCTCGCGGACTGCCTTTCACATTCGATGTGGGACGATGAACCGAATATGAACGAGTTGACGGAAGCCGAGAGAATATTGCAGACGCTTGCCGAGACGACGAAGGATAACGATTTCAGAAACGAAGTGCTTGATTCACTTACGGCGCTCTACGGCTACGGGTTCAAGGACAACTTCAAGGCACAGCGCACACTTCTCCGCCTACCTGTGATGAAAAACTGCCGCGAGAGGGTCGCGTCTGACTATGCGATCAATAACTCCGACGACTATCCGGTTCAGGACTACATAGAAAAGCTGACGGACGGTCTTTGCTCCGAGCTTGAAAGATACATCTTAAACAGGCTCCCCGGCGGTCCCGATTCGTGGGACAAAAAAATCGAAATGCTCAAGTTCATCATTTCGATTTACAAATTCGTCTTCGGTGATGAGCTCAATTTCTACAACTGCCGCGTCGCGGAGCTTTACCGCAACATCGCTTGTTACATGCTCTATGCGGAAAAGTACGATGAAGCGCTCGACGCGCTCGAGACGATGTGCGCTCACGTTGAGCGGGAGTGCAGCGTCAAACCCGGCGACAAATTCAACTCTCCGTTCACGAATATGATGGCGTATCCCGAAGAGATCACGCCGTTCGGCGATTTCCACACAACCGTCGTCCACAACAACGCATGGTATATGCTGAATCAAAGACTTGCAATCGACACATTCGACCCGATACGTGAAAGCGACAGATTCAAAGCCGTAACCGAACGGCTCGAAAAAATCGCCTTTTGATGAAAGGCTTTGAAAAGGGGGCGCGGGGGAAAAACTTTTAGAGAAGTTTTTCCCCCGCAAACTCGTCTGCTTCCCTCACGCCTGCATGCTGTTCGTCTTCATATAGTCGTATATGAGTTTGCCGTGATGCTGCTCCGCAGACTGGATAGAGTTGAGCAGATTGCGGGCGTTCTCGTCGTTGAACTCGAACACGCACGTATCGTAAAGATGCGACGCATGCTTCTCCGCCGTAAGAAGGTCGGAGCAGAGATAGCAGTCGTTTTTCTTCTCCGGCGTTTCGGTCGTGTTGTACGTCGCGCCGAACGTCGGGTTATACTGTCCCCCGCCCTGTCCCGGCTGCGGCACGTTTCCGTTCTGCATGTCCGTTATCATCGTAAGGTGGCTCTGTTCCATCTTCGCGATCTCGGAAAACAGATTTTTGAGCTGCGCGTCCTTCGCGCAGTCGGAATGCTTCGTGTACTTTTCAACGCAGAGCTTTTCCTGCTCCGACAGGTCCTTCAAAAGTCCGATCTCTTTTTGCGTTAGCTGCATTTTGTTTTCTCCGTTATCATAAAATTACGCGCTGTCGCGTGACGGTAATATTCTGCGCAGAATTTTACATTTCTATTCACGCGCGATACGCGGTATAATAAAAACGGATAACGAAACGGAGGAACAAAGCTGTGACAGACAAAGGACACGATATAACGATAACGACGCGCGACAGAGTCCTGCGCGCATGGGAAAACTCGACGGAGCTTACGCGCGACTTCGAGATGTATTCAAAGCTGATACCCGACGAGCGCGAAAAGACGATGTTCGCCAATTTCGCTGTCGACGAGGGACTTCATGCGGCGAAGCTGCTCGGACTTCTGCGTGAATACGAAACAACAATGTAAATCAAAGGGAGGCTCCGCCTCCCTTTTCGTTTACATGCAATCGTCGCTCAGCAAGATGGTGTCGCGAAAGCGGTCGTTTTTATCTTTACATAAACGGCGGCGCACACAAATATACATGTACCATGAACACAAAAGCAACAACACGCGACAACGACGCTTTGTCGCCGCTGCCCGACGACATTCGCGCTGACGTTATAAAAGCTGCCTCTGACGCGGGAATTCGTCTCGCAGATGTGACCGACGTGCGCCTGCGCCGCGGCGGGAACTCATATTTGAGCTGCGGCGAGCGCTCGTATGCGCTGCCGCCTATAACGGACGCGCGTTTCGACGAGCTCATATTCACGCTGACGGGCGGGTCGCTGTACGCACACGCAGACACTATACGCGAGGGCTACATAAACGCGCGCGGCGTCCGATGCGGCGTATGCGGACGCGCCGCACTCGACGGCGGGCGCATACGCGAGGTGAGCGGTATCACGTCGGTGTCGATACGAATACGGCGCGACGTTCCCGGCTGCGCCGATCGCGTACACGCGATACTGCGCCGCAGACTGACGGGTGTGCTCGTCTATTCCACGCCCGGCGTCGGCAAGACTACGCTTCTGCGCGATCTAATTCGCTCGCTTTCGCGCGACGGCGTGCAGTTCTCCGTCGTCGACTGCCGGGGCGAGCTTGCGGAAGCGTGCCGCGGCACGTCTGCGGACGTGCTGTCCGATTATCCCAAATCCGACGGCATATGCGCCGCCGTGCGGTCTCTGTCGCCGCAGCTCATAATCTGCGACGAGCTGTCGGGACGCGAGGACGCGGACGCCGCCATGTACGCGCACTCGTGCGGCGTGCCGATAGTTGCGACGTCGCATGCCGCGTCCGTCGACGAGCTGAAGCTGCGCGCGGAGATGGCGTCGCTTTGCGACGCACGCG
Source organism: uncultured Clostridia bacterium (assembly GCA_947624945.1). GTDB lineage: Bacteria > Bacillota > Clostridia > Oscillospirales > CAG-272 > DTU064. The sequence continues at coordinate 28,078 of CANQMJ010000004.1, read as the reverse complement.
TATTCACGCATCTCGTCGGGCTTTACCGCGAGGTGGGCGCCGTGCGGCACATCATAACAAAGACATGAATCCCGTATTTATTTGTAAGACCGTCGGCGCGCTTGCGATAGCGCTGTCCTGCGCGATGACGGCGCTCGACTACGCGCGATGCGTGCGCACATCGCTCGACGCCGCGCGCGACGCGGAAAGGTTCGTGCGCTTCGTCGGCGACGCCGTCCGCTACCGTTCCGACGATATATCCGACATCATAGGCTCGTACGATACCGGCTGCTGTGCGCTTCGTCTGCTGTGGAAAAAAGCATCCGATACGACGCTGTCGGAGGTCGTATGTGAATTTCCGTTCGATGAGGCGACGCGGCGCATAATGACAGAATTCTCGTCCGAGCTCGGACGCGGCTACCGCGACTCGCAGATCGAGCTGTGTTCGCGCACCTCCGAACGTCTACGCGCTCATATCGACGAGCTATCTTCGTCAAAGTCGGACAGGCTTCGCGTCGCGTGCGCCGTCGCCGTGTTTATTTCTATGTCGTTTATAATCCTTTTTCTGTGATATAGGGAGTCATAACCGTGTCGGACGTTACACTTTTACTTAAAATAGCCGGTATCGGCATGATTGCGGCAGTGATATGCCAGATACTTTCAAAATCCGGGCGCGACGAACAGGCGACGCTCGTTTCGGTCGCAGGCATCGTCATAGTCATTACGATGATAGCGGACAGACTCGGCGTGCTGTTCGATTCGCTGCGCTCTATATTCGGGCTATGATAAAATATATCGGAATCGCCGTTCTGTGCGCGGCGGCGACAGCGCTTCTGCGCGAATCGAAAAGTCCCGTTCACGTTCTTTTGCCGACGGCGGGCGCCGTATGCATACTCCTTTACGCGTTCGGCTCGCTCGGGCAGTCGGTTCAGTTGATGTCGTCACTCGCCGACAATACGGCTGTATCGGAATATATCGAGACGCTCGTGCGCGCCGTCGGCATAGGATACGCGACGGAGCTTACCGCCGATGTGTGCCGCGGCTGCGGCGCGTCCGAGCCCGCGTCGGCGATACTCTTATTCGGACGCGCGGAACTCGCGGCGATGTGCTGTCCGCTGCTTTTGAAGCTTATAAACTCCGCCGCCGCGCTGACAGTATAAAAAGCATGAAAATAAAATCGATGTTTATATTTTTCGCCGTTGCGCTTTTGATGCTTGTTCCTGTCCGCGCGGTCGACGAAAATGCAGATACAAGAGATACAAACAGCGCTGCCGCGTACAATGACATGTCGGACGTATACTACGACATGCGGCACGGCATACCCGACGAGGTCGAGGAGCTTTTGCCCGACGACATCGCAGAAAATATCGGCTCGCTCGGATTTGATTTCATCTTCCGCAAAATCGCCGATATGCTGCGCGACGCATTCACTCCCGCGCGCGGGTTTCTGTCCGTGCTGCTCGGCACAGTTTTGATATCGTCTGCGCTGCGTGTATTTTCGCGCGATGTCTCCGACGGCAGGCTCGCCGAGTCGATGTCGCTCGTGACGTGCCTTTCGCTCGCCGTGTACGCGACGGGCGTGAGCGAGCGTCTCGTCACGCGCATAAACGCGTTCACAGGCGCGATATCGACGTTTTCGGGCGCGATGGTCCCTATGATGAGCACCATGCTCGCGTCGTCAGGCAACGTCACAGGCGCCGCTGTGTCGTCGTCGGGACTCCTGCTTTTCACGTCCGCATTGCAGTATCTGATGAGCTATGTATTTGTGCCCGTGTTCAGACTGTCGCTCGCACTCGCCGTTATCGCGTCAGTGACGTCGAGCGGCGGCGCTCACCGTCTGTGCGGTGCCGTCAAGCGCGCGTTCGTGTGGCTGACGGCAGGAGCGGCGACGATCTTCACCGCCGTGCTGTCGTACCAGACGCAGCTTGCGGCAGCCGCCGACAGTGCGGCGGCACGCGGACTCAAATACACGATAGGCAGCGCCGTTCCGATCGTCGGCGGCGCGATAGGCGACGCGCTGCGGACCGCCGCGACGGGACTGTCCGTCATCAAAAGCGGAGCCGGCGCACTCGGCATCGCAGTGCTGCTGCTTTTGACCTGCCCGCTTCTTTTGTCGCTGTTTCTGACGTCGTTTTCGCTCAATATAGCGTCTGCGGCATCGTCGATACTCGGCTGCGACCGCGAATCAACGCTGCTCGGCGAGCTGCACGACACCGTCGGCTTCGCAGTCGCGATTGTCGCTCTGTCGTGCGTCGTATTCATAATCGCGCTCGCGCTGTTTATGAAAACAGCGCCCGCGATATCGTCATGAGCGCGTACATGACTGCCGTCATAGTCTGCGCGTCTGTGACGGCGCTCGCCGGCATCGTCATGCCGAGTGACGGCGCGTCTTCAAAATACATAAAATACATATCCGGACTCGTCACACTGTGCGTCATGGCGACGCCGCTTTTCGAGCTTTTCGACCGCGGCAAAATCGAGCTTCCGGAGCTTTCGGTCGAGACGGAGCAGTACGAGTTCGACATTCGCGAGAACATAATCAAACGCGTGGAAGCGTCGATTTCAGCATCAGTCGCCGATGATATCTCCGCAGTATTTAATCTTGAGCGCAGCAGCGTCGACGCGTCCGCGACGCTTGACTCGAGCGACTTCGACGACGTAAAGATCGCCTCCGTCACGGTCACGCTGCGCGGCGGTGCCGTTTGGACCGACGCCGAATCGCTGACGGAATATATAATCGGCACTTACGACTGCGAGGTGAACATAAGTTATGAATGAAAACGGATTCTTTTCATATTTCAAGAACTCGCCGAAGAAGTGGCTGATGATAGGACTCGGCGTCGTCGGCGTGCTGCTGCTCGTACTCGGCTCGCGCACAGCCCCGAAGACGTCGGAAAGCGAGTCCGTCGACGTCGACATGACAGAATATGCGCGCTCGCTCGAATCGCGTATAGTGGAGCTGTGCGAGCAGGTCAAAGGTGTATCCGACGTGTCGGTGCTTCTGACGCTCGACGGCGGCACTGAACGCGTTTACGCCGAGGACGGCGACGGCGGCGGGAGCCGTTATGTCATCGTAAGCGTCGGCGGCGAGGAAAGGACGGTGCTCGTGCGCGAAATATACGCGTCCGTGCGCGGCATCGCGGTCGTATGCCGTGGAGGCGGAGACGCTGCGACTAAGCGGACGCTGACGGAGCTTTTGTCATGCGCACTCGGTGTGCCCGTATCAAAAATATCGGTCGCAGGCGCGGGAAAATAAAAAAGTCGTCATATGCGCGCCCGCCGCGTCATATACATTGAGCAAAGGAGAAAAACACGGGAGGCACTCACATGAAAATAACGAAAAAGTTCAAAGAAATGAAGCTCGGCGAAAAATTCGCCGGAGTAAAGGAAAAAGCCGCGGGAGCGGCGCGTAAGATCGGCGCGAAGAATATGATAATCATATGCGCCGTGCTCGTATGCGGCGTCGCGATCGGGCTAAACTTTATCTTGTCCGGCAACGGAAAGGACGGTGACGGCGGGTACAAGATCGATCCGAATTATTATGCCGCGCTGCTTGAGGAGGACGGCACAGGAGAGGGCACGTCCGACGTCGACGCGTCGCCTGAGCCGGCGTCGCCCGTACGAGACGAATACTTCGACACGGCGGCATACAACCGCGACCGTGCGCGCGACGAAGCAATACAGGTACTGTCAACAGTCGTCGACAACGAGACGGCGCTCCAGGAGGTGCGCGATCAGGCGGGCGCCGACATAGCCGCGCTCGCGGCGAATATGTCGGCGGAGGCAAATATCGAGGAGCTCGTCAAGGCAAAGGGATTTGCCGACTGCGTAGCAATAATCAATGGCGAGAACGTCAGTGTGATAGTAAAGAGCGACGGGCTTTTGCCGAATGAGGTCGCGCAGATATCGGAGATCGTATATCAGCAGTCGGGAATTTTGCCGTCGAACATGAGTATATTCGAAAAGTGATACATACTCGCATAGACAGTTGTATAATTTGAAATCGCGCAGGGATTTTATGCAATCGCATAAGTCAAAAAAGGGCGCTGCCGCGCCCTTTTTGACTTATTTATGCTTGCGTGTGAATATTATGACCAGCGTTACAATGACGGCTATAACGATCATAAGTATTGAATACAAAATAATATTGCGCCAATTTTCAAGCATCCAGTCAACCGGGGTGTAAACAATGTCGAGCATCGCATGCAAATAATTCATCAAAGCGCCTCCTTTTTCAAAAAATCAACGGTAAAACAAGACCTGCCGTATACGAAAAAGTATTTGTAGTCAGCGAAAATAAGAGCGGATGCGTTATGCGCCTGCCGAATTTGGTATATATCAGACATTCGACAAAAACTGCAATTGCCTCAAGCGGCAGCTGCCAAACGAGGAAATGCACCGTCAGCACACGTTTCAGTACAAATGAAGCGAACACGACGGCGGGATTCGTGATAATGTTTGCTTCGCAGATAAGCGCAATATCTTCCCTTTCTGTTACGCCCCATACGGCTGCAACGGCAAGCTCGAAAACGAGCGTCAAAAACAGCGACACGGCGAGCGAAAAAATCAGCATCATATCATTTGCGTTTTCCCGCGCCGTGCGACGTGAACTCGAGTCCCGCCGCCATGAATGCGAGCGATATCACAGCGACCGCAGCATTGCCGTATATGCCGAAAGGCATTGTAACGCCGATAAATGCCGGTATGTAGCCGACGAACAGCGCAAGCGTGCAAAACCCGAATGCGAAGCCCTCGTGACCGCGAACGTTGTCAGCCGCCGCGCGCAATGTGATCGGCATCGTCATGTTGAACAGCAGCAGTGCGAAAAGCGAAGTGTACATATTCGCGCTCCACAGCATCAAGACCGCCGACAGCGTCAGCGTGAACGCCGACGTCGCTTTCATACCCACGCGGTCGGAGACGATACCGCCGAGCATCTTTCCAAATGCTGCCGCTGCCGCCGTCAGTATAGCCGCAAATGTTGCACCGACTGTCGACTTCCAGTCGAATACGAACGTCAGCCCGCCGAACGAACGCAGCGCGACAACGATGAAAAAGCATGCGCACGCGAGCGCTTTCCGTCCCGGATACGACACGTTTATACCGTGCGCAAACGGCGCTACCGATTCATATGTAACGGCAAACGGCTCGGCGAGAATTATAAGCAAAGCCGAAACGACCATTATCACGGCAACGCCTGTCATGATCATCATATCGGCGACAGCGTCCATATCGGACACGATTCGCCCTATAACAAGTCCGACGGCACCGGGCGAGACGAACACACCGAGACGTGAGCATCCGCTGCCGGCACGCATTGAGTACACGCCCCCGCCGACATGAAAGCACGCGTTGCCGACCCCGAGCATCGCCGCAAGCACATACGGCGCAGGCGCCGCTATCATCGACAGCGCGACAGTAACGCATCCGACCACCGACAGCGGTCCAGTCTTCGTCATGCCGTCGGCGAACGCCCCTATCGGCATCTGAAGCGCGAACGCGCAGAAATTGTATATAAACAGCGACATGGCGAAGTAATCGGTGCCGCGCGTGAAACGGAGCAGCGCCGCGCAGCAGCACATATCGACGAGCAGATGCGCAAGCGCATATACCGCGAGCAGGGCGCCCTTGCCCGCCCTCGCGCCGCGATAGTTTTTATTTGCCGTTCCTGCACGTGCCACTGTATCGCCGCCTTCCCTGTCGTTTTATTCTATTTTATCAGAGCGCGTACATGTTGTCAATCTCAGGCGGCGATGTACTTTTTGAATTTTTTTGAAAAAAGGGGTTTACAAATCGCAAACGATAGTGTATAATACATTTGTTCGCTGAAATAAAAGCAATATACTACGCGGGTATGTGCGTTAGAATTCCGCCACACTCGCTCATAAAATCCGCGGGTATGGCGGAATTGGCAGACGCGCTAGATTCAGGTTCTAGTGAGGGCAACTTCATGAAGGTTCAAGTCCTTTTACCCGCATAAAAAACAGGTTACATTTACTGTAGCCTGTTTTTTCATAGTTTTCGTCTATAACGTAAAATATCAAAATGAAAACGGTGACGATATGAAAAAAGAACTCAAAAAAAGCCTTCAAACTGAATATCCCGAAATAGCATCAGAGTGGGATTATGAGAAAAACGATAAAACGCCGTCAACAGTACCTCCGCATTCTGACATCGAAGCATGGTGGCGGTGCAAAGAAAATCATTCATATCGTGCGAGAATAGATCATAGAACAAGGGAGCAGTCCGGGTGTCCTTATTGTGCGGGTAAATTACCGATAAAAGGTGAGAACGACTTTGAAACAAAATACCCCGCATTGGCAAAAGAATGGGATTATGCAAATAATGAAAAACTACCGAGCGATTATTTGCCATTCTCAAATAAAAGTGTAAGCTGGGTTTGCCCTATATGCGGTCAAAGCTATAAAAGGAAAATAGTTGAAAGAACATCGCAAGGCTTTGCATGTCCGGACTGCACAAAAGAAAGTCATACATCGAAGCAGGAACAAACTATCTTCTATTATCTTTCAAAAATAATTTCAGTTGAAAATAGAAAAATAGTTCATGGAAAAGAATTAGACGTTTATATTTCCAATCTTAATATCGGTATAGAATATAACGGTGAGTATTTCCATAGTCAAAAGGAAAACAAAGACGCGCAAAAATACGAATTTCTCAGAAACAACGGTATTAGAGTTATAGTTATTCAGTGTGGCAGAAACAGAGAACAGACGGGCGACACAATAACTCTGCAAACAGTAGAAAAAAGTAACCCGACTGACGATGAGTTTGTCTGGGGACTCAAAAAGGTGGTTGAAATAATAGGTTTGCCGGTTCCCGACATAGATTTAAAACGTGATGCGACAGATATCTATAATTTATATGTTAGGTCAATTAAAGAAAATAGTGTTGCTGTAAAATATCCTGAAATTGCGGCTGAATGGTGCTACGAAAAAAATAAAAATCTCAAGCCTGAATCATTTGGTTATGCCTCAAATAAAAGAGTTTGGTGGACATGCAAAAAATGCGGTTATGATTATGACATGACTGTTGCAAATAAAACAATTGGACACAACAAGTGTCCATATTGTTCGGGGAAAAGAATTAAAGTCGGTTTTAATGACCTTACAACGTCTAATCCTGAACTCATTTCTGAATGGAATTATAATAAAAACGAAAACGGGCCGGAAAAATATAGTAAAGGCTCAGATGAAAAAGTTTGGTGGAAATGTGACAAAGGGCATGAATGGGAAGCTGCGATATCTTCGAGAACATCCGGGAGAAAAGCGGGTTGCCCGTATTGTGCCGGAAAGAAAGCGTATAAGGGAGAAAATGATTTATTTACCGCTTGTCCGGAACTGAAAACAATATGGAATTATGAAAAGAATATACCTGCCCCTGAAGAGTTTACTGCGGGTTCTAACAAAAAAGTTTGGTGGAAATGTGATACGTGCGGATATGAATGGGAAGCACAGATATTCTCAGTCAGCCAAGGAGGGCGATGTCCGAATTGTGCAAAACAAAATAGAATTATAAATTTGAATGAAACATTGAAGAAAAGCAAAGGTTCACTTGCAGAAAAATTCCCTATATTACTTGAAGAATGGGATTATGAAAAAAAAGAAATTTCTCCGGGAGACTGTATTCCGGGATCATCAAAAATAGTTTGGTGGGTTTGCAAAAATTGCGGTTATTCGTGGGAATCTTCTCCATATCAGAGAACAAAAATGCACCGCGGATGCCCCAAATGCGGACAAAGCAAAAGCGTAGAAACAAGAAAAAAACATAACCTTGCTAAAAAAGGCTCTTTGGCAGATCATTATCCCGAATTGGTAAAAGAATGGGATTACGATAAAAACGAAAAAAATCCGGAAGACTATCCATCAGGTTCGAATGAAAAAGTTTGGTGGAGGTGCAGTAAAGGACATAGCTGGGAAGCAATTATTAATTCACGAACACACGGTAAAACCGGATGTCCTAAATGTGCCGGACGACTGCAAGTCAGAAATGTCGACACCGGTGAAATTTTTGAAAGTGGTGCAGCAGCAGCAAAATCTATCGGCGTATCAAGAAAATCGATAGAACGTGCTATCAAAAACAACACCAAATGCAAAAGTTACAGATGGGAAAAAGTAGAGTAAAAGCAGACGGCATCCGCCGTCTGTTTTTCTTTCGTCTCCCGCAAACAACCGCGGGGACCCGTCGGGTCCCCGCTTTGTTTACCTCTTTTCCCTGCCCGACGAATCGCGCACGATAAGAAGCACGCCCGTATCGGTGCTGACGTACACATACTCCGTCTCGCCGATAAGACCGTCGCGCGCGCCCGTCAGCTCGTAGCGGCGCTTCATGCCCGCATGCAGCGGCATGTAGCCCTCGCCGACGCCCTCGTAAGACGTAAGCTCGTATACGCCGTGACTGTCGCCCTCGCCGAACTCGACGCGAATTATGCCGACGCCGGGCGCATACACGTAGCTGTGCCTGCCGCCGCGATAACTCCATCCCGCCGGCAAATTGTCGGTGTCAACGTCGAGTCGGACGCAGTCGTCAAACGTACCGGCTCTGACGCTGACCGTGCCTGCGTGCGACAGTCTGAACCGTGACGAATATGCTATATCGAAGACATAGTGCTGATCGCTCATGTCGACATCGAACTCCCAATCGTCGCTCCATGACATGCCGAGACAGTCGGTGAGTATCCCGTATATGTCGTTGTTGCAGAGCAAGTGACTTTCGGCGTCTCCCCTTACACCCTTCCATTGCAGCGAGTACGGCCAGAATAAATTGTTTATTCTGTTGCCGTCGACGATGTTATACAATTCGATGAACTCCCACATCCCGTTCTCCTTGCAGTCGGGCGTAAATTCGGGATCAGTGTCGCACATACGCTTCAGCACGCGCCCAAGCGTATCGCAGTACACGGTCTGCCACTCGGAACTCGCAAGCTCGCGCAGCTCGGCGACCCGCTTTGACACATCGTGAATATGCTCATCACCTTGCTCGTCCTGTGTAGCATACTCTTCATGGATCGTTGTCAACATTCCTTCAAAGTCGACTGTCTGATCGCCGTCGCGCAGCCATGACGTCTGATAAGCCGACACGAGCGCGTATTTGCCGTCGCAGTATGTGACCTCATAAACGCCGTTATGCGAATATATGCCGGCGCTGTCTTTTTCGTACTCCCACTTATTGCCGCGGCATAACGGCAGAATCCCTTTTCCGCCTGCGATATGATACGAGACGAGCGACTCCGAGTAAGTCGGTCTTGTTATGCTTTCGTACACGATGCGAACTATGCCGACGCCGTCCTTGTAGTATACGGTCGTTTTTCCTCCGTCATATTTTTCGTTTGTGACCCAGACGTCGCAATTTTCAAACGTGCCCGCCTTTGTTTCTACGACCGCGCCGCTTGACGCATATGTGAGCGTTTTAGCCTCGTCGGTGCCTGTGTATACGTCGCCGACAGACGCGCCTTTGACAAAGTACCTGCTGTCGCAGCGCGATGCGTCGTAGAACGTCTCGTCACGCGCCAGTCCCGCCAGTCCGCTGATTCGATAGCTATATCCCGGCTGTGTGTAATATCTCGGTTCGCCGTTTACAAATTTGATCACATCGCAGTCGCAGCCGAAACCGAATTTCTGCTTTTTCGCCGCCTCTTCGTCATAGATACGGTTCGCATTCATCGCCGCAAGCGCGCACGCGTGATATTCGCTTTCTTCCGGAAGCACGTCCAGCGCCGACCTCAGCGCAGCGTACCCGCTCTCTCTGTCGTTTTTGTTCACGAAATACTCGCGCGAGAGCCTGAAATACACGTATCCGAGCGCAGAGCTGAATCCGTTTTCCTTCAAAAACGGTATTTGTGTGTCACGTACATACACAATCTTCTCGTCGCCGAAAAGCCTTCTTTGCTCCACATACATGACCGTTGCCATCGCGTTCTCGTTGTGTCCGCGCAGAGCCGCATCGCGCAGACGCGCTAAATTTTCGTCGCTGTCCTCGCCGTGCACCCACCATCTGCCGACGACGAGAGTATCCGCGAGCGCGTGATACCTTTCCTTCGATTCCGGCAGCGCCTCGACAGCCGCGAGCACCTCGCGGTATACGTTTTCGATGCCGCGTTTGTTGTCCTTAAGACGCCAGTTTTTCAGCTCCTCGACCTTCTTCATGACCTTTTCGACGAGCGTATCGTCGATCTTTTCATTCATTGCAGATAATTCTCCTCTCAATGTCCGCCTGCCCTCCGAGAGCTGCCATTTTACAGTTCCCTCCGGGTAATTCAGTTTTTCCGCTATTTTCGGTATCGTGAGCCCCTCGAAATAGTAGAGATATATGACCGTCTTTATCTTCTGCGGCAGTCTCTGCAGCTGTCGGCGGAGCTCGCCGTATTCCTCGGACTGCAAAATGGCTTCCTCGACGTTGTATGTCGATTCGAGCGTGAACGACACGTCCTCGATGTCTACGTACTGCTTCGCCCGCGTCATCATGTTCACGGCGCGGTTGCGCGCTATGCGGCTCACCCACTGACCGAATTTCGACGGGTCCGACAGCTTGTCGAGCTTCATCCACGCCGCGACGAACGCGTCCTGCGCCGCGTCCTCCGCCATGAAGTCCCTGCGCGTCACCGCCTTCGCCGACGCAAGCACACGCTTCTGATGGCGCAGTACGAGCGCCTCATACGCCCGTTCGTCGCCCGTCAGCGTGAGCGCAACAAGTATTTCGTCGCTTTCGTCATTGTATTTGACCATTTTCTGCTCCTTCGGAATACGTTTTTTGCAGCTGCACTATATAGACACACCTAAATAATCAACGGTTGGATTTTTTGAGATTTTTTTTGAAAAAATATTGCCCCGCACTTTGCCCAAACATCAGCGAAGCTGCCGTCTCGTCAGAGACGGGCGGAGACGGAGTCGAGCACCGAAGCGTACGTACAGGTGAAAAATCACCGCACAGGCGAACGGTACGGCAAATAAAACCGGTCAGTGAAAAGTTTTGAAGGGGTCACAGGGGAAACTTTTTCAAAAGTTTCCCCTGACAAAAACCATTTCTAAAAATCAGTCTTGACAGTTTATAAAATATGTATTAAAATTATTATATCATAATTTTATAAAAAAGGAAAACACAGATATGGTAAAAGCGGAACTTCACGGCATAAAACGCGCGGGAGCGCTCGGCATATTCAAGGCAATAGCAGACGGCGGACGTGTGTGCCGCGCCGACGTCGCCAAATCGACGGGACTATCGCTCATGACAGTCGGCAAGGTCGTCGACGCCCTTTTAGACGCAGACGTGCTGACGCAGGAAAAGGATACGCGCCATGCGGCGGGACGACGCGCCGGCGTCGTGTCGCTCAACCGCGACTATTACGCCGTCGTGATCGATCTGTCCGAGCGCGCGTTCCGCATGAACATCGTCGACGTGTCGCTCACCCACACCGACTCGTTCACGCACAATTATTCCGATGAGTTCACATACCGCGACAACTTGCTTTTGTTCCTCAAAAATGCCGCATCTGCAATATCCGACCGCGCCGACGCGGATAAGCTGATCGGCGTCGGCATATGCGTGCCGGGAATATACATGCGAGACCGCGACATCGTCATAAGCGATAAGATACCCGATATGGACACGGTGCGTCTGTGTGAAACCGCAGAATCAGTACTCGGCAGACCAGTGTCCGTCGTGATGAAAAGCGTCGAGGCGGCCGCTCTGTCGAACGTGCGCAGCATGGACGGATGCGGACACCGCACCGTCATTTACATGTTCATGGGCGAGACGATAGACGGCGCCGTCTACAACCGCGACCAAGTAGTCAAGGGCGCGCACGGCTTCGAGTGCGACTTCGGGCGCATGGTGCTGCGTCACGGCGAGCTTTTGGAATCGCGCATCGCACGCTGCCGCTCCGACGCCGAAATATGCAGCGAGCTGTCGTCGGCGATATACAATATCATCACGATAATCGACCCCGACGCGTTCATCATCGAAAGCGACAGACTCCGCGAACCCGATATGCTTATATCGGAGATAAAATCGTCGCTCGCCAAAGAGTTCCATCTGCCGCCAGAGCGTATGCCCGAATTCATCGCAGGCTCGTCAAGTCTGCGTCACAGCGCGCGCGGCGTCGCCATGTCGCTGCGCGAATCGTGGATGGAAAGCATTATATAAAACATATCGCCCGTTTCCGGCGGCTTGAATGTATCGGCCGTATCGGAAACGGGCGTTTTTTATGTTCATGCGCGAGCGTTTGCCCTTATATCAGTTACTGCATAACATTCTTTCATCGAGCCGCAGACAACCGTCAGTTGAACAGTAAACAACTAATTGATAATTGAATACTTTGTCAGCGTCTTGTATAATGAAGCTGCACCGGTGCAAAGAAAGAATATGAGGTATAGACATGAAAATTACAATAGGTGAAAAAATCAAAGAGCTTCGGCTGCGTGACGCGAGGAAACAAGACGATTTGGCAACTGCGGTCGGCGTCACCGCTCAAGCCGTTTCCCGTTGGGAGGCCGGCGGCAGTTACCCGGATTTAGAACTCGTTCCGAGCATCGCAAATTATTTCGGCGTGTCCATAGACGAGCTGTTCGGGTATCAAAACGACCGCGAGAAAAAGATCGACGCCATTATTCAAAAAATCGACTCGTTTCACATAAAAGGACGCGGCGACGACAACTGGGTGGACGAGTGTCTGTCTATTTTACGTGATGGTCTTGCCGAATTTCCGCAAAACGAACGGCTTATGATCACACTTGCCGATACGCTTTCCGAGGCGGGTTGGAGACGTCATCATGAATGGCTGTATTACGACGACGAGGGCTATATCAGGCACGACTATGATGTTCACAGGCAAAACCCGTATTGGGATGAAGCGATCAAGCTCTGTGAAACTTTGGCAGATTCTGCACATGATTATGAAATCGTCACAAAAGCGATCTCAATATTGGTGCTTCTCTATCGAAACATCGGAGAAAACGAAAAAGCAATCACTTGCGCCGAACGGATGCCCGAACTGCACAAAAGCCGTGAAGTTTTGCTTGCGGGAGCTGAGGACGGAAAAGAAGAAGCGAAATACGTCGGCGAACTGCTGCTTAAAATGGCGGATATCTTTTCCGAGCAGGTCGTATACGGGCTTATCGCCAATAAAAATCACTTTACGAGCGATTTGCCTGTTCAAAAAGTGAGGGGCGTCATCTCGCTTTGGGGACTTCTCTGTGATGACGGAAACTTCGGCGCATATCACGGTACGCTCATCAAGCTCTATTTGTATTTATCGCGGCTCGAATGGGAGCGCGGACTTCACGACGACGCTTTTGTCTCTTTGGACGAAGCGCTCCGTCATGCACGGGCGCTCGAATCGCTCTGCGACGGAAAAGAACACGCTTACACCGCGCCTCTTTTGTCCCGCGTAACATACAAAACAGAGCTATGCGTCGGGATCGCGAAAACGCTGCCGGACGATTGGCCGTTCTGGTGCAACCCGGATTATGAGCAGATAGAAAAGGAAATAAAAGCGGATCCCCGCTGGGAAAAATGGGTAAAACAATGTAAATCCGAATGACATATCGGCTCATATAATATCATCACGCGAGGGGGACTTTTTTCCAAAAGTCCCCCTCGCGCCCTCATCATTATCCGTGACTACCTGTATATGTCGTAGTACGAGTTTTCAAGTCCGAGAAATTCTATTATCGCGTTATACTCGCGCGTCAGTTTGTCGCGGTCGATGCGTCCGCTCTTTTTATCGCGCGTATCATCACGTTTTTCGGCGTTTCGTCGGGGTCGATGAGTTCGACCGTGCCGACGCGGTAGCCCTCGACCTCGAGCATCTTCACGCGCAGTCCGTCTGTGACGGCGTCCGTCAGCTTCTGCGAAAGCATCGAATGTGACGTGATGAACGACAGCGGCGGCGACTTTATCTTGCCGTACAGCTCATGATGGCAGCACGGCGTCGACAGTATCACCTTTGCGCCGAGCTTCACCGCGCGGCGAAGCACAATATCGGTTGCAATATCGCACGCGTGCAGCGACACGACGAGGTCGACGCGCCCGCCGAAGCGTTCGTATACAGTCTCGTCGGAGACGTCGCCCGCTACAAAGTGCAGTCCGTCCTCGCCGACCTCGCGCGCCACCGACTCGCAGTATTCTATCACATCTGCTTTTCTGTCGACGCCGAGCATATCGACTTCCCTGCCGCGTATGTGCGTCAGGTATTCATATACGGCGAACGAAAGATAGCTCTTGCCGCAGCAGAGGTCGCACACGCTGAGCTTGCCTTCCTTTGGCAAGTCGTCGTATACGTCGTCGAGCAGCTCCGTAAAGCGGTTTATCTGACGGAACTTCGACTGACGCTTATCGTGGACGCGTCCGTTTTTGTCGCTTATCCCGAGCGCCGAAAGCCAACTCTCACTCTCGGTCCAAATATAGCGCTTTTTGTCGTCTGCACCGACACGTACATCGCGGGAGCCGCTCCCGTCGGCTGACTCGATAGCACTTTCGACTGCGCGTTCTCCGATGAGCGTGCTTTTGCCTTTTTTTGATACCATATACTGCGCCTCGGCGCCGCCGACGGTCAGATTTCCCTGCTTATATCCCGTCGCAAGCTCCGCGAAAAGCTCATGTGAATCAGCCGCCGCACGATTTTTCCGTATTACCTTGCCGTCAACCCTCGACGTTTCGCATCGCAGCATGAGCTCGCCTTTATCGGAATAGAGCGTGACGACAGTCTTGACGTCACCGTCACTTTGCACAGGACGCGAAAACGTCACGCGCGACATAACACCGGCATTTGCTGCCCGCGACGCAAGCAGCGCGAACCGTTCGAGCGCGGTCAGCTCTTTTTCGGACACAGTTTGATTCAAGTTTTGTCCTTCTCTTTCTCTTTGTCTTTACCGTCAGACTTCTCTTTCTTTTTGCCGAACAGCTTCGCGAAATCGATTTTCGATTCCGTGCGGTTCAACAGACGCTTCATATTGGGATAGTGACGCCACAAAACGAGCACCGCCGTGACGACGGCAAACGCCGTCGAACCCGGCCATATTCGGCTCGGTATGTACGGCAACATCCACGAATGTGCCATCGGGTATATCATCGCCGCCATTATAGACGCGAGCGAAACGTATTTGAATCCGATAAGTACGATTATGAATACGGCAAGGATTATAAGGAACGCGAGCGGGTCGAGCAGAAGTATCATCATGCCCGCGCAAACGATGCCCTTTCCTCCCTTGAACTTGTAATAAATCGGGAATATATGTCCGACGACACACATGAAGCATGCGAAATACGCGCCGCGTATGCCGAATATGAGCGTGCCGACTATATACGCGATAAGCGTTTTTGTAGCGTCGCCCGCGAGCGTCACGCCCGCCGATCCCGCGCCGTACGTGCGCAGTACGTTCGTCATGCCCGCGTTGCCGCTGCCGCTCGAGCGTATGTCAGCGCCGTATTTGACGTGCGACAGTATTATCGCCGTGTTGATGCTTCCGAGCAGATACCCCGCCGCTATGCATACGACAAATCCGCCGATATAGAGCGCTCCGAACAGCGTCGTCGGCAAATCGGAGCCGTCGATGAGACGGAAACCGATAAAGCCGTCGTGCATTATATCGCCGCCCGTCGTGCCTATCTTGCTCCAGTCGGCGTTCTCGGTGCCGAGCGCGGCGCTGCCGACGTAGACGTCGCGTATGCTGCTGTCGGCGCGGAATCTGTAAACGGGACTATCGTCGGCAGCGCTTCTGACCTCAACCTCTTTGAGAGTGCCCTTGAAGCCGGAATCGACAACGAGCTCATACAGCCGTTCGGCGTCGCCGTCATCAAGTCCCGTCGCCTCTTTTATTATCGGAACCGCCGACTCCGAGCCGCCGCCACCGCCGCATGCGACCAGCGAAAACGTAAAAGTCAACAGCAGTAAAAGAACGCAAATGCGCTTCATATACGTCACCCCGAACCTAATCCTTTTCTTCCCCGCGCTCGCGTATCGTCAGCTTTATCGGCGTTCCCGCAAAGCCGAACGTCTCGCGCAGATTGTTTTCGATATAGCGCTGATATGAGTAGTGGAACAGCTCCGCGCGGTTGCAGAATATGACGAACGTCGGCGGTGCGACCGCGACCTGCGTGATATAATATATCTTCAACCGTCTGCCCTTGTCCGACGGCGGCTGTACGCGCATAGTCACGTCCGAAAGCATATCGTTGAGCAGCCCCGTCGTGATGCGCGTATTTGCGGCTTCATGAACTTTGTTTATCTGCTCGAACAGTCCCGACACGCGCTGACCGGTCTTTGCCGAGATGAAATGTATCGGCGCGTATGTCATATATGCGAGAGCGGTGCGGATATCGTTCGTGAACTTTTTGACGGTGTCGTTATCCTTCTCTACCGCGTCCCACTTATTGACGGCGATTATGCACGCCTTGCCAGCGTCGTGCGCGATACCCGCGATCTTCTCGTCCTGCTCCGTTATGCCCTCCGCGCCGTCGATGAGCATTATGCACACGTCGGCGCGTTCGACCGCCATCTGCGCGCGCAGAACGCTGTATTTCTCTATCCTGTCGTTGACCTTGCTCTTGCGGCGTATGCCCGCCGTGTCAATGAAATTATACCGTCCGTACTCGTTCTCGACGACGGAGTCGACGGCGTCGCGCGTCGTGCCTGCTATCTCCGATACGATGTGGCGTTCCTCGCCGAGCATTTTGTTGACGAGCGACGATTTGCCCGCGTTCGGCTTGCCGATAACGGCGACGTTTATCACGTCCCCGTCCTCGCTTTCGTCTGAATCATCAGGCAGCGCGTCTATAACGGCGTCGAGCAGGTCGCCCGAGCCGCTGCCGTGCAGCGATGACACAGCGATAGGGTCTGTATCGAAACCGAGCTCGTAGAATTCGTAGAACTCTTCTTCGACGTCGCCTATCCTGTCTGCTTTGTTGACGCAAACGACGACGGGCTTGCACGACTTCCGCAGCATCGTCGCGATGTCTCTGTCGTCGGCGACAAGACCCGTGCGAATATCGCACATAAATATGATTACGTCGGCAGTGTCAATCGCGACCTGCGCCTGCTCGCGCATCTTTGACAGTATCACATCGTCCGTTTTAGGCTCGATGCCGCCCGTGTCGACGATAACGAGCTTTCGACCGCGCCACTCCGTCTCGCCGTATATGCGGTCGCGCGTTACGCCGGGCGTGTCCTCGACGATGGCGCGGCGTTCGCCGATCAGTTTATTGAAAAGCGTGCTCTTGCCGACATTCGGTCTGCCGACAATGGCAATTATAGGTTTTGACATTATAAACTCAACTCTCTTTCAGTTCTGCGGCACGTATATCGCGCCGGACAACGACGACTGTGATGTTTCGAAAAGCGCGTATCCGCCGAGCGAATATACAAGCTCGACCGCGATGCCGAAGTTGTCCTTTGTATAATATACCTCCGGGTATATGCCGTATTCGACGTGATACTCCGTTATCATATCTTCATACGACATCTCGTCGAGCAGCCCGTCCTGACTGTACATGGGATAAAATTTGCCGCTTGTGAAGCTGCTCTTTACAGCGTCGAAATCCTTTATAAGGTCGCTGCCCGTCATAAGCTTTTTCGACTTAACGTCAAAATTGAGCGCATACACAAAATACTCGGGATGCGACGCGTCGCCGACATAACTGTACCCCGACACTACAAGCGAAATAAACGACTTGGTACACAGCTTGACAGACGTATCCTCGACAGTATAGTTCACCTCGCCGCCCGCCATACCGATAAGAGCCTCACGGCGCCGCTCGTCCATCTCGTCGCGCAAAAGACCCGTTACTGTATCTGCGCCGTCAATGCCGCTTACTGTCGGATATATCATCGTCACATGCGCCCCGTTATCGTCGTACGACGATTTTTTTGTCGTTATATTTATTGCCGACGCGGGCGAAGCTGTTGTTTCGCCGTCATTTGTGTCATTTGCATCCGACGTGACGGGTGCTCCAGCCGTGTCGGGAGTGCTTGTATCAGACCCTGACGACGTGCCGCCCGTCGACGGAACGTCGTTCGTTTGCGGCGGCGTTTCAGCACCGTCTGTCACGTCGGGCGCTTTCTCCGTGCCGTCCGTACCGGAAGATAACGACGTGCCCGAGCCCGACTGTGCGCTGCCGTCACCTGTGCCGGTATTGCTCGTTCCCTGTCTTTTGCCGCCCGCCATTATCGCTACAAGTATTATGCAGACTGCGCATACCGCTATGCATATGCCGAGCAGCGGTACAAACGAAGACTCGTTCTTATGGGCGCTTTTCTTCCCGCCCGCGGTACTGTTACGCTTCTGTGCCAAAGTATTCACCTTCCTTTTTGTCGGGATCGTCGCAACCGATCACCGCAGATATAAATTCGGACGGAGACGTCCCGGTCGTTCTGACATTCACGCCGAGCTGCTCTGACAGCCACTCGGGCGTGTGCCCGCAGAGGAACAGATCGCCTTCCGCTCTCAGAGTCGACGACGGTATCAAAAGCTCGTCACCGAGATCCTTTCCGGCAAGCTGCTCCGCCATGTCGACGCCCGTGAGCAATCCTGCGACAGTCACCTCGCCGCCGAAGAAATTGTTTTTTATCGTATAGACGTTACATTCGAGATTATAGCACACACATCGCAGCTTTTCAACCGCGGCTTTTATAAACTGCGCCGATGCCTCCCCCGTTGCGATAGAAACACGGCGCATCTTTTGCGGGTCGAAATCGTATGTGTCGATGAACTCAAGCTCCGCGTCTATATCGTCGAGAAACGAGCGTATCATGCCGACGCCGTTTTCGAGCTGATCGTACGCACCGTAATATTCGGAGGACGGCAGCGGCAGTCCCGCTTTGATGTAGAGCTCGTCCGACGCATAGAAAATGCGCGCGCCGTACTTTTCCTCGCACATGGAACCGAAATCGTCGACGAGACGCACTATGTCTGCACATTCGGACTCCGTGAACGGTTCGAGAGGATAAAGACCGTCGCGGTGCCCCGTCAACCCTGCAGGCACGACTGACACGCTCGTGACGCCCGGGTACATGTATGACAGGTCGGTCATAGTGCGCCGCAGCGCGTCGCCGTCGTTGATGCCGCGGCACAAAACGATCTGACAGTGCAGCTCGCAGCCGCCAGCGATCAGCTTGTCCATATACGACAGCACCTGACCCGCGCGCTTGTTTTTCATCATTTTGACGCGCAGCTCGGGGTCCGTCGTATGGACACTGACGTTTATCGGCGTGATATGCATTTCGATTATGCGGTCGATATCGCGCTCGGTAAGGTTCGTCAGCGTGATGTAGTTGCCGTGGATAAATGAAAGGCGCGAGTCGTCGTCCTTGAAATATATCGTCGGACGCATACCCTTCGGGTTTTGGTCGATGAAGCAGAATATGCAGCCGTTTTCACAGCGGTGTTTGCTGTCCATAAGCGCCGACTCAAAGCAAAGTCCGATGTCGTCGTATGTGTCTTTTTTGATTTTGAAGTCGACGTGTTCGCCGCCGCGCGCGACCGTGACCGTGATATGCTTTTCGGTCAGATAAAACCCGTAATCGAGCACATCGTTTATCTCGTGACCGTTTATTGCAATAAGCACGTCGCCCGCGCGTATTCCCGCGCGCTCGGCGCGCGAACGCTTGTCGACACCCGTTATCGCGACCACGTCGGCACTTCCCTTCCATACTTTGCTTATCCACGCTTATTATACATAAAAATGCACTCGGTTGTCAATATAAATAATGTCACGTTATATTCCCGCTTATGTAATCGCGCAGCTCGGACAGCACCGATTTTTCGATACGCGACACGTATGAGCGCGATATCCCGAGCGACTGCGCGACCTCCCTCTGCGTCAGCGCCGGTTTGCCGGAAAGACCGTAGCGCATGACGATTATTTTGCGCTCGCGTTCGCCGAGCCGCATCGTTATGTAGTCACGCGCGCGCTGCCATTTCATTCTCGTGTCGATATCGTCGGCGATGTTGTCCTCCGTGCAGATTATATCGCCGTATGTGAGCGGATTACCGTCGCGGTCGGTGTCGATAGTTTCGTTCATTGATATTTCGCAGTTGAGCTTTTTCTGCGAGCGGAAATGCATAAGTATTTCGTTTTGTATGCATTTCGCCGCATACGTCGCGAAGCGCGCACCGTTTTTCATGTTGAACGAGTCGATAGCCTTGACAAGTCCTATCGTGCCTATCGAGACGAGGTCCTCCTGATTCTTGTTCGACGAGTAGTACTTGCGCACGATATGCGAAACGAGGCGCAGATTGTGCTCTATCAGCTTCGCTCTTGCGTCCATATCACCGTCTGCAAGGTCGTTAAACAGGCGTCGTTCTTCATCCGGCGACAGCGGCGGCGGAAAGCTCTGTCCGCTCGATACGCCGAGAAAAATACACACCATCATGTCGATAAGCTTATCTGTAAACATTCCGAGTCCCTCCCGCGCTGCGCCGCCACGCATTTTCAGTCTTTTCTCTCATTATATGTGACCGATTTCGATGTTGATACAAAAATTTCCACTCGAAATTCAAATATTGAAGCGCAAATTTGAGAATATTATAAGTAAAGCGCCGCCGAAGCGACGCTTTGCACAATTATTTCTCGGAGAAAAAATGATATGATTATGGATAAGATCTCCCTTGTGCTCGCCATTATCGGCGCGCTCAACTGGGGAAGCATCGGTCTGTTCAGCTTCGACATCGTCGCGTGGATATGCGGCGGTCAGGGCACGATGATAGCGCGTATAATCTACACGCTCGTCGCCCTCGCCGGAATCTGGTGCATCACGCTCCTGTTCCGTCCGACGGAGTCGTACGAGAACAGCAACAGCTGACGACTGCGCGGGGAGGGACACCGTCCCTCCCCACACGTATCTTTCGCAATATTTTACTTATATTCCGTATCAAACCCGCACGGGCGGATAATACTATAAATGCAAATACATTGCAGAGGAGACGAAAATATGATGATGACACAGTCAACAACGATGAAGGTCGCAAAAGGTGTTGCGGCGGGGATCATGATAGGCGGCGCGATCGGTGCCGCGACGGTTTCGATGATGAAGCCGAAGAAAAGCAAGTTCAAGCGCAGCGCGGGAAAGGCGCTCGACGCCGTCGGCACTATGATGCAGAACGTCTCCGACTGGGCGTTCTGACCCGATACAAAACAGACGCGGCGTCTGCCGCGTCTGTTTTGTTTATCGCTTGCGGGGCAATTTCCGCCTTCATTATTTTTTTACAAATATTTTTTTCGACAGCCGATTGCGACACTATTTTCGCCTTCGTGGGAATAAAATAAAATCGCATAAATCAAACGTAAGCGGGGAGCAATATGAAACGCAACACAAAAGCCGGCGCGGAAACTATGCTCGACGGACATACGATGATAATTTCGCTCTCGGGCGACATCGACCATCACAGCGCCAAGCGAATCCGCGGCGAGATAGACAATTCACTTTTTACAAACAGACCGAAGCGCGCCGTCATGGATATGTCGGGCGTCGAATTCATGGACAGCGCCGGACTCGGGCTAATTCTCGGGCGCATCGCATGCGCCGAAAAAATCGGATGCCGCCTGACGCTCCTGTCGCCGTCGCCGCAGGTCATGCGCATACTCGACCTCGCGGGAGCGGGCAGGCTCATCGAGATCAAACAACACTGAAAGGAACGAAATAAAATGGAATCAACCGAAAAACGCAGGTCGGGCAGACCGCCGGAGGACCTCAAAAACGAAATCAGAATCGAGCTTCCGTCGCTGTCAATAAACGAAGGAATTGCACGCTCAATAGTATCGTCGTTCATATCGCAGCTCGATCCGACATTTGAGGAGCTGTGCGACATAAAATGCGCCGTCTCCGAGGCTGTCACCAACTGCATCGTCCACGGATACCGCGACGCGCGCGGTATCGTCTACATAACGGTAAAAATACTGAACGAGCGCACTGTCCGCATAGAGGTACGCGACAAAGGATGCGGCATCGAGAACGTGAAGGAGGCTATGCAGCCGCTATTCACGACCGACAGCGAGGGCGAACGCTCCGGCATGGGATTTACCGTAATGCAGAGCTTCACGGACAGGCTCGCCGTCGTCAGCCGTCCCGGCAAGGGGACGCGCGTAACTATGATAAAGACGCTGTCCGGCCCACGCGAGCGTCAGTGACCGTACATATAATTCAATCAAGCGGAGCGCGGCGATGTACTTGACAAAATATAAAACGGAGCCTTTATCATGGCGGTGACGTCATACCGCGACGACAATCTCGCGCTGCTACTGAGCGTACGCGACGGCGACACGAAGGCTGAGGAAGAGCTGATACGTGAAAATGAAGGACTCGTGCGAAGCATCGCGGCGCGGTTCTCTGGCAGAGGCGCGGAGTTCGAGGACTTATGTCAGCTCGGGATGATAGGCATGGTGCGCGCGATACGCAGCTTCGACCCCGAACGCGGCTGCGCGTTCTCCACATATGCAACGCCGCTCATAATAGGCGAGATAAAGCGCTTTCTGCGCGACGACGGCATAATAAAGGTGAGCCGTGACAAGAAGCGTCTCGGCTCACAGCTGCTTTATGAAAAAGAACGGTATGTCGCAGAGCACGGACGCGAGCCGCGCATATCTGAGTTAGCGTCCGCACTCGGCGTCACGGTCGAGGACGCCGCCGACGCGATGTCGTCGTCATATCCCGTGCGCTCAATATCGGAATCTGCGTTCGATGACAGCGCGGAAACACTCGCCGACACGATAGAAGCGCCCGACACGACGTCCGACCGTACCGACTATATCGCGCTTCACGAGGTCACCTCGACGCTTCCCGAGCTGTGGCGCAAGATAATATCGCTGAGGTATTATCACGACCTATCGCAGGAGCGGACGGCTCGCGTGCTCGGACTGTCTCAGGTCAAGGTGTCGCGCGAGGAAAAGAAGATCTTCGACTATATGCGTGAAAAGCTCAGTTGAACTGCGAATTATATAGCGACGCATAGAATCCGCCGCAGCGAAGGAGTTCGTCGTGCGTGCCGCGCTCGATTATGTCGCCGTTATGAAGAACGAGTATCATGTCCGCGTCGCGCACGGTCGACAGTCTGTGCGCTATGACGAGCGACGTCTTCCCCTCCATCAGCTTCGCCATCGCCGACTGTATCTTTACCTCCGTGCGTGAGTCGACGTTCGACGTCGCTTCGTCGAGTATGAGTATCGAGCATTCGGGCAACATCGCGCGGGCTATTGTCAAAAGCTGCTTCTGCCCCTTCGAGAGGTTTATGCCGTCCTCGGTTATGACCGTGTCATAGCCGTCGGGCAGGCTCTCGATATAGTCGTCTATCATCGCCGCCTTTGCCGCGGCGACGACTTCCTCGCGCGTCGCGCCCTCTTTGCCGTATGCGATATTCTCCGCTATTGTGCCGCCGAACAGCCACGTATCCTGCAGCACCATCGTGAACGCACGGCGCAGGCTCTTTCGCGTCAGCGTCAGCGTATCGCTGCCGTCGACGCGTATCGTGCCGCTGTTAGGGTCGTAGAAGCGCATCAAAAGATTGATGATCGTCGTCTTTCCGCTGCCGGTCGGACCGACTATCGCAATAGTTTTGCCCGCAGGCGCATCGAAGGATATGCCGTGCAGTATCTCGCGGTCCTCGTAATAGCCGAATCTGATGTTCTCCGCGTCGACGTCGCCGCGAGGCGCAGTGAGCTCCACAGCGCCGTTGATATCGTGCGTTTCCTCCGGCTCGTCGAGAAGCCTGAACACGCGCTCCGCCGCAGACGCCGCAGACTGAAGCTCGCTTATGATGTTCGCCATCTCGTTTATCGGGCCCGAGAAACGGCGCGAATAAAGTATGAACGTCGATATCGACGCGAGCGACGTAAGATTGAACAGATACAGTACGCCGCCGAACATGCTGATGAACGAAAGCGACAGATTGTTGATGAAGTTGACGGTCGGACCTATCATCGCGCCCTGATAATCGGCGTTATAGTACGCCTCTATCGACTCATCGTTGTAGCCGTCGAAGCGTCCTATCATCGTGTCCTCGCGGTGATACGCCTTAATAGTCCTGTGCCCTGACAGTATCTCTTCCGTGTAGCCGTTGAGCTCGCCGAGCTTTGCCGAACGGCGGCGGAACAGAGGTTGTATTTTTTTCGATTTATACCGCGTGAACAAAACCGACATCGGTATCGTTATAACGAACACGAGCACGAGCAGCGGTGATATCGTTATCATCATGACGAGCGAGCCGACTATCGTGATGATGCTTGAGCATATCTGAAGCATATCGTTCGATATCGACGCGTTTATCGTGTCGATGTCGTACGACATGCGGCTTATTATGTCGCCCGTCTGGTTTTTGTCGAAGTAGCTGACGGGCAGCTTCATCAGCTTATCGAAAACCTGCTCGCGCATCCTCGCGACGATGCTGCGCGACAGATGTATCATCGTGACCGACAGCACGTACGAGAGCAGCGACGACGCGGCGTAAAACGCCGCCATAAGCCCGCAGTAATAGAACACGCGTGAGAAATCGACGGCTCCGATACCGGGCTCTATCGCCTCTATCGCCTTGCCCGAAAGCTGCGGCCCGGTCAGCACGAGCGCGTTTGACAACAGCATCAGGCACAGCGCGAACGTTATGAGCGCCGGATGCTCGAACATATATTTGAATATGCGGAAGAAAACGCGGAAGCGGTGGCGCTTAACGGGCGTTTCTTCGATGTGTCTTGAATATCTTCCGCCGTTAGTCAAGGATCGCGCCTCCCATCTGTGATTCCGCGATCTCGCGGTATATGTCGCACGACTCGCGCAGTTCCGCGTCCGTACCTGCCGCTATGACGACTCCGCCGTCGAGCACGAGTATCAGATCCGCCGACATTATCGAGCTGACGCGCTGCGCGACTATGATCTTCGTCGACGATTCAAACGAATTCGCTATCGCGCCTCTAAGGTTAGCGTCTGTCTTATAGTCGAGCGCGCTCGACGAGTCGTCGAGTATGAGTATATCGGGCGAGCTTGCGAGCGCTCTCGCGATGAGAAGTCGCTGCTTTTGACCTCCCGAGAGGTTCGCGCCCTTTATGTCGAGCACAAATCCCGTGCCGCCCTCTTTATTCTCGACAAATTCGCGCGCCTGCGCGTATTCGATCGCATTATCTATTGCTTCGTCGTCTATGTCGCGTCCGAACCGGACGTTTTCATGTATCGTATCCGCGAACAAAAAGTCTGACTGGAGCGCGACGCCGAATTTCTCGTAGAGTTCGTCGGGCTCGATAGTTCTGATGTCGCGCCCGTCTATGAATATCCTGCCGCCGTCGGGGTCGTAGAACCGCAGAAGCAGCGATATGAGCGTAGTTTTGCCCGCACCCGTCGCGCCGATGACGCCGAGCGTCTGACCGTGACCGAGCGAAAAGCTTACGTGCGACAGATTGTCGCGCTTGCCGTTATACGAGAACGTCACGTCGTCAAACTCGATATGCGGCGCGTCCGCTGCGGGTTTGCCGTCAGCGCCGTCCGCATTTGCGTCAGTATCGTCGACCGTGATGACGCCGAGTTCGGGCTGCGCCTCGAGCACCTCGGTGATACGCGACATCGACGCCGAGCAGCGCGAATAAGTCGTAAATATACGCGTCACCGAGAGCATCGCATTGAGAATGTAGTTGAAGAACGTCATAAACGCCATTATCTTGCCGACAGCCGACGTGCCAGCGTTGACGCGGAACGCGCCGACGACTATGACGACCGTCAAGCCGACGTAAAGGAAGAAGTTCATGAGCGGGTTCGTCGCCGACACCGTAAGACCCGCGATCTCCTCTCGCTTCATCAGCGCCTTGTTGACGCCGTCAAAGCGGCGGCGCTCGTAGTCCGTCTTGGACAGCGCCTTTATGACGCGTATGCCCTGTATGTTTTCGCGCACGGTACGCACCATGTCGTCAGTCGCCGACTGCTGGCGTCTGTACATCGGTACGCTCTTTCTTGCGATATAGTACACGGACACGCCGAGAAACGGCAGTATAGCGACGAGCACGAGCGTCATCACCGGGTCGAGCATGAACGCGAGCACGAGTCCGCCGATGAGCAGGATCGGCGCACGCACGCCCATGCGCTGCATCATGCCCGTGAACTGATGCACGTTGTATGTATCCGACGTCAGACGCGATTCGAGCGACGGTATCGTGAACTTGTCCGTCTGCGAGCACGACAGATACAGCGTCTTGACGAACAGATCATGACGCAAAAGCCTCGTCGACTCGCTCGCGACGCGCGACGCCATCCTGTTCGCAATCACGTTGCCGAGCACGGCAAGCACCGAACAGAGCACCATTATGCCGCCGTAATAGTAAATTTTTGCCGCGTTGCCCGTCGGTATTACGTCGTCGATTATAAGCTCGAGCATGACGGGTATTAGCAGATCAAATATCGTTCCGCCGAATTTGATCGCAAGTCCTACCGTCATTCGTCCGAAATACGGGCGCAGATAATTAAAATACGTTCTCATCTTACCTACCAAACTTCCGAAAACACCAAACTTTTATAAATATACCATACAATTAAAAAAATTTCCATACCCAATATGGCGCGAATAAAAAATTCACATGTTCAAAATCTGTTCACAATTTGTTCATAAATTGTCATTAATCAGGTGAGGATAACGTAAAGCCGTGCGGCGGGAGCCGCACGGCTTTGTTATATTCGTTTGCCGTTTATTTTACCTTTACCATATGCACGTCGAGATAATCCGGCAGCGGATAGTCCGTGTCAAGGAACCATTCGGTGTGCGGCGGTATGTTGTACGCGACGTTCTCTGCCGCGACGCCGCAGCGGTACATCGTGTCATGCATCAGCGTCGGCAGTCTGTATTCCGTATCGAAGTCGGTCGTGTAAACGCGCAAATTTTTGCCGTTCGACGACGCAAACACTATTTCCTCGCGCCAGTCGCCGAAAAGGTCCGCCGTCAGACACGGCGTCGACTTGGAGCCGTTGCAGGACACGACGCCCTGACCGTTGAGCACGTCGCCGTACTCGAACGAATATACGCGCGTACCGTCAAGACCGCATCTTTCGAGCTTATCCGTGTACCACACGGCGAAGTTTATGCCGCCGTTCCACGACTTGCCGAGCTTCCCGTCGATGCCGACGAACACGTCGCCTGTCGTCGCGCACACGAACTCTGCCGAGTCGTTGCCGCTGACGAAATTGTCGGCGAGCGCACGCCCGCAGTCGCGGTTCGTGCTGTATTTGCGGAGTATTTTACCGGTCTCAGCCTCGGCGAGATACGCGCCCTGACCGCCCTCGAGGCAGCCCCATATCTCAAGACCGTCTCGGTCGGGCAGGAAATTGCCCACATGGACGGCGTCGCCGTGACCGAGCCTCGTCGACCAAAGGAGCGTACCGTCGTGGTCGATGCAGCACTGACCGTATACGATCTCGTCAAAACCGTCGCCGTCGACATCAGCCGTGCAGAGGTTGTGGTTGCCCTGCCCCGCCGCCTCTGCGTTGCGCGGAACATGCGCGTCGGAGTCGAACGTCCACACGCTGTTCAGGTGTGCTCCGTCGAAATTGTACGCCGCGAGCACCGCGCGCGTGTAGTAGCCGCGGCACATGACGATCGAGGGCGTCTTGCCGTCGAGATATGCTACTGCTGCGAGGAATCTGTCGCAGCGGTTGCCGTAATTGTCGCCCCATGAGTCGACGGTGCCTCGCGGCGGCTCGTAATCTATCGTCGTTATCGCCGCGCCCGTCTCGCCGTTGAACACGGTCAGATACTCGGGACCCGACAGTATACGCCCTGCGGACGTCCTGTAATCCTCGTACGCGTCGCCTATCGTCCGACCCGTACCGTCGACGGTTCCGTCCGCCGTCTTGCAGACGACCTCGGCCTTTCCGTCGCCGTCGAAGTCATACACGAGGAACTGCGTGTAGTGCGCGCCTGCGCGGATGTTGACACCGAGGTCGATGCGCCACAGCTTCGTGCCGTCTAATTTGTACGCGTCAAGTATCACGTTGCCCGTGTAACCGTCCTTCGAGTTATCCTGCGCGTTCGACGGGTCCCATTTGAGCACTATCTCATACTCGCCGTCGCCGTCGAGGTCGCCGCACGAGCAGTCGTTCGGCGAGTACGTGTACCGTTCGCCGTACGAC
>CANQMJ010000003.1 GCA_947624945.1 uncultured Clostridia bacterium | reverse complement strand
CCTCAATCTCGACGCGCAGCTCCGTCCGCTCGAAGCGGGAGTCGTAAAGGTAAACGAGGTGCAGTATCGGCCGGGTGAGTTCATAGACAAACTGCTGCGGCTCGATTTTAAGGACGACGAGTTTACATGCTCGGCGCAGCTCTCGCCGACCGACAAGAAGCTGTCGCAGGAGGAAGCCGCCGCCATGCGGTATGCGGTCAACGGCGCGCTCGGCAAGATATTCTCGTCCGCGCTCGTCTCGTGGGAGCGGACGGTCAGAAAATACGTCATAAGCGGTCTTGACGCACTGTTCCCGCTGCTGCCCGAGTGGCAGTTCATATCGGCGTGCATGGAGACGCTGCGCGTTCTTCGCGGGTATAAACGTCCTCTGTGCAAGCCGCAGTTTGGCGATATTGACGAGATAACGGGGCTTTATAATCCGGCGCTTGCGATGTCGGGACGCGTACCGGTCGCCAGCAATATAGGATTCGGCGACGAGATAATATATATTCTGACGGGGCCGAATCAGGGCGGCAAGTCGGTTTTTACGAAATCGGTCGGACTTGCGTATTCGATGCTGCATCTCGGACTGCCGCTGCCGGCGGTGTCAGCCGTGGTGCGTCCGGTCGACGCGATATACGTACACTTCGTCGACAGCAAGTCGGACCGCGCGTATAAAAACGGGCGGCTCGCGGGCGAGTGCGAGGAGATAGGCATAATAAACGGGAAGATAACGAGGGACAGCTTGTTTCTGTTCGACGAGGCGTTTTCGAGTACGAGCGCGGACGAGGCAATCGTGCTCGCGTCAGAGATATTGTCCGCGTATGCGGAGATAGGCGTGCGCGGCATATGCACGACGCATCTGCACGGGCTTTGCAGCATGGCGGACGGAGACGGCGCGGCGTCGCGCATATGTAATCTGACGGCGGTGCTCGCGGGCGAGTCGCACGACAGGACATACCGCATAGAGAAGGGCGGGCGCTACGGTCACAGCTACGCTATGGATATAGCGAAGAATTTCCGCCTGACGCGGCAGGAGATACTCGCAATGCAGAATGACAGAAAAACGCAGGACGGCGGAACATGGGAGGCGGCGTATGAGCATTAAAACGGTCGCGGTTTTGCCGTTCGGCATAGACGATAAAAATGACGCGCGTCTCGGCGCGCTGCTCGGCATGTGCCGCGGCGCGGGAGTTGATGTCGTGATGCTCGACAGCCTCACGCTGCCTGAGGAGCGACGCGGTATATGCGTTGCAGACGATGTGCCGGACGGCGTCGAGCTGATAATAACGCTCGGCGGCGACGGGTCGGTGCTGTATGCGGCCGAAAAGGCGCTGCCGCTCGGCGTGCCGGTGCTCGGCATAAACACGGGCAGGGTAGGATACCTTGCCGAGATATCGGGCGACGATATGGGGTCGCTCGGCGATATACTGCACGGCGGATATGAGGTCGACGAGCGCATGATGCTGACGGCGGAGATACGCTCCGGCGGTCGTGTGACGACGCTTCGCCCCGCGCTCAACGACTATGTTGTGACAAAATCATCGGCGGCGAAGATAGCGGGCATATCGCTGTCGTGCCGCTCGGGCGGCGACGTCTACGACGCGGGCAAGTTCGACGCCGACGGCGTCATATTTGCTACTCCTACGGGTTCGACGGCGTATTCGATGTCGGCGGGCGGTCCGCTCGTAGATCCGTCGATAGACTGCATATGCGTCACGCCGATATGTCCTCATTCGGTCATGTCGCGTCCGTCGATATATTCGACGAGATTTGTGATCGAGTGCGAGGCGGGAGATTGGAGGCGTTCGGCGCTCGAGCTGTCGCGCGACGGCATGGAGACGGTGGAGCTTGCGGCGGGCGCCGTCGTGACGGTGCGCAAGAGTGAGTTTCGGACGAAGCTCGTCAGAGTTCGCACGGGCGGGTTCACGGGCGTGTTCCGCAGCAAAATGACGGGGAGATAAAAGCGTGCAGATAAATAAAGAAGGAGGACGCGGACGATGAAGTCGAAGCGTCAGGGAAAGATACTCGAGCTGATAAAGAAATACGATATCGAGACGCAGGACGAGCTTATCGCGCGGCTTGCGGAGGCGGGCATCAGCGCGACGCAGGCGACGATATCGCGCGATATACGCGAGCTGAAGCTGACGAAGGTGACATCTGAGAGCGGCAAATACAAATACGTCCGCTCAAACGCTCACTCGGGCGTCAGCATGGCGAAGTTTAACACGTCGATACTCGAGTCGATAACGAGCGCGGATTATTCGCTCAACGACCTCGTTATTAAAACGATACCGTCGATGGCGTCGGCGATAGCGGCGGGCATCGACGACATGGACATGCGGGAGGTGCTCGGGTGCGTGGCGGGCGACGACTGCGTCATCGTCATAACGCGCACAGAGGAGGACGCGGCGTTTCTGTGCAGGAAGTTCCGCGAGCTTATAAAGCTGTGACAGGCGCTGGTTTTGTATGTTAAAGTCGCTGCACATAGAGAATATAGCCGTCATAAAGCGTCTCGACCTTGAGTTTTCGCCGGGGTTCACCGTGTTCACGGGCGAGACGGGCGCGGGCAAATCGGTCATAATCGACGCGATATCGCTCGTGTCGGGCGCGAAGGCGCAGCCGCAGCTGATACGCACGGGCGAGAGCGCGGCAAAGGTGACGGCGCTGTTTACCGATATCGACGAACGAGCCGCCACAGCGATTTCGGCGGCGGGCATAGATGTCGCTGACGGCGAGCTTGAGATAGAGCGTACAGTGTCGTCGGACGGCAAGAGCACGGCGCGCATAAACGGCAGGTCGACATCGCAGGCGGCGCTTCGCCGCGCGTCGTCGTATCTGTTGTCGATAAACGGTCAGAGCGAGAGTCTGTCGCTCAAAACACCCGAAGCGCAGCTTGCGCTGATAGACGAATACGCGTGCGACGCTGACGAGCTGTCCGCGTATGCGTCGTCGTATGAGCGGTACGCGGCGGCGAGGTCGTCGCTCGACGAGCTCGAACGTCTGTCGCGCGAGGGCGCGCTCGCTGCCGATCTTTTGTCGTATCAGGTGAAGGAGATAGACGCGGCGAAGCTGAGCGCAGGCGAGGAAGAAGAGCTTACGATGGAGCGTGCGCGCATACGCTCGGGCGAGAAGATAACGAAGCTGGCGAATTTCGTATACCGCGCCGCGTACCAGAACGAAAAGGGCGCGTCGGCGTCGTATCTTGCCGAGCGCGCGGCGTCCGCGATGGAGCAGCTTCGCGAGTATTCGCCGAACGCCGCCGAGGACGCGGAAAAGCTGCGCTCGATATCGTATGAGCTTGAGGACATAGCGCGCAGGACGTATCAGACGTTCGATCTCGGAGGCGCGTCCGACGATGACAGAGAGAGCAGGCTCGAGGCGATCGAGGACCGTCTCGACGCGATAAAAAGACTCGAGCGCAAGTACGGGCGCGACATCGAGGCTGTGCTTGCCCACAGGGACGAGGCGAAACGCAAGCTCGACTCGATAGAGAATAACGAGGAGCGGACGGCGGAGGCGCGCGAGGCGCTCGCCAAAGCCGAGGCTGAGGCGAACGTGTGCGCGGACGCATTGTCAAATGTGCGCAGGGAAGCGTCGGCGCGTATGACGGAGCAGATATGCGGCGTGCTCGCGGAGCTCGATATGCCGAAAGTCAAAATTGAGGTGCGATTCACGGATTGTCCGCTGTCGCCGTGCGGACGCGAGACGGCGGAGATATACATTTCCGCGAACGCGGGCGAGGACGTGAAGCCGCTCGCGCTTACGGCGAGCGGAGGCGAGCTGTCGCGCGTTATGCTGGCGATAAAGAGCGTACAGAACGACAGCTCGGGCGAGGACGCCATCATCTACGACGAGATAGACACGGGTGTGTCGGGGTCGACGTCGGGCAAGATAGGGCGCAAGCTGCGCGACGCGTCGTCGAAGACGCAGATACTCTGCGTCACACATTCTGCGCAGATCGCGGCGCTCGCGGACACGCACCTGTTCGTGCGCAAATCGGAGCGTGACGGCAGAACGGAGACTTCGGTGCGCGTTTTGACGGGCGAGGACAAAATAGACGAGATAGCGCGCATAATAGGCGGCATAAGCGTCACGGAGACACAGAAAAAAGCCGCCCGCGAGCTTATCGCCGAGGGCGAATCAAAGTAAAAAATCAGGAAAGATAAATCGAAAGGGAAAACTGTTATGGGAATTTATGAAGAGCTGCGCGCGAGGGGACTTATCGCGCAGGTGACGAACGAGGACGAGATACGCGAGATGGTGAACGCGGGCAAGGCGACGTTCTACATCGGCTTTGACTGCACGGCGGACAGTCTGACCGCGGGTCATTTTATGGCGCTGACGCTTATGAAGCGGCTGCAGCAGGCGGGAAACCGTCCGATCGCGCTTATAGGCGGCGGTACGACGATGATAGGCGACCCGTCGGGTCGTTCCGACATGCGGCGCATGCTGACGAAAGAGGACATCGACCACAACGCGGAGTGCTTCCGCCGTCAGATGGAGAAGTTCATCGAGTTCGGACCGGGCAAGGCGATGATGCTCAACAACGCAGACTGGCTGATGGATCTCAACTATATCGAGCTTTTGCGCGAGGTCGGCGCGTGCTTCTCGGTCAACAACATGCTGCGCGCAGAATGCTACAAGCAGCGCATGGAGAAGGGGCTGTCGTTCCTCGAATTCAACTACATGATAATGCAGTCCTACGACTTCTATCATCTCTACAAGACGTACGGCTGCAACATGCAGTTCGGCGGCGACGACCAGTGGTCGAATATGCTCGGCGGCACCGAGCTCATACGCCGCAAGCTCGGCGCGGACGCACACGCCATGACGATAACGCTTCTGACAGATTCGCAGGGGCACAAGATGGGCAAGACGGCGGGCAACGCCGTATGGCTCGACCCGAACAAGACGAGTCCGTTCGACTTTTACCAGTACTGGCGCAACGTGGGCGACGCGGACGTGCTAAAATGCATACGCATGCTGACGTTCCTGCCGCTCGAACAGATAGACGAGATGGACAAGTGGGAGGGCTCCGAGCTCAACCGCGCAAAAGAGATACTTGCGTATGAGCTGACAAAGCTCGTACACGGCGAGGAAGAAGCTGACAAGGCGCAGGCGGCGGCGAAGTCCGTGTTCGGCGGCGCTGGCACGTCGGAGGACATGCCGACGACGGAGCTGTCGAATGAAGATTTCACCGACGGCAAGATCGGCGTGCTCGATATGATGATAAAGGGCGGGCTTGCGCCGTCGCGCAGAGAGGCGCGGACGCTTGTCGTTCAGGGCGGCGTGCTGCTTGACGGCGAAAAGGTCGCGGACGCGAATATGCAGGTGGAAATTGAGCATTTCGCGGACGGAGTCGTTATCAAAAAGGGAAAGAAAACATATCATAAATATACGGTAAAATGAAAAAGTACGACACGATACTGTTCGACGCCGACGGGACGCTGTTTGACTTTGACCGTTCCGAGGCGAACGCGGTCGGCGAAGTTCTGACGATGTGCGGACTGCCGTCGGACAAAGCGACGGTCGAGCTCTATCACCGCATAAACGATGCGGAATGGAAAGCGCTTGAACGCGGTGAGACGACGCGCGACAGGCTCAAGGTCGACAGATTCGCAAAGCTTAAATCGGCGCTCGCCGAACGCGGCATTGTGACACCGTCGACGGAGAGGGAGATGTGCGATTTATACGCGGAGCGTCTGTCGCAGCAGTGCATAATGGTAGACGGCGCGGTCGAGGTCTGTGAGCGTCTGTCGCGCACATATGCACTCTACATCATAACGAACGGCATAACGCACGTGCAGAAAAGCCGCTTTTCGCGCTCGCCGATAATGAAGTATGTGGACAGAATGTTCATCTCCGACGAGATGGGGTCCGTCAAGCCCGAGCGCAGGTTTTTCGAGCTCGTGTTCGACGCGCTCGGCATGACGCCGGACGATGCGGCGGCGCGCTGTCTCGTCGTCGGCGATTCGCTGACGAGCGACATCAAGGGCGCGGAGGCTGCGGGGCTCGATTCGTGCCTGTACGCTCCGTGCGGAGCTGGTACGGGCGACGCCACGCCGACATACACGATATCGTCGCTCTATGAACTGTACGGTATACTCGGAGGCTGATTTGGATATAGGATCGCTGAAATCGTTTCTCGACGAACGCGCCGATGAATACGAATACACCGCCGATGCGGACGCGTCGGAGCTCACGAGCTTCAGATGCGGCGGCAAGGTCAGACTTGCGGTAAGTCCGAAAAGCACGCGGTCGCTGTGCGCGCTTTTGCGGGCTTTGACGGAGGCATGCATCCGCCACGACGTTATAGGTCTCGGCACGAATGTGCTCGTCGACGACGGCGGCTACGACGGCGTGCTCGTGATAACGTCGCTCATGACGGAGCTGACGATCGACGGCGAGACGCTTACGGCGGAGTGCGGACGCGGCATAACGTCGTGCGCGTCGGCGGCGCAGAAGGCGGGACTGTCGGGATTTTCGTTCGCGTTCGGCATACCGGGCAGCGTAGGCGGCGCGGTCGCGATGAACGCGGGCGCGTACGGCGGCGAGATTTCGGATATAATATTGTCGGCTGACTGTTGGGACTTCGGCGAGCGGCGCATTGTCACGCTCGACCGCGAAGCGCTGTCGCTCGGCTACCGCGACAGCGTTATAAGGCGCGGCGGGCTCGTCGTTTTGTCGGCGAAGTTCGGACTGCAAAAAGGCGATCCCGACGCAATATTTGCCGAGATGACGGACTTTATGAACCGCCGCCGCGAGAAGCAACCGCTCTCATATCCGAGCGCGGGCAGCGTGTTCAAGCGCGCGCCCGGTCACTATACGGGCAAGCTGATAGAGGACGCGGGACTTAAAGGCGTGCGCATCGGCGGCGCAGAGGTGTCGGAAAAACACGCGGGATTCATAATCAACAAGGGCGGCGCGACGGCGGGCGATGTGAAAGCGCTCGTCGAGCTCGTGACGTCGCGCGTATATGAAAAGTTCGGCGTTGTGCTCGAACGGGAGATAATATATCTATGAGCTCGTATTCGCGTTCGGTCAAATCGGACATGATGGCGGTAAGGCTGAAAAACGACTGCTGCCGCGTCAATACGGCGCGGGCGATTTTGACTTGCGCGCCGGAGGTGAATTTCCGTGACGCGGAGATCGCATCGTATGCGGCGACGGTATCGGACGGCGTAGACGATCATGACGTGGGCGAGCTGTGCGACATGTCGCGGCTGAGATGCGCGGGGTGCCGCGCGTCGATACTGCGCGGCATATTCATCGCGTCGGGTTCGGTGTCGGATCCTGCGTCGAAGGAGCTGAATCTCGACCTGTCGCTGCGCGGCGATGCTGCGGACAAGGTCGAGGCTGTCGTGCGCGCGTTCGGGTTTGATTTCAGGCGGCGCATACGGCGCGGCAGCGTGGTGCTTTATCTTAAATCCGCGGATGCGATAGGCGGCTTTTTCGCCGCCGCGGGCGTCAACCGCGTGCTTTTCGATATATCGAACGCGGGGCTCGTATCGGACGTGGCGAACTTCGTCAACAGGCGCTCGAACGCGGACATGTTCAATCTTCGCCGCGCGACGGACGCGTCGGAGCGCGTCTGCGACGCGATACGCGCGCTCGAATGTGCGGGGCGCCTCGATATGCTCGGCGACGAGCTTTATGAAACGGCGATGCTTCGGCTCGAAAATCCCGAGCTGTCGCTGTCGCAGCTTGCGGCGATATCGCCGACGCATATATCGAAGCCGGCGCTGTCGTCAAGGCTGCGGCGGATAGAGGAGATCGCGGCGGAGGCGATGAAGAAATAAAATGACATATAATTCGGAGGCGGCTGTGTTATTCGCTTTCGGGAGAAACTTGAAATGGCAAATCTGATCGTTATATGCGGACCGCAGGCTGTCGGCAAAATGAGTGTCGCGGAATCGTTACGGGACAAGCTGAAATATAATCTGATGCTGAATCACGACAGCATTGAAATATCCGATAAAATTTTCGGGTTCGCAACGCCGGCGCAGAAAGAGTTTAACGCCGCATTCCGCAGGACGGCGTTTGAAACTGCCGTAAAGTACGACGTTGATTTGATTTTTACCTGTGTATGCGCGTTTGAATCGCCTGATGAAAGAAAGAATTTGTCCGTATTGGAGCGGCTTTTTACCGAGTCGGGCGGGAATTTTTATTTTGTCGAGTTGAGCGCGGACATAAAAGTGCGGCTTTTGCGCAACGAGACGCCGCACAGACTGGAACGGAAACCGTCGAAGCGAAACATCGAGTGGAGCCGGGCGAATCTTCTTCGGGACGCGGAGCGGCACAAACTGAACTCGGACGAGGGAGAGATGTGGTTTGAAAATCATATCAAGATCGACAACACAGATCTTTCGCCGGGCGAGGTCGCCGATATCATAATAGACAAATACGGTCTTGCCGCAAACGAAAGGGAAGACAGGGAATACCGCTTCGGAGCGGATATATAAGCATGCGCGGGCTATACGGCGGAGAAATTTCCGGGGAAATAATATCCGACGTTGAAAAATATATAATTCACTGAAAATACAAGGGAGGGCGCGCGCGTGGATTTCGTGCATCTTCATTTACACAGCGAATACAGTCTGCTCGACGGCGCGTGCCGCGTCGCCGATATACCGAAGCTTGCAAAGGCGGAGGGACACAGCGCCGTCGCGATAACGGACCACGGCGTCATGTACGGCGTCGTTGAGTTTTACCGTGCGTGTGTCGCGGAGGGGATAAAGCCCATAATCGGGTGCGAGGTATACGTCGCGCCGGGTTCGCGGTTCGACAAGGGACCGGGTACGGCGCCGCCGTCACATCTCGTGCTTTTGTGCAAAAACGAGACGGGATATAAAAACCTCATGCGCATAGTGTCGCTTTCGTGGACGGAGGGATTTTACTCAAAGCCGCGCGTAGACATGGAGCTTTTGCGCGAGTATCACGACGGCCTTGTCGCGCTGTCGGCGTGTCTGTCGGGCGCGATACCTCGCGCCGTCGTGTCGGGAGATTACGAATACGCAGAGCGTCTTGCAGTCGAGTATGATGCTATGTTCGGTAGAGGCAATTTTTATCTTGAACTGCAAAATCACGGCATAGATGAGCAGAAAACGGTGAACGATGCGCTGTGCGACATCGCTAAGCGGACAGGCATACCGCTTGCCGCGACAAACGACGTTCACTATCCGCGCCGTGCCGACGCCGACACGCAGGCGATCCTGACGTGCATCGGTACTAACAGCGTCATAACGGACGGCAGACCGCTCGGATTTGACACGGACGAGTTTTACTATAAGTCGACGGCGGAGATGGAGCGATTGTTCGGCGGCATCGACGGCGGCAGTCCGATATCGAACACGGTGAAGATAGCGGAGATGTGCTCGCTCGAGATGAAATTCGACAAGCTGTATATGCCGCGTTTTCCGTTCACGAACGGGGTCGACCCGACGAAGTTCCTCACCGACAAGACGTGGGCGGGTCTGCACGAGCGAGTCGGGCGCGGTCACATCGTATACGACGAAACGTACACGGAGAGCGATTATAGGAGCCGCGTCGAGTATGAGCTGTCGGTCATATCCGGCATGGGATACAGCGAATACTATCTCATCGTCGCCGATTTTATCGCGTTCGCGAAGGGGCGAGATATACCGGTCGGACCTGGACGCGGCAGCGGCGCGGGCAGTCTTGTCGCGTATCTCATCGGGATAACGGACATCGACCCGCTGCGGTTCGGGCTTCTGTTTGAGCGGTTCCTCAACCCGGAGCGCAAGAGCATGCCGGATTTCGACGTCGATTTCTGCTACGACAGGCGCGACGAGGTAATAGAATATGTGCGCGAAAAATACGGGCGCGACCACGTCGCGCAGATAATCACGTTCGGTACGATGGCGGCGCGCGCCGCCGTGCGCGACGTCGGGCGTGCGCTTGGTATGGCGTACGGCGACGTCGACCGTGTGGCGCGGCTCATTCCGCGTACGCTCGGCGTGACGCTCGCCGACGCGATGAAGGAAGCGGAGCTGCGCGAGCTTTACGACAATTCACAGCAGGTGAAAAAGCTCATCGACACGGCGACGGCGATAGAGGGCATGCCGCGCCATGCGTCGACGCACGCTGCGGGCGTCGTTATCACGGGCGAGCTGTTATACGACATCGTTCCGCTGTCGGTCAACGGCGGCATCGTCGTCACGCAGTTCGATATGGACACGGCGGCGCTCGTGGGACTCGTCAAATTCGACTTTCTCGCGCTGCGATATATCACGGTCGTGTATAACGCCGTGCGGAGGATAAAGGAGCGCGAACCTGATTTCGATATCGCGCTCATACCGAAGGACGACGCTGACACTATGAAGATGATAGCGTCCGGCGACACGAACGGAGTATTCCAGCTCGAAAGTCCCGGAATGAAGCGCACGCTGACGGAGCTGTCGCCGGAATATCTCTCCGATATAATCGCCGCGATAGCGCTGTTCCGCCCCGGACCGATGGACAGCATACCGCAGTATGTGCAGCGCCGTCACGGCGAGGGGACGCTCAAATACACGCATCCGGCGCTCGTCGAGATATTGCGCGAGACGTACGGCTGCATCGTGTATCAGGAGCAGGTCATGCAGATATTCCGCGACGTCGCGGGATATTCGCTCGCCCGCGCAGACACGGTGCTTCATGCGATGAAAAAGAAAAAAGCCGCCGAGCTCGAGGCGGAGCGCGGCAGCTTC
This sequence comes from uncultured Clostridia bacterium, assembly GCA_947624945.1. GTDB lineage: Bacteria > Bacillota > Clostridia > Oscillospirales > CAG-272 > DTU064. The sequence continues at coordinate 25,918 of CANQMJ010000003.1, read as the reverse complement.
ATTGACGGCGCCGTCGAGCGCGGCATGACGCGCGAGGAAGCGAACGGGCTGTTCGACGACATGGCGTCGTTTTCGAGCTACGCGTTCAACAAGAGCCACGCGGCGGCGTATGCGGTCGTCGCGTATGAGACGGCGTATCTGAAGCGCCATTACAAAAAGGAGTATTTCGCGTCGCTCCTTGACTCGGTGCTCGGCTGGGAGTCGTCGACGGCGGAATATATCGCCGAATGTGAAAGGAGCGGTATCGCGGTCGTGCCGCCGAATATTAACGAGAGCCGCGCCGATTACACTGTCGGAGATTACGGCATAAGGTACGGACTCGCCGCGCTCAAGGGTCTCGGCAGGCAGTTCATAGACGAGATAGTGCGCGAACGCACCGAAAACGGACCGTTCAAATCGTTCTCGGATTTTGCGGAACGCATGGCGGAGCACGACATGAACAAGCGTCAGGTAGAGGCGCTCATCAAAAGCGGCGCGTTCGACATGCTCGGTCAGAAGCGGTCGCAGCTTCTTCTGTCGTATGAGGAGATAATCGACGGCGTACACGACAAACAGCGCAGAGGCGTGTCGGGACAGCTCGATATGTTTGCCGCATCAAGGTCCGAGGGAACGGCGGCGCCCGAATTCGTATACCCCGATGTGCCGGAGCTGCCGCGCGCGAAGCTGCTCGAACTCGAAAAGGAAGTGTCGGGCATGTACTTTTCGGGTCACATACTCGACGACTACGAAAAGGAATGCGAGGCTGTCGAGCATGAGCCGATAGCGGCGGTATCGGGCGGCGGAAACGGCGCAGTCGACGAAAATGACGACGGCGGGGAAGAGAACGGCGGCGATGATGCACGCAGCCGCGACGGCGAAAAGGTCACGCTGATAGGGATAATAACGAAGCGAACGCCGAAGCAGACGCGGCGCGGCGAGCAGATGATGTTCCTTGTGCTCCAGGATAAAACGGGCGAGATAGAGGTCGTCGTGTTCCCGCGCATGCTGCACGAATACATGGACGTGATAATGTCGGACGCACCGATAACGGTGTCGGGCGAGGTCTCGGTCGAGGACGACAAAGCGCCGAAGATACTTTTGAATCACGCGGCGATGCTCGTCTCCGCGTCGACAGATAAAGTGAAAGCAAATCCGCAGACGATGCAGCGTCCGCAGGCGGCGAACGCATTCGTGTCAAAGCTGTATCTGCGTGTCCCGAGCACGTCGAGCGTCGAATATAAGCGCGCGTGCGCGCTCGTAGAGATATTCTGCGGCTATGTGCCCGTGTTCATTTTCGATTCGTCTGTGGGCAAATATACGCGTTTTCACGCGGGCGCGGACACGACTGAGCCGCGGCTGTTATCGGAGCTTTGCCGCGTTCTCGGCGAAGAAAACGTCGTTGCGAAACAGTCACGACGTGACGGCGTCGCAGAGTAGCTCGAGCGTCTCAAGATCGCACTCGATTCCGGCAAAAAGCAGCTTTTGAATATCCTCGGGAAGCGTGAAAACGAACACGTCGACGGTGTAGACGGGGGAGTCGCATCCGTCGGCAAAGACGCCGATCTTTCCGCCGTGCTCGCGCACGAGGAATGTGTCGGCGTCGACAGAGGCGATCACCTCGAGCGCGTCGCGGTATATGTCGGCGTCGTCGGACGGCACAGACGGCACGGCTGTCTCGGTCGCGTCAGTGTTCGTTGTGCCCGACGATTTGACGGCGGCGGTGATCTTTTCGGTTCGCGGCGGGGCGAAGGACGCAGCCAGTATTATAAGGACGGTCAGAAGCAAAAGTTTTTTCATATGCACCTCGGAAAAAGTATTCGAAAATATTTTTGCCCGATTTTTGAAAATAATCCCGTTCTGTCACAAATTGTTCATAAATTCGGTGTATAATATGCATATACACACATTTGACCTGAAAGGAGGAGCGAACGGCGCATGACGAACAATAAATTCACGACTGCTCTCGGACGCGCGCGCGACAGATTCGTCTCGTATATCGAGGGCGCATACGGGAACGTACATCTCGGCGACGAGCTTATAACGGCGCTCAGCATCGTCGGGCGCGTCATATACACAGTCCTTGCCGTTATCCTCGACATAATAATAACGATACTTCTTATCTGCGGCATAACGGGTATAATCGTCGTCACCGCATTCGCTATCTATGTAAAAAACTACATCGACCCCGTGTTCGACGACAACCTGATAGTCGTTCAGTCGGATACGACGTCGCAGCTTTACTACATGGACTATGAGGACCGCGAAAACAGGATAGGCGAGCCCGTTGAAATAGAAGGTCAGGTGCTTGTCGGCTCGGAGTACAGCATATGGGCGGACTACAGTCAGTTCCCGCAGGATCTCGTCGACGCCGTTGTCGCGATCGAGGACCAGCGCTTCTGGAGCCATCCGGGCGTCGACTGGTTCCGCACGGCAGCGGCCGCGGCCAATCAGGTGCTGCACATCAAAGCGACGTTCGGAGGCTCGACGATAACGCAGCAGGTCGTCAAAAACGCGACGGGCGACGACGACTTCACGATACAGCGAAAGGTGCAGGAGGTCCTGCGTGCGCTCAACCTCGAAAGCAGGCACAGCAAATACGAAATAATCACGATGTATCTGAACATGATACCGCTGTCGCAGAACTGCACGGGCGTGCAGAGCGCGGCGCACACGTATTTCAGCAAGGACGTCAGCGAGCTGTCGCTCATTGAGTGCGCGGCGCTCGCGGCGATACCGAAGTCGCCGTACAAGTATGACCCGCTCCGCCACCCCGAATATAACGCGGAGCGTCGGCGCGACGTGCTCGACAAGATGCTCGAGCTCGGCTCCATAACGCGCGCGGAATACGACGAGGCGTACTACGCCGACCTCGACCTCAATATATCGCGTTCGTCGGGGCTTACGAGCGTCACGTCGTGGTATACGGACGCCGTCATCGAGGACGTTATAAACGACTATGTGGAGCAGTACGGCGTATCGCGCGAGCTCGCAAGCATACTGATATATACGTCGGGGTGGAACATCTACACCGTCATGGACCCGGCGCTCCAGGAAACGCTCGAGAATATATATCTCGACGACTCGTATTTCCCCGAAGATGAGACGGGACTGAAGCCGCAGTCAGCGGCGATGATAATCGACCCTAAGACGGGCGATATACTCGCCCTCGTCGGCGGCAGGGGAGAGAAAACGCAGAGCCGCGGACTTAACCGCGCGACGCAGTCGCTGCGTCCGAGCGGCTCCTCGATAAAGCCGCTGTCCGTGTACGGACCCGCTATCGACAAAGGCATCATCAACTGGGCGACCGTGCAGGACGACGTGCCTATCGACTTTACGCTTCGCGACGACGGCACGTACCGCACGTACCCGATAAACTCGACGAATAAATACGAGGGGCTCACGACCGTATACGACGCGCTGCGCAAGTCGACGAACACGATATCGATGCGGACGCTCGGCCTTTTGGGCATCGACGAGTCGTTCTCGTTCCTGCACGATAAGGTTCATATGGAGTCGGTGCTCGACAGCTACGAGACGGCGGCGGGCAATATCCTGACGGACAGAGACAGAGCGCCGCTCGCGCTCGGTCAGTTCACGCTCGGCATCACGGTGCGCGAGATAACGACGGCGTATCAGATATTCGCGAATAAGGGCGTATACAATTATTCGCGCACGTACCTTAACGTGACCGACCAGGAGGGCAACGTCATATTGACGACGGAGAAGCCGAGCGAGGTCGTCATAAGCGAGCAGACGGCGTCGATAATGACGAAGCTGATGGAGGCCGTCATCGACTCAGGTACGGGACGCAAGATAACGATAAAGGATTCGCTTGACGTCGCGGGAAAGACGGGTACGACGAACGCGGACTATGACCGCTGGTTCATCGGTTACTCTCCGTATTATCTGTGCGGCGTGTGGTTCGGCTACGATCTCAACCAGACGCTGTCGCAGTTCTCGGTCAACCCGGCTATGACGATATGGGACAGCGTCATGACGGAGATACACAGCGACCTCATATCGGCGGACGCTGCCGGAATCACACCGCTCAAGGAGTTCGAGGACGCGCCTGGACTTGTAAAGGTCACGTACTGCATGGATTCGGGCAAGCTGATGACCGACGCGTGCGAGCACGACCCGCGCGGAAGCCGCGCGCAGACGGGATATTTCACCGCCGATACGGCGCCGACGGAGCCGTGCGACACGCATGTGCTCGTCAACTACGACAAGACGACGAAAGCGGTCGCAAGTCAGTACTGCAAGGGTGAAAATATAGTGCAGTACGGGCTCATACGCGTCGAGAACAGGGTGTTCCCGACGAATGTAAAGGTGACGGACGCGCAGTATACATGGCGCGCGCTGCCGTCGAACGTCAAGCCCGCGGGCAGCGGAGGTGTGCCGTTCTACAACAACATGCTGCCCGAAGGCATGTACAGCGGCACGTCTGGCAAGAGCACACCGTTTAACAGATTCTGCTTCGAGCATTACGATTTTGCACATTCGTCCGGCATAGACACGTCGTATTTCGGCGCGGGCGAGACGCAGCCGCCCGAGACTGCGCCGCCGACGGTACCGCCCGAGACTGTGCCGCCGACGCAGCCCGCCGATACGTCGCCGCAGGTGGAGGGACCGCCGGTCGGCGATGACGCGCCGCCGGACGGAGGCGACGCTGCCGGTGGCGGATAAGTGTGAGTTTTAGAATTATTGTGCAACAGATATGAAAAAAGCGAAAAAACTGTTGACACGGCTGTGATTTTGTACTATACTAAAAATAACGAAATCTTCAATTTTATTTCGGAGGGGTTATAAAACCATGAAAAAGAGAACGATCAAACTGATCCTGTTTGCGCTTGTCGCAGTTATGATGATCCCCATGATGGCAGGCTGCGGCGGAGAAAAAATGACCGTTACAGTCGGTGCAAGACTCGGTCAGGACTATATCGACTACATGCTTGACGTTGAGCATGCCGACGACGAGAGCTATACGATCCCCGCCAACGACCGCATACTCTTGAACGACGTTGAGATCGAGATAGAGTACAACGAGGGCGAGCAGATCAGCGCTCTGCGCGCTATTCAGGAGGCGTGCGCTAACCACGGTCTCGACTGCCTCACGAACGAGGAAGAGACCTCGATGGAAACTCTGAAGACGTACAGCGGCTTCACAAGAAGTGTCAACGGAGAAGTCCTCGTGTTCTTCTGGACCTACACGATCAACGGCGTTGAGCCGACGGGCGGCCGTATGTCCACGAACTACGTCAAGGATGGCGACAAGGTCGAATTCATTCTGACGGCGGCAAGCTCCGAGGATAATGTCGATATCCAGGGCGAACTTGCTGAAGATCAGGCTACCGCAGAACAGTGATTTAATATTGTACCGGTCGGGGACGGCAAAGCCGTCCCCGATTTTTTGTTGACAAAATATGCGGCGCCGTGATATACTCAAATCATGAAATACGCGAAAATAATACCTATACTTACAGTCGCCGCCGTGTTCGCGGCTGTCGCGATAATAATGTCGTCGGTGATGTCGGATCACGGCGAGCGAATGGAAACCGCCGGAAGCGGCGCGGACGCCGTGCCCGATACAGAGAGCGATGCGATGCCCGATGTGTCGTCGAGCGACGGTGTGATAACGGAGGCGAGCGCGTCGGACACATCAGGCGCATATGTGACTGCGGCGGAGTCGAGCGATGTGACGACGATACCCGAAACGGAGCCGGCGCCAGTGCAGACGATACCTGTCGGCATATACAAAAAGGACGGCAAAACGTGCCGCCTTTTGACGGAGTATAAAAGCATTTGGCCGGAGTCGGACAGAGACAAGCTGTGGAAACTTGACACATGGACGTACAAGGACCGTGAAAACCTTATATGCGACATCGACTATTTCGCCGTGTTCACGTCGGAAGAGGAAAAGATAGATTTCTCATACTGGGACAAGACGTGGGTCGACAGATGGGAGTCGTGCGGACTCGACGATTCGTATAAGATCGGATTCGAGCTTGAAATAGTAAAAAAGTCCGGCGGACCGTCTGAGAGGATAACGGTGCTGTCGCCGTCAGACACGTTCAAGGCGGAGAAGTATTTTGAGCTTTACCTATACGACTGCGTCGCGCACGCGCACGATTCGTGGTACAGTCATATCACGGAAAAGACTAACTACGACGACACGAAAAACGTGATGATAAAGATAACGCTGCGCGACGGATGCTACGATGTGGAGAGCATACTTTTGACTGCGTTTGTATACAGCGGCGCGGACGAGTTCGATGCGGACGGATTTTACATCGGCGCGAACAAATACACCATAACGGTTTCGAGAGAATAAGATATTGTACTTGCAAATGCGCTGATAATGTGGTAGAATATGAGCGTACGCGTGAGTCTTTGATTTGGACAAAGAGAAAGGCGGCGCAAAACGCCGATTCTGATATGGCTAAAACGACTAAAACGAACGCGCAGCGGATGCTGGACTCTGCTGGTATTGCGTATGAGACTGTCGAATACGAGGTCGACGAGGACGATCTTTCGGGCGTACATGCCGCCGAGGTGAGCGGCATCGACCCCGATATGATGTTCAAGACGCTCGTCGGCAAGAGTGAACGCGGCGAGTATCTCGTGTTCTGCATACCCGTGGCGGAGGAGCTCGACCTCAAAAAGTGCGCGCATGCCGCAGGCTGCAAGAGCGTCGCACTCATACATGTAAAGGAACTTTTGCCCGTGACGGGTTACATACGCGGCGGGTGCTCGCCGGTCGGGATGAAGAAGAAATTTCCGACGTACGTCGACGAAACGGCTGAGCTGTTCGATGAGATATACGTCAGCGCAGGTATGCGGGGACATCAGATGAGAGTGCCGACAGAAGCGCTTTTGCGGTACCTCGACGCAGGGGTATCGGATCTTACGGCGCGCCGCGCGTGACAAGTTTGTGTAAATAAAATCTAAGTACAACAATTATCTTTAATTCGTACAAAAGGAGAAAACATGCTGAACATCGCAGTTATCGGCACGGGCAATATCGCGCCCGCGCACATCGATGGCTATCTCCGTTTCCCGGAGCGCTGCCGAATCGTCGCGCTTTGCGACATCTATCCCGAAAAGGCGGAGGCTAAGAAAGCGCATTTCGGACTTGACGGCGCCAAAATATTCGATTCTCACGAGAAAATGCTCGCGGAGTGTCCCGAGATCGACCTTGTGAGCGTCTGCACGCCGCCGTTCACGCATGCGGAGCTTGCGATAAACTGCCTGCGTGCGGGTAAGAATGTCGTCGTCGAAAAGCCGATGGCGGCGTCGCTCGAGGAATGCGACCGTATGCTCGAAGCTGAGCGCGAGAGCGGCAAGATGCTCGCTGTCATCGCGCAAAACAGATTCACCGACCCGTATTGGCGGCTCAAAAAGGTGCTCGATTCGGGACTCGTCGGACGCGTCCTTCACGCGGAGGTCGATTCGTACTGGTGGCGCGGACACTGCTACTACGATCTGTGGTGGCGCGGCGCGTGGTCGACGGAGGGCGGCGGATGCACGCTAAACCATGCGGTCCATCACATTGACATGCTTGGCTGGATGCTCGGTACGCCCGAGAAGGTGACGGCGGTGCTGTCGAACGCGGCGCACGACAACGCCGAGGTCGAGGACATTTCGATTGCGGCGATGCAGTATGCGGGCGGGACTGTCGCGCAGGTGACGAGCTCCGTTATACATCACGGAGAGGAGCAGAAGGTCGTGATGCAGTGCGAAAAGGCGAAGGTTTCGGCGCCGTGGAGCACATATGCGTCGACATCGCGCGAAAACGGTTTCCCGATACGCAATACGGAGCTTGAAAGCGAACTCAATGCATTCGAAGCCTCTATACCGAAGCTGCCGTACACGGGGCACACGGCGGAGCTCGACGACGTGATGCGCGCGGTCGAGACAGGCGGACGCCCGTTCATCGACGGCGTAAGCGGACGCAGAACGATAGAGATCATCACGTCCATTTATAAGTCGGGATTTGAGGCGCGCTCGGTGTCGCTGCCGCTCGCGAAGGACGATCCTTTCTACACGACGGACGGCATAATGGCGAATGTGCGTCATTTCTACGAGAAAACCTCATCGGTAAAGAATTTCACCGACGGCGAGATAACCGTCGGCGGCAGATAAGCAGACAAGATAATAAATTTGAAAGAGGTATTCGTTTATGGCTGATTTTCAGATGTCGGACGGAATGAATTACGCGCCCGAGGGAAAGCCGTCGCCCGTCGTGGGGCCCGGCGAATTTGAATTTGCCGCGATAGGGCTCGATCACGGTCACATCTACGGCATGTGCAACGGACTTATCGAGGTCGGCGCGACGCTGAAGTATGTGTACGACCCCGATCCGGTCAAGGTCGCCGACTTCTGCCGCCGTTATCCAGGCGTGAAAGCGGCGGCGAGCGAGGAGGAGATATTCTCCGACGATAAGGTAAAGCTCGTAGCGGGCGCCGCTGTCACGTCGGAGAGATGTGCGCTCGGGTTGCGCGTCATAGACGCGGGGAAGGACTACTTCACCGACAAAGCGCCGTTCACGACTCTCGCACAGCTTGCAGTCGCGAAGATGAAGGTCGCGCGCACGGGGCGCAAGTACATGGTATACTACGGCGAGCGTCTTCACAACGAGTCCGCGATATACGCGGGGCAGCTCATCAAAAAAGGCGCTATCGGACGCGTCGTGCAGGTGCTCGGACTCGGTCCGCACAGGCTGAACGCGCCGTCGCGTCCCGACTGGTTCTTCAAAAAAGAGAAGTATGGCGGCATACTTTGCGACATCGGCAGCCATCAGGCGGAGCAGTTCCTTGCATACTCGGGCGAGACGGAGGCGCATGTGGTGCACTCGCAGATCGGCAATTTCGCGCATCCCGAATATCCCGAGCTTGACGATTTCGGCGATGCCGTGATCGTAGGCGGCAGCGGTGCGACGCAGTATTTCCGCGTCGACTGGTTCACGCCGGACGGACTTCGCACGTGGGGCGATGGCAGGACGATGATACTCGGCACGGACGGCTACATCGAGCTGCGCAAGTACATAAACGTCGGCACCGACGACGGGAGCGATCAGGTGTTCCTCGTCGACAAAAAGGGCGAGCACCGCTTCTGCGCACGCGGACAGGTCGGGTTCCCGTTCTTCGGCGATCTCATCAAGGACTGCATAGACAGGACCGAAAACGCGATGACGCAGGCGCATGCGTTCCTTGCGGCGGAGCTCGCGCTCACCGCGCAGGCGAACGCCGAGGTCATAGGGAAGTGAATAATATAAAATTATGTGGGGGAAACTTTTGAGAAAGTTTCCCCCACACCCCTTTCAAAACTTTTCATAAAAGTTTTGTTTGTCATAATCATGCATCTGTACGGTGATTTTATATATGTTCGTTGCGTTCGGTGCTCGGCTCACACTTTTCGCGTAAGCGAAAATGTGTCGTAGCTCGACGCGACAGCGGCGAGATACCTACGCCTCCGCATTTTATCTAATTTAAACAATTATTTTTGAGAGCACTTATGATAAACAGATTTGGTCCGTTTTTGGCGAGGGGCGGGGCAGGAGTTTGCCGCGTAAGCGGCAAACCTCCCACCTTTCTACAAAAAGGGGCTCCGCAAAATAAAGTTTTCCCCACGTTTTATAAAAGTTTTGTTTGGCATTATCGTACATCTGTACGGTGATTTTTTATATGTACGTTCGCTTATATCTTCACTAACTTTGCCAGCCGCATTGACACGGCGTACGCGATGACGACGGAAACGACGTCCTTGATGAGAAACGGCACGGACACGACGAGCGCGGCGGCAAAAAAGCCGGTCTTTGTCAGAAGCGCAAACTGCAATGTGCCTAAAATGTGGAGCAAAATCAGTCCGACAAGTCCGAGCACAAGGCGCATGACGGCGCGCAGCTTCGTTTCGTCAGGTTTATATTTCAAAAGACCGCAGCATATGACCATCGGCACAAAGCCGAAGATGAAGCCGCCCGTCCTGCCGACGAGCACGCCGACGCCTGCGCCGAAGCTCGAAAACACGGGCACGCCGACGGCGCCTATCACTATATATGCGAGCGCGGCGGACGCGGAACGCCATGAGCCGAGCATATAGCCGCACAGCGCGACGGCGGCGGTCTGGAGCGTTATCGGCACGCCGGAGGGCAGAGGTATCGCAACCTGCGAGCATACGGCGAGAATGGCGGTGAACAGTCCCACCATTGCGACGCTGCGTACGCGCGCGTGACTTTTTGACATCGCGGTATTATCTTTTATCGGCATAATGCACCTCGAAAAAATGGTTTATTTTGGGTTATTATATCATTTCGCGCATGCGCGGTCAATATAATAACTGACGAAATACGATGTTTGATGCTTAATTTGCTGCATTTTGCATAAAAAAAGTAAAAGATGTCGAGACGACGTTTTTCACTGCGGAGTCGGTGTGGGGGCGGACGATCTGTCGTAGATCATTCGCAGTTCCGTATTCGGTGTGCCAAGCATGATTTTTGCCTCTGTCCCGTCAAAGTGAAAACCGTACCGCTTATAGAAACGGATCGCACGCTCGTTTCCTTTCAACACCCATACTGCAACTTTATTATAATCCGAAAGCTCATTGAGCGCATCGTTCATCAGTTCATATCCGATCTTTTTGCCGTGATACTCCTCAAGGACGTAAAGTGCAAAGACTTCTCCGTGCGCGGGGAGCGTTTCGTCGCGATACGGACCGTATCCGACGAAACCGACGACTTTATCTCCGTCTTTTGCCACAAGAATGTTGTCCGGCCACTTGTGCGCGATCTTCGTACATTTTTCGAGCGTATGATGCTCGAGATAATTCGCGTCGATCAGGCCCGTATATGTTTCGTGCCAGGATTTGTAATGGACATATCCCTTGCCGTTTATTTCGTCTTCGCTTTCCATTGGTTTGATGATATAATTGTCCATCTTCGTTTTCTTCTTAAATCTTAGATATTTTTTGCATCGAATTGCGGTATGTTTCTGCCGTAAGAAAAAGTCGAGCGCAGATATATAGACGTACCCGATTAAGGAAACTTGTTTATTCATCTGCGTCAATAACAACAATGAATCCATTTTCATTTGATGGCAATATATTGTATTTGATTCCATCCGTCAGTTTTTTGATTTCAAAAGCAGAATACGGATGAAACACCATCCCGTCCCATTTACCGCGATTGAAGAAATAGTCTCCGTCTTTATTTATTTCATGCGGTTCTGATTCGTATTCGCTGTCTGTTGCATCCAAAGTCAACAGTACGCAGCCGCCCGGTCTAACGATACGCAATAGTTCCCTAACAGCATAGACGCCTTGCTTGATCGGCATATGGTCAATTACATCTCTTGCAACAACAGCATCAAAGCATTTTGACGGATATCCCGTTGACAGAATGTTTGCCTGCTTGAAATCCTTTGCCGGATATCCGTTCTCTGTGATTAGTTTTTTAGTCAGCAGGACGGCATCTTCCGCGATATCAAAGCCGCAGACAGCAAAACCGAATCGTGCGAGCTTAAGCGAATAGATCCCGCATCCGCATCCGGCATCACAGACATATTTTGCTTTTTCCTTTCGCAGAAAAGCGATGACAGCGTCCTCAGTCGAATCAAGACTTGCGGCATATGATGTTATACGTTCAGGAGCAATCGTTCCCCACGTTCGATTCCAAAATGTTTCACCCATACCTGTATATCCGTAAATCTTTTATTTCGAACAATAGTTCGTCAAACATGAAACATTATATCACGACAATGTAAAAAAATCAACCGCGTGTGCGGGAATTTTTTACATAATAGGGGTTGACAAACGGGCGCGGCGGTGATATAATGCCTACAATACCGATAGGAAAAGGGAAAAAACAAATGAAAACGTACGACAAAATAACCGATCTCATCGGCAATACGCCGCTTTTGAGACTGACGAACTACATCGAGGAAAACGCGCTCGGCGCCGAAATATACGGCAAGCTCGAGTATTTCAATCCCGCGGGGAGCGTCAAGGACAGGATCGCGAAGGCGATGCTCGACGACGCGGAGGAGAAGGGACTTATAAAGCCCGGCGCCGTCATTATCGAGCCGACGAGCGGCAACACGGGTATCGGACTTGCGGCAGTCTCCGCCGCGAGAGGGTATAAGATCATACTTACGATGCCTGAGACGATGAGCGTCGAGCGCCGCAACCTGCTCAAAGCGTACGGCGCAGAGATAGTGCTGACGGACGGTTCGAAAGGAATGTCGGGCGCGATAGCGAAGGCGAACGAGATCGCTGCGTCGACGCCGAACAGCTTTATCCCTGGGCAATTCACGAACCCTGCGAACCCGGCGATACACCGCGCGACGACTGGTCCCGAGATATGGCGCGATACGGACGGCAAGGTCGATATATTCGTCGCGGGAGTCGGCACGGGCGGCACGCTCAGCGGCGTCGGCGGATATCTGAAATCGCAGAATCCGAACGTGAAGGTCGTCGCTGTCGAACCGGCGTCGTCGCCGGTACTGTCGAAGGGCGTATCCGGACCGCATAAGATACAGGGCATAGGCGCCGGTTTCGTGCCGGACACGCTCGATACGTCGATTTACGATGAGATCATAGCGGTCGAAAACGACGACGCGTTCGCGACAGGCAGGACGCTCGCGCGCAGGGAAGGACTGCTCGTCGGCATTTCGTCGGGCGCGGCAGTGTGGGCGGCGGCACAGCTTGCAAAGCGCCCCGAAAACAAAGGCAAGCTGATAGTGGCGCTCCTGCCCGACACGGGTGAGCGGTATCTGTCGACGCCGATGTTCTCCGACTGAGCAAAAGCGTAAAGATCGACGCGGTGAGACTTCTGTAGAAGCCTCACCGCGCCTTGCGTATTATGATTCAGCTTGCAGCATTACTGCGGCGGGTCGATGACGGACAGTCTGCCCGCGTAGATGCCCCAGAAGTAGTCGGAGACGTAGCTGCCGTACGATTCGTACGGTACGAGTATCGTCGGCGGCGTGCCGAGTCCGGACAGAAGCTCCGCGCCTATCGCTACCGAGTTGCAGTCGGTGTTGTAGATGTAGACGTTTTCGATCGCCGCAGCGCCTGACAGGAACCCGTCGTATATCTGCACGACGTTGTCGAATATGACGAGCGTCTTCATCGCGTCTGCATCCGCGAACGCTGACGCGCCGAGCGCGAGCACGCGCTTGCCGCCTATCTCGCGCGGTATCACTATCGTGTCGAGCGATTTTCCCGCGTCCGCGATGCCGGATATCACAACGCCCTCGCCGAAGTCCTCGACGATGAACGCGTCAGCGGCAGTCTCGGTGAAGTCGGTTTCCGTTACGGGCTTCTGCTCGTCGTCGACGACGGGTACCTCGGGAATATCGGGGTAGACGATCTCGACAGCGTCCGTTTTACCTATTGCGCGCATGATGTCCTCACAGAGCTGCATCGAGCGTATCGGGACGCCCGCGTCGTTGAGGTGGAAGTTGCTGTCGTAGAAGTAACCGGCGTCGAGTATGTAGTCGCCGACCTCGGATATGACCTCGCAGTCGAGGTTATCGTGCAGGAAGTGATAGAACGCGTGTATTTCCTCCTCATCTGTCGTGAGGACGGCGTCCTCGTTCATCGGCGGGAAGCTGAAATATACGTCGACGCCGTGTCTGTGTGCCCACGCGACGTAGTCGTTGACGTAGTCGATGAAATCGCCGTCGAATATCTCGCCTGAGAGCGTTATGTACTTGTTGGGGTCAAAGCCGAGCGTCATTTGATTGTACGGACGCTCATATACGATGTCGCCGTATTCGTCGAACGACGACTTGGCGTATACGCCCGTCACGTCAAGCCCGCCAGAGTTCGCGTATCGTATCTTCGACGCGGCGTAGCCCCAAAATCCGCCCGCCATATCGCCGATGTTGTCCTTGCCGATGTGCAGAAGCAGCGACATATCGCTGTCGCACGCCTGCCACATCGCCTCGGAGTTATAGTAGAGCGACAGCGTCTGCGTGTCCATTTCGGGGCATATGACGACGACGTCGCCGCGCGACAGCCCCGACTTGGAGAGGTCCATCATGACCTTTGTGCCGAGCGTCGCGTAAAGACCGAAGTTGACGACGGGACGTCCGATAACAGCTTCCATCGCGTCCGAGTCTATGCCGAACGCGAGGCTGCTCCCGCCGATCAGCACGACCTTTTCGCCGTCGACAGAGCGCAGACGGTCGTATTTCGCCGACAACTCGCCGAGAAACGTCTCGGAGAACTGCGGTTTTATCATCATCGTGACCGTGACGAACGCGAGCACGGGTATAACCATTGCGAGCGCGAGCGCGATGAACGACATCGTATATTTCTTTACGCTTTCATTTTTGCCGTTTTCCATATTTCAGTCCGCGCTCCTTTCTAAAACTGGAAGTAGATGAACGTGCTCTCGCCGTTGCCGGACGCGATTATGAGCGCGGCGACTATAACGAGCCATGCGACCTGCGCATAGCCGTATGCGGCGGGGAGAGATTCACCGTCACAGTCGACTCGGCACATATCGGAAAGCGGTCTGCGGTCGAAGCGCGTCAGTATCCATACGGCGACTGCGAGCGCTATCGCCATGGTGACGCCGAGTCCCATAGCGGAGAACGTGTCGCGCGCATATGCGAGCCCGCCCCAATCGGTGAACAGCTTTTTCATGATGATGCCAAGGTCGGATATCGAGTTGGCGCGGAAGAATATCCACGCGAAGCATACGAGCACGAATGTGAAGCACTGCTGCAAAAAGCCGAACCACGACGATTTCATATCGATGTGCATTTTTGTATATATGCGTTCACGCAGCTTCTGCGTCACGCCGCCTATGACCTGATACAGCCCGTGCAGCATGCCCCATATGACGAACGTCCACGCCGCGCCGTGCCAAAGACCCGACACGAGGAAGACTATCATTACGTTTATGTATCTGCGCGTCTTGCCGCGCCTGTTGCCGCCGAGCGGGATATAGAGGTAGTCGCGGAACCATGTCGAAAGACTGATGTGCCAGCGCGACCAGAACTCTTTTATCGAGCGAGATATATACGGGCGGTTGAAGTTCTGCATCAGGCGTATGTCCATCATGCGCGCGCAGCCTATCGCGATGTCGGTGTAGCCGGAGAAGTCGCAGTAGATCTGTACAGCGAACAGCACAGTCGCAACGAGCACGCCGAGTCCCGTCGCGTTTTCGACGTCGTTGTAGACGGCGTTTACGTAAACGGCGGCGATGTCGGCGACGACGAGCTTTTTGAAAAAGCCGATGAGCATGATGCCGAGTCCCTCCGTCATGTTGGCGCGCGATATTTTATGCGGAGCCTTGAGCTGCGGGAGAAGATTTTCCGGGCGCTCGATAGGTCCGGCGACGAGCTGCGGGAAGAACGATACGAACAGCGCGTAGTAACCGAAGTGGCGCTCCGGCGCTATTTTCCCGCGGTAGACGTCTATGACGTACGACAGCGTCTGGAACGTGTAGAACGATATTCCGACGGGGAGGATAAGGTCGAGGGAAAGGTCCTTCGGTCTGCGTCCGAACAGGCGTATGATGTCCTCGACGGAGCCGGAAAGGAAGTTATAGTATTTGAAGAACACCAAAACGCCGAGCGAGGCGAAAAGAGCTATTATGAGATAGAGCTTTTTAAGCGCCTTTTTGTCCGTCTTTGAAACGAGTATTGCTGTCACGTACGAGACGGCGGTCGTGAACAGAATTAGCACGATGAGCTTAGCGTCCCAGTACATGTAGAAGTAGTAGCTCGCCGCGAGCAGCGCTATCCAGCGGAACCGCGTAGGCAGGATATAGTGCAGTATTATGACAATAGGCAGGAATATCAGAAATTCAAGAGAATTAAATACCATCGCTTGCCTCCTTGTCCGACTGCGCATCGCCTGTTTTTACTTTTGCCGATCTGCGGCGCGGCAGCTTTCCGTATGCGGCACCGAATATCACCGCCGCGAATACGAGCAGCACGAGGTACAGCTCCTCGAGCGACGCGTCGCGGAAGAGAAGGAGAATCGCCGCCGCGAGCTCGCACAGCGCTGCAAGCGTCGCGGGCAGCCATTTGAGGCGCGTATTCTTCATGAAGCGATACCAGAGTGCGCACGCGAGCGCAGCCGCAAGTATCAGGGCGAGTATGAGCCCGCCGGTCAGTCGGTCCAATTCCATCACCTGCCAATAATATATTTTACGGTTGTATAATATCGGTTCTGCAAATGTATAAATCTACCCTTTCACGAGCCTGAACGTCAGCCTTAGAAACTGACGGCACGACGCGTACACGCTGCGTCCGAGCGGGACGTCGTCGTTGTATGACTGATCCGCCGTAGTGAAGGCGGGGTATTCGCCTTTGTAAACCTCGTATCGGCGGAAAAGGGAGTACAGCTCGGATATCGAATAATAATCCGCAGACAGCTTTACTCCCGAAAGACGAAGCATCGATACGGCGAATTCGACGCACGTGAACGAGTCGCGCACGTTTACTCTGTGACGGAGAGGCACGAGCGCCGCCGACAGCATATTGTAAACATATGCGTCGGGGCGCGCGCACATAAGGTCAATCTGTGTTTTCACGCGTGCGTATCCGTCGCGTCCGACATGCAGCGCGCACACAGCGATATCGGCGGCGCCGAAGTCGCCGCGGTACCGTTCCGCGCCCTCGCGGACAAAGCCGCCGCAAAACGGAGTTTCGCGCTTCAACCGTGCGAACGAGTACATCTCACATAAGCTGCCGTCGAGCGCTATCGAGACATGATTGTATATCCCGTGCGTCACTGTGCGGATAAATCGCCCCATTTTGTACGGTGTACGTGAGAAAACGACGTATATGCAGTTGTCGGAAACGTTTCCCATACATATTCCTCCGACGCGCGCGTCATATTATGCCGAAAAGAATAAGCCCGACCGTGTTTATGCCGAGATTTGCGCACATGTGTACGATCCACGACGGGTAAATGACGCCGTGTTTATCGTCTGTTGCATCGACGCGGTCGAATATAAGCGCGCCGACGAACAGACCGAATAAAAGAAGCGCCATAAGAAGCGGCGAGAACCACCCCTTCATAATCGCAACGTGGTATACGGCGAACGCGGCGGACGAAAATATATACGCGAACCATCTGCCGGCTAAATCGGCGAGCGCGCCGAATGCGAATGCGCGGAATATTATCTCCTCGCAAAGCGAGTTTACGACGGAGATGTAAGCGGCGACGTATATGAAGTTGTCGCGCGTCACGCCCTCGCCGTCAGCGAGCGATGCGGTGACTGCCGAAAAGTCGAACACGCTCCTTAGCGCAAAGTAGCCGCCGACGATAAGCATGTATATCGCGGCGCCCGACGCGAGCGCAAACAAAAGTCGCTTTCCCGCGCCGCGCGGTATGAACCACGAGCGGAGCGACGAGCCGCGCTTTGTGAACGAATACGCGAGCGGTATGCATATAAACAGCACGAGCTTGACGGCGGATTTCACGGCATACGGCGGCTCTATGACGCCGTCGACGACTGCCATCGCTGCGCATGCGATCACGGTCGCGGCTATGATAAAGAGAGATGTCGTTTTATTTACGCTTTTCACCGACATCAAGACCGCGCCTCCGCTTTGCGATAAACAGTTGTAACAATTATACTATAACCGCAAATGATTGTCAATCGTTCGAGTGAAAAATGCCGAATCGTTTTGAAAAATAATGTTTTTGTGTTTCCGTTTGCGGCGAGGGCGGAGTCATTTTCGATTTAACCACTTGACTAAACGAGCAAAGTATAGTACATTATAATAAATATCATATAGAGGCATCAAAATGTTTGTTGATAAAGTTACGATATATGTCAAAGCCGGCGACGGCGGAAACGGCTGCATATCGTTCCACCGCGAAAAATACGTCGCCAAGGGCGGACCTGACGGCGGCGACGGCGGCAGAGGCGGAAATGTAGTTTTTACCGTCGACGAGGGCACAAATACGCTTTTGGCGTTCAAATACAGGCGAAAATTCATCGCAGAAAACGGCGAGGGCGGCAAGGCGGGCAAGATGCACGGCAAGTCCGCGGACGACCTGCTCGTACCTGTGCCGCCGGGGACGCTTCTGCGCGACGCCGATTCGGGCGCGATAATACACGACATGTCGGACGGCAAGCCGTTCGTTCTTTGCCGCGGGGGCAGAGGCGGCTGGGGCAACCGCCACTTTGCGACGCCGACGCGTCAGATACCGCGATTTGCGAAGAACGGCACGAAGGGCGAGGAGCGCGACGTCACGCTCGAGCTTAAAATGATCGCCGACGTGGGACTCGTCGGACTGCCGAGCGTCGGCAAATCGTCGATACTTGCCGCAATATCGGCGGCAAGACCAAAAATAGCCGAGTATCACTTCACGACGCTGTCGCCGAATCTCGGCGTCGTCGCGTACGGCGACGGCGGCTTTGTCGCCGCCGACATACCGGGACTTATCGAGGGAGCGTCGTCGGGAGCGGGACTCGGTCATGAGTTCTTGCGCCACGTCGACAGGTGCCGCATGCTCGTTCACGTCGTCGATATCGCATCTGTCGAGGGACGCGACCCTATCGCGGACATGGAGACTATAAACGGCGAGCTCGAAATGTATTCGCCGGAGTTAGCGGACCGTCCGCAGCTTATAGCGGCAAACAAATTCGACGCTGTCGACGCGGAGACGTTCGACCGCGAACGGTTTGAAGAATATGTGCGCTCGCACGGCTGGGACCTCATCTACATCTCCGCCGCGACTGGGTACAACATGAAGGAGTTTGTGAACAAGGTCGGCGCGATGCTCGAAACGCTGCCGCCCGTCACGGTCTACGAGCCGGAGGTGACTGACGAACCCGTCATATCTTCGGGCGTCGAGACGACGGTGCACAAGGATGGCGACGTATACGTCGTCGAGGGCGAATGGCTGTTCAATCTGCTCGGGCAGGTGAACCTATCCGACCGCGAATCGCTCGCTTATTTCGGGCGTGTTTTGACAAAGTACGGCGTTATCGACATGCTCGAGGAGAACGGATGCAAAAACGGCGACACCGTGTCGATATACGACTTCCAGTTTGATTTTGTTAAGTGATATATGGAAAATACGATTGACAACGACAGCTTCGGCCGCATGATAGACCTGCTCGAGGTGCAGAAGTTGTTTATACTGAATCACCTTGCACCGGGCGGCACTGCGGTCGATTTCACGATGGGCAACGGGCACGACACGTCATTCCTGTCGCGCACAGTCGGCAAAGACGGACGCGTATATGCGTTCGACGTGCAGCCGGAGGCGCTCGAGTCGACGAGGAAAACGCTTACTGCCGACGGCTGTCCCGACAACGTGACGCTCATACTCGACTCGCACTCGAACGTAAAAAACTACGTGCATGAGCCTATAAACGCCGGAATGTTCAATCTCGGATTCATGCCGGGCGGCGACAAGTCGAAAACAACGATGCGCACGACGACGATGCCGGCGGTCGTATCGGCAATTGAGCTGCTCGCGCCGGGAGGCGTTTTGACAGTTGCGGTATATCCGGGTCACGCTGAGGGCGACGCGGAGGGGCGCGAACTGCGCGAGTATTTCTCTACGCTTGACAGACACGTTCTGTGCTGCACGGAGATACATATCGTAAACTCGTCGTCTCCGTTTTTCACGGTAATAGAACGCAGATTGTAAACTTTATCGAAGGAGGTAAGCGGATGAACGGCGGAATGAATCCGCGTGACAGATATTACGCGGAGATGAAGGCGGCAGAGGACAGACGCCGAGAGGCGCAGAGACGCGCCGAGATCGAACGTGAGCGGCGCGCACGCGAAGAGGAGCGCCGCCGCCGCGAAGCGGAACGTCAGCGCGCGATACAGAGAGAGCGCATGAGGCGCAAAAAACAGCGCCGCATTTTCCTGCGCCGTTTCCTCGTTTTTCTCTTTTTCAGCGCGATAATACTTGCGATCGTATTCGCCGTAACGGTGATATCGTTCAGAATGAAACCAAACTTGGGCACGGACACATCGGAGTACAAGATCGTGTACGGCGAGGACGACGACAGCGTGACGGAGCGCGTATCGTCGGCAAAATTTGAGCGTGACGGCGTGCGATACGTCAATTACACGTCTTTATCGTCGTATCTGTCCATGTCGGTGATGGCGAAGGACGGCGTTTACAGCTTCATTATCCCGGAGAGCGGCGAGACTGTTACGTTTACGAACAACTCCGCCGATGCCGACGTCAACGGCTCGTCGGTGCGTCTCGACGGCGCGTCGCTGTATGAAAACGGCGACGTGTGGACGCCGCTGTCGTTCGTGACGCGGTATATGACGGGCGTCAAGGTCACAACAGATGATGAAAAGCATACGGTCACTTTCGTCGTCGACGGCAAGGTCGGCTTTACGAATAAAAAGGTCGAGACGCTGCCGCACTACGGCGAGACTGAGGGCGATGATACGACAGATGCGGGAACAGATACTCCGCCCGAGGATGAAATACCGGCTGTCGAGTTCAAATCCGATTTGTCGGCGTATAAACAGTACATGAACCCGACGGGGGAGGAACGCGACGCGTATCTGATACTCGTAAATACGAAGCACACGATAGGCGAGGACTACGCTCCTACCGATCTTGTCGACATCAAAAATACGCGAACCGACAGAGGAGCGCGCCAGATGCGCGAGGTTGCGGAAAAGGCGCTCGAGGCGATGTTCATCGAGCTGTTCGCAAACGGCTACGACGGAAACGGTCCGTCGGGCTATCCCGTGTCAGTCATGAGCGCGTACCGCTCGTACAAGGAACAGGTTTCGCTTTTCAACTCCTACGTCGACAGGGAAATGCGCGACGATCCGTCGCTTTCACGCGCGCAAGCGGAGAAGATAACGTCGACGTATTCCGCGCCTCCGGGAACAAGCGAGCATCAAACGGGACTGTGCGTCGACATGCACAATATGCCGTCGGCGCAGAAGGCGTTCGCCGACCAGCCCGCGTATGAATGGCTGCGCGACAATTCGTGGAAATTCGGCTTCATTCTTCGTTTCCCCGAGGATAAACAGGATATAACCGGCATCACGTTCGAGCCGTGGCATTACAGATACGTGGGACGCTACCACGCGTATAAAATATGGAGCTCGGGCATGTGCCTCGAGGAATACGTCGAAGCTATGGAGAATAACGGCGCCGCAGGCTGACGTGCGGTAATATACAGCAAACACAAAGGATAAGGAGGCATTTACAGTGCCTATTCGCATACCGAACGAACTTCCCGCAACAAAGACGCTGCGGGAAGAGAACATATTCGTCATAACGGAAAACCGCGCCGCGATGCAGGACATTCGTCCGCTCGAAATTGCGATTCTGAATCTCATGCCGACTAAGATCGTGACCGAAACGCAGCTCGCAAGACTGCTCGGCAACACGCCGATTCAGGTACAGATGGAGCTCATAATGACGAGCACGCACAAGGCGAAGAACACGTCCGAGGAGCATATGCTCACGTTTTATAAGACGTTCGACGACATAAAGGACCGCACGTTTGACGGTCTCGTCATAACGGGCGCTCCTGTCGAGCATCTGCCGTTTGAGGCTGTCGAATACTGGAACGAGCTCTGCACGATAATGGAATGGTCGAAAACGCACGTCACGAGCACGTTTCACATCTGCTGGGGAGCGCAGGCGGCGCTTTACTACCACTACGGCATACAGAAGCGTCCGCTTGAGAAAAAGCTGTTCGGCGTGTTCAGACACACAGTCGACTATAAGCGCTCGATACTGTTCCGCGGCTTCGACGACGTGTTCATGGCGCCCCATTCGCGCCACACGACAGTCGACAGAGCCGATATCGAGGCGGAACCGCGATTGAAAATACTTGCCTCGTCGGAGGAGGCGGGCGTCTACGCCATCATCGCCGACCACGGGCGGCAGATATTCATAACGGGTCACTCCGAATACGATGCGGACACGCTCGAACGCGAATATCTGCGCGACAAAAACGCGGGACTTCCGATAGAAATGCCCGTCAACTATTTTCCGAACGATGACGATACGAAGCGCCCCGTCGTGACGTGGCGCTCGTCGGCGAATCTGCTCTACTCGAACTGGCTCAACTACTTCGTCTATCAAACGACGCCGTTCGACATCAGAAACGTCAGCGACCCGTCCGCAAGAACGTCGACGCCTGAATGAAAAAAAGAAAAGGGGAGAGAAGCAACAGAGACGCTTCTCTCCCGAATTTTTATTGAACTATCCTTTATACGACATTGTGATGTCGCCGACGTTGACGCTTATCGTTATGCGGTGCGGTGCGTTTTCGTCCCCGCCGCCGATATTTGCCACGTCGTCGTTGTCGGATGTGACATTTACAAAATAATTCTCGCGCGCCTCCGGGAACGATGCGATAACGTCGCCGACGTTCACGTTCATCGTTATATCGTCGGTATTGACCGCGACGAGAAACAGCGAGCCCGTATCTATGTCGACTGCCATCGACGGCGCCGCGACGCCCTCTATGCTGACGTCGCCGTAATCGACGTCGACGTCGTAGTCGACACCGACATTCTCGGGCACGCCGACTCTTATGCCGTACCGCCCGCTGTCGCCGCGCGAAAGCGAATCGATAACCGATGTCGACGACTCGGTAACGGTCAATATGCCGCCGTCTGTGACGGCGGTGTATACGCCGCTTTTCGGTTCAGCAAAGCTGACGACTATGCTGCTGCCGGAGAGGGTATATACGTCGATGTAGCCTGCCGACAGGTCGATGTTGACTGTCTTCACGTCGTCTGCGGAGAAGGCGAGCTCGGAGCTTATTATCTCATCATCCGGCACGTCGACGAGCTTGTTTATGAGCACGAGCGCGCCGACTATCACAATAGCGGCGATTATGACGAACAGCGCCGCCAGAATGACGCGTTTCATTTGTCAGAGCCTTTCGTGTTCGGCGGTTTCGGGCATCATGCCGCAGACTATGTCAAGGTTGCCGTTGCGGCAGCGTATCTCGTCGAGCATCTCCTTTTCGTCGTCCTCGTTTGACATTATGATGTTGTATGTAAGCTGGTACATACTGCCCATATTCGTTGTGCGGACGCGGACAAGGCGCGCGGACTTCGTATATTTGTCAAATATGTCGTCGAAGATGTGAGGGTAGTTGAGTCCCTCAGGTATCGTTATCTTGAGCTCCTGCTCGCCGTGCCTGCCGCCGCCGAGACCCGAAATCGAGATGAGCGCGTAAACGAGCAGCGCGACGACTGTGAATATGACCGCGAGCCATACGAACCCGACGCCCATCGTGATGCCTGCCGTCATGGCGATGAACAGCACGAGTATGTCGGACGCGGTGCCCGGATTCGAACGGTAGCGAATCAGCGAGAACGCGCCGGCGACGCCGAGTCCGACGCCGATATTGCCGTTGACGATCATTATGACGACCTGGACTATAAACGGTATCAGCGTCAGCGAAACGGACACGCTCTTCGATTTTTTGCCGACGAACGCCGAGACCGTGGCGATTGCGAGTCCGATCAGGAGCGACACGAGCGAGCATATGAGAAATCTGCCGACGGTGACCTCGCCGAGCTCGACCATTGATGTGAAAGTCTTGTCAAACATTTTGTTTTTCCTCCGATTCTTTTTCTTCGGTTTCTCCCGTTTCTCCGACCTTGCGGGTCACGTCGATGTAGGCGGTGCCGTATTTGCTGAACGACGTCGGGAATATTGACAGCTCGCTGAACTTGCGTGCGAGCCAGATCGGCATAGCGTCGGGTATCTTGACCTCCATCAGCCGCATACCGTCGGGGAGCAGAGGCGTCCCGTATGCGCCTTTAGTCAGGTCGAAATCGTAGTCGCGGAACAGGAGATTTTTGTCGAAGGTGATGCGCAGGTTCGGGTCGTCCTTGCCGAAATAAGCGGTGCGGTCATAGGAGAGCACCATCGCGGGCGCTATGCGGTCGTAGAACGACAAGAGCCACGAGATCTCCTTCGCGATCTGCGAGTCCCTGCGGGATTCGGGCACGACGCCCGTCGTCGTGAACTCCATCGCCTCTTTATACGGCATGCTTATGCGGCGCTTGTAGACGATGCCGCGGTACTTTTTCTTTATCTCGACGAACGCGGTCGACGTGTCCGTCGGCGTGCCGTAGCAGCGCAGGCGCAGCTTTTCCTTGTAAACGGGCTTGTCGTTCGAGGCGCGCACAAGAGCGAACGACGGCGTATCGTAGTAGATGTTGAATATCGTGCTCTCGCCGTAAGAGTCGCCGCACATGTACTCGTCTACCGACGGCGCAAGCCCTTTGTACTGTTCTTCGGTTATTATGTATTTCTTTTCGACCCGCTTAAAAACTTCCTTAAAAGCCATAAAACCTCCTTTGAATCTTCCGCATGACACTGTATAATATTATTATATTGTAAAATCAATGTAAAGTCAAGAGGTGTGAGGCAATGCGAAACGATTTATGCGGAAATATGTCACATAAACGCTTCGTTGTTCCATTCGATATAGGGCGAACCGTCGCCGCGGAAGCGCATTTTCAGTATAACGTAGCCGGACTTTGAATAATCGAACGGGTGCGACATCGGATGACCGCCCCAGCGGTCGCCGAAATAGTAGTATTCGCCGTCGACGGGGAGCACGAACGCGGGCTGGCTGTGATATGTTGTCGAGTCGCCGAAAGGCGAGAGCATGCTCCATCTGCCGTCGATTTTGTCGGCGGATGCGTAGCAGCCCTGATTCGGGCGCCAGCCCGTGCAGAACGAGGACAGCATGTAGTACCGTCCGTCGCGGTAAAACACCGCCGGAGCCTCGCGGAACTCGCCCTGCCACAGCACATTCACGAGTCCGTCGACGTTCATATAATCGTCGGTCAGACGGTATACGTGCATGTCGGCATTGTCGCGCGACGACGAAATAAAGTATGCGACGCCGTCGTTGTCGCGAAAGAGCGTGCAGTCGCGGCTCATGTAACCGTACGGATTAAAGTGACCGTGGTAGACGAAATCTCCGTCCGGCGCGTCGCACGTCGCGACGCAGCACGCGGCGTCGTGATAGTCGCGCCCGTTTTCATAGTGCGCCCACATCACGAATTTGTTTGTCTTTTCGCAGTACAGGACTTTCGGACGTTCGATGTTGACCTTGTGACCGTCGTCGCGGCACAGCCTCAGCTCGGTGCGTACGCGGTACGGGCGCTTGACGCTGTCGGTCGTCAGGATATGATTGCGGAATTCCCAGTTTTTCAGATCGACGGAACGGTAGCACGAAACATAATAGTTTTCGCGCCTGTCCTCGCCGTACCAGTACCAGTATTCGCCGTATCGTATTATGTAACCGCCGTGCGCGTGCAGCGGCGCGCCGTTTATGTCGGCAAAAACACTTCCGTTTTTCATGGTGAGTCCTTTCGAGGGAATGTAATAAAAAATTGAAGATAAGAGGGAAAAATTGGAGAGAACTTTTTTGATTTTGGAGCCCCTTTTGGTAAAAGGTGCCCCAAACCCTCTCCAAAAGCGGACTAAATAGTGTTTATCTTAAGTACGCCCTGAAGATATTGTTTTCGTTTACTTGATAAAATCAAAATCGGTAAGAAAAGTTTTTGAAGATATGGGTGCGGGGAAAGGGACTTTTTTTATCGGGGACCCCTTTTTGTAAAAGGTGTCCCCTACCTTCTCCAAAAGCGGACCGATTAGTGCTTATCTTAAGCTATCTCCGAGGATATTGTTTCCGTTTACTTTTTCAAAAAACTGTCATAAAAATTCTTGAAAAAGAGGGGTGTAGGGGAGAGAAAACTTCTTATAAGAAGTTTTCTCTCCCCTTAAAAATCACTTATTAAATTTAATATAATACAAGTCAAAGTCGCAGCCGGGGAGGAATACTGCGTTGACGTCGGCGGTGCCGACGGCGCCGGATACGGGGACCGTGACCTCGTACGGCTTATCGGATGCGGCGAAGTCGACGGCGGTCACCTCGTCGCCTATGCGTATCTCGACGGTGTCGCGATACGCATAGGCGACGAGG
>CANQMJ010000002.1 GCA_947624945.1 uncultured Clostridia bacterium | reverse complement strand
TTTTGACTGCCCTTGCGACAGTCTTCTTTGTCATGCACTTTTTTCTCTTCGGCTATTGTGCTTTTGTTTCAAACTTTCTCCTCATTCACTATTCCGACCGCGCGCCTGATATCCTCGGACGAAAACCCCTGACGGTAAAGATACGACAGCAGCCTCCGTTTCCCGTCCGCGTCCCCGCGTTCGGGCACCCCGCCTTTTTTCTCTATCGCACGCGCGCATATCGCGCCGAAGTCGATGCCGCATTCCGACAGCCACTCCTCGACGCGCCCGCGCTCATAGCCGAGCGCACACAAATCGGCGGCGACGCGCCGCCGCCCGCGCAGCTTCCGCTCCGCAAACTCGCGTCCGCGCCGCGCGATCTGACGTTTCTCGTCTATCGCCCCCATCGCTTCAAGCTCCGATGCCGCCATGTCCGCGACATCGCGGTCAAACCCGCGTTCTCTCAGCTTCTTTGACAGCCCGCGCAGCGAATTGTCCCGATACCCGAGCAGCCGCATACCGACCTCTACACCGTCGCACACCCTCGCCGCATCCACTATCGCCTCCGCTTCCGCATCGTCGATGACGTCGCCGATACGGTGCATGTGACCGCGCCAAAACCGCGACAGAACCCGGCACGACAGCAGCGCCCCGTCCGCGTCCGGATCCGTCATCGTGACCGTCACCGTATAATTGCCGTTTACAATGTCCGCGATACGAATGCTCAAAGCTTATATATCGTCCTCGCCGTCGACGTCGCCGTCCATGTCGAGCAGCCTTATATCGAGCTCGTCGTCGTCGATATCGTCAATATCGCTGTTTTCGCCGCCCTCCGCGGCCTCGTTTATGTACTTGTCCTTTATCTTTTTCTCGACCTCTTCCGCGAGCGCAGGATCGGACTCAAACGCCTTTCTCGCCGCGTCGCGTCCCTGCGCGAGCCTGTTGCCGTCATACGAGAACCACGACCCGCTCTTCTGTATGATGCCGGCCTCGACGCCGAGGTCGACGAGCTCGCTCGACTTCGATATGCCGTGACCGTACAGCATATCGAACTCCGCCGTCTTGAACGGCGGCGCGACCTTGTTTTTGACGACCTTGACTCTCGTCCTGCCGCCGACGACCTCGGAGCCGTTCTTTATCGCCTCGACTCTTCTCACGTCGAGACGCACGGACGCGTAAAACTTGAGCGCGCGACCGCCCGTCGTCGTCTCCGGGTTGCCGTACATGACGTTTATCTTTTCACGGAGCTGGTTGATGAAAATGACGATGCAGTTCGTTTTCGCTATCGAACCCGACAGCTTGCGCAGCGCCTGCGACATCAGACGCGCCTGCATGCCGACCGTCGCGGAACCCATCTCACCCTCGATCTCCTGCTGCGGCACGAGCGCCGCCACCGAGTCGATAACGATCATATCTATCGCGCCCGACAGAACGAGCGCCTCCGTGATGGCGAGCGCCTGTTCGCCCGAATCGGGCTGTGATACCAAGAGCTGATCTATATCGACGCCGAGCGCCTTTGCATAAACGGGATCGAGCGCATGCTCCGCGTCGATGAACGCTGCCTCGCCGCCCGCCTTCTGCGCCTCCGCTATCGCGTGCAGCGCGAGTGTCGTTTTACCCGACGACTCGGGACCGTATATCTCAATGATGCGCCCCTTCGGGTAACCGCCGATGCCGAGCGCGAGGTCGAGCGTTATCGACCCGGACGGCGACGCGGACACGTTCATGTTCTGCGTTTCGCCGAGTTTCATTATAGCGCCGCTGCCGTAATCCTTCGTTATCTGTGAAAGCGTCGCTTCGAGCGCCTTTTTTTTATCGTCCGCCGGCGCGACCTTTACCGGCGCCGTTTTCTTTGACTTTGCCATAGCTTTTATTTTCTCCTAAACCGAACATTTGTTTTCTCTATTGTAACAGATACACGGAAAAAAATCAATACCATTTTCTATTTTTTCTAAAGATGAAAATTTATACGTCCCCTACCGCCGTCCAAGTAATGGCAACGCCACACTTTCCGCGCCAGCGGAAACGTGTCGCAGGTCGGCGCGATAGCGACGAACTGCCGCCGTAAGGCTTCGCAGTTTCACCTACGCGCACCGCGCTCGTGTGATGCCCGACGCACCCATTGTCAAACGCAGACACGACGTTTCGACGACGCAGTCGACACGCCGCGAGGGAGCTGTTCGCAGGAAATGATAACGCGGTCTACGCCCCGAAGCATTTCTTGCCGCAGACTGGATAACATCGACGCCACACGGGAGCCTCTTTCGGGTTCGACAAGGGGGACTTTCTCGCGAGAAAGTCCTCCTTGTCAAAAACCGGTTGAAAGGTGTGAAAGACGTCACCACGTCAGGTAATCAAAGGTAGCTGCCGGTCGGTGTGCAACGCACATTGAACCGCGGTGAGCGGCAGTTCGCAGCTAACGCTACGACCTGCGACACGTTTTCGCTTCGCGAAAAGTGTGGGAGAACACTATTTCTCTTGAACTGCCTATATTATACCACAAAATTTGCAATCTGTCAAGTGTTTTTTCACAAATCAATGTGAATTTTTTATATGCTCACAGCATAAGGTGGCTATTTCGTCCTTCGCTCGACGAATACACGCGTATTAAGGGACTCTTTCCAGTGTCGGTGAAAGTGGAAGTTGTCAAAGACAACTTCCGGAGATTCCGCAAGCGGAATCTCCCAGCCCCATTAATGATCCCCGAAAGCGGCACTACATGCCTACGTTGTTATCGAGTCTGCGGCAAAAAAGGCATCGGGGCTCCGACCGCGTCAACACTTCCTGCGAACAGCTCCCTCGCGGCACGGCGAGTGCGCTGCCAAAACGTCGTGTCTGCGTCAAGCCGTGTCGCGCCGTCAGCGCACGAGCGAGGTGCGCAAACGTGAAGCTGCGAAGCCGGTATCTCCTCACTACGTTCGGAGCTACTACACGTTTTCGCTTCGCGAAAAGTGTGGTGAAGCTTGTTCTGCGGCGGTTTCGCTTCGCGAAAACCACCCGCTTAATACGTAGGGGAATCGAGCCGCCAGCCGGCGTCCTCGAGCCGCGCCGTCACGTCGACGACGGTGCCGTCATCGGACGTGATCTCCGCCTCGATAGTGTCCTTCGTCGTGCGGATTATCACGATCGAATCCATGTCATACTCGCGCGCGGGAATTTTCTCCACATCTCCCGCGACTCGCATCGACAGCCTGTCGCCGTTCTCCACATACCGCGCGTACACGACGCCGTCCACGTCGTCGTCGCTGTAACCGGTCAGAAACATCCCAAACAGATACTCGGAATAGCTGCCCGTGAATACAGCCTCGGTCGCCTCGCGCAGCGCCGCCTCCGTCAGATACGGCGCATCGTCCGTCACGGCCCTGTACGCACCGTAACCGTCCTCCTCGACCGGCATCCCCTCTCCGAAATATATCTCGTTGAGCGGCAGCGACGCTTCGACCAGCTCGCTTACTATCCCCGCCGCTTCATCCTCCGGCACCCCGCCCGCGCAGGACGTCAGGAGGAGAAGAAGGGTCAGGAGCAGGGGGAAACTTTTCAGGAGAAAGTTGGCTTTTCCTTCGGAAAAGCTCCCTGCACCCCCCTTTTCAAAAACTTTTACCGACTTATTTTTATCATTCATTATCGTTCGTGTCGTCGATGCTCGTTTCATCGACGTCGACTTCATCGTCTGCATCGTTTACATCGTCGACGGCTTCTTCCTGCTCGGTGAGCTCAACCGATGCGACCTCGGCTTCGTCGTCGCGTTCCACGACCGCGAAATTCGCCACTTTCGAATCGCCCGTCCTCATCACGATAACGCCCGACGCCGCACGGCGGTACGTGCTTATGTCGCCCGCATGCGTGCGTATCATGACGCCCGTGTCGGTGATGAGCATGATGTCTTCGTCCTCGCCCGCCGACGCGATACCGACGAGCGCGCCCGTGCGAGGCGTGATGTTGTGGCAGAATATGCCGAGTCCGCCGCGGTTCTTGACCTCGAACAGATCGAACTCCGTTCGCTTGCCGAATCCGTTCTCCGTTATCGTAAGGAGCGTCTTGCCCGGCTCGACTATCGTCGCGCCGACGACGCGCTCGCCCTCGCGCAGACGGATGCCGCGGACGCCTCTCGCCGTCCTGCCCTGACTGCGGACGCCGCTCTCGCTGAATCTGACGGCGCGTCCCGACGACGACGCGATTATGATATCGCGTTCGCCGTCCGTGCAGCCGACAAACATGAGCTCGTCGCCGTCCTCGAGCGTGATGGCGCGCTTGCCGCCCTTGCGCTGATACTCGAACTCGGAAAGCGGTGTGCGCTTGACGGTGCCGTTTCTCGTCACCATCGCAAGATAACCGTTCTTGTATCCGTCGCCGTCAGCGTCGTTGACGGTGACGAACGCGGTCACGCTTTCGCCCTGCTCGAGCTCGATTATATTCGCTATATTCGTACCGCGCGACGTGCGTCCCGACTCTGGTATCTGATATGCGCGGCGCGTGAACACCTTGCCCGTATCGGTGAACATCAACAGATCGCTGTGACTGTCCGCCGCGATGACGCGCTCGATGAAGTCCTCCTCTTTCGTCGACATGGCGATGATGCCCTTGCCGCCGCGTCTCTGCGCGGAGTAGACGTCGGCGCGCTGGCGCTTGATGTAGCCGGCGTGCGTGACCGTGATGAGGCAGTTGTGGCGCTCGATGAGGTCCTCGGTCAGAATTTCGTCCTCGACCGGCACGATCTCGGTGCGTCTTTCGTCCGCGTACTTGTCGCGTATCGCCGTCATCTCCGACTTGATGAGCGCTTTGAGCTTATTTTCGTCGGCGAGTATTCCCTCGATATAGTCTATCTCCTCGTACAGCTTCGCGAGCCTGTCCTCGACCTTCTGACGTTCAAGACCCGTCAGTCTGCCGAGCGTCATGTCCACTATCGCCTGCGCCTGCACGTCGTCAAGACCGAACCGGTCGCAGAGCGATATCTTCGCATCCGCGATGGAGGACGCGGCGCGTATGAGCTTCACTATCTCGTCAATGTAGTCGAGCGCGATCTTGTAACCCTCGTATATGTGCGCCTCGCGTTTCGCGCGCGCAAGATCGAAGCGGAGCCGCCTCGTTACGACGTCCTCCTGATGCTTGATGTACTCGACGAGGATATCCTTGAGCGTACACGTCTTCGGCTCGCCGCCGACGAGCGCGACCATGTTGACCGCGCACGTGTCCTGGAGCTGCGTGTAGCGGAAAAGCTGATTTAAGAGCACCTGCGGGTTGACGTCGCGGCGGTAGTCGATGACTATCTTCATGCCGTGGCGTCCCGACTCGTCGCGGAGCCCCGTCATGCCGTCGACGCGCTTTTCTTCCTTGAGCGCCCATATCGACTTGACAAGCTCGCTCTTGTTTACGCCGTACGGTATCTCTGTCGCGGTGATGCGGTGATGCTCCTCGTCTATCTCGCACCGCGAGCGGACGGTGATATGCCCGCGTCCCGTCGCATACGCCTCATAAATGCCCGACGTGCCGTATATTATCGCTCCCGTCGGGAAGTCGGGGCCCTTGATGTACTGCATCAGCTCGCCCGTCGTCGCATCGGGGTGATCCATCAGATAAAGCGTGCCGTCTATCGTCTCGGCTAAATTGTGCGTCGGAATGTTCGTCGCCATACCGACCGCGATGCCCATGCTGCCGTTGACGAGCAGATTCGGGAAACGCGACGGCAAAACGACGGGCTCTTTCAGCGTATTGTCGTAGTTCGGTCTGAAATCGACGACGTCCTTGCCGATGTCGGCGACCATTTCATCCGCCAGCTTCGCGAGCTTCGTCTCGGTGTAACGCATCGCAGCCGGCGGGTCGCCGTCTACGGTACCGTAGTTGGAATCGCAGAATACGAGCGGATAACGATACGAGAACGGCTGCGCCATTCTGATCAGCGCAAAATAAATCGACGAGTCGCCGTGCGGGTGATAATTACCCATGACGGCGCCGACGATCTTCGCCGACTTCGGTATCGGACGGTCGTAGGTGAATTTTTCCTCGAACATCGAATATAAAATTCGCCTCTGCACCGGCTTCATGCCGTCCCTTACGTCAGGCAGCGCCCTGCTCGTTATAACACTCATCGAGTACGCAATAAAGGACTTCTTGACCTCCTCATGCATCTCGACGTCTATTATCTTCTGATCAGGAAAATCTACTCTTTCTTGTTCTTTCATGATTTCCCGGGAAGGACTTTTTGTAAAAAGTCCCTCCCGGACCCTCCTCAAAAACTTTTCTTACTTTTTTCTATTTTTCGTATCTTCAAACTTCAAAAACTTGTAATAAAAGCTTTTGAAGTTGGGGTGCGGGGAGCTTTTCCGAAGGAAAAGCCAGCTTTCTCTCGAAAAGTTTCTTCCCCGCGAAAAGACTATTAAATATCCAGCATATCCGCGTCGGCGTATTTGGCGTTAGCTTCGATGAAATCCTTACGCGGTTCGACCTTATCGCCCATCAGGATAGTGAAAATTTTATCGCACGCTATCGCGTCCTCGATTGTGACGCGGAGGATAATGCGCGATTCGGGATCCATCGTCGTCTGCCACAAAAGCTTCGCGCTCATCTCGCCGAGACCTTTGAAGCGCTTTATCTCGCAGCTTCCCATCTCGGCGATCACGGCGTCGCGCTCAGCGTCCGAGTACGCGTACTTCACTTTCTTGCCCTTCGTCAGCTCGTATAGCGGCGGATGCGCGAAATATACGTGACCTTCCTCTATCAGCTTGCGCATGTGGCGGAAGAAGAACGTCAAAAGCAAGACGCGTATGTGCGAGCCGTCAACGTCGGCATCCGCCATAATGATTATTTTCCCGTACCGCAGCTTCGATATGTCGAATTCCTCGCCGATTCCGCACCCGAGCGCCTGCACGATGGGGATTATGGACACGTTCGCGTAAACCTTGTCAAGACGCGAACGCTCCGTGTTCAAAACCTTGCCGCGCAGCGGCAGTATCGCCTGATAAAGCGAGTCGCGGCCCGTTTTCGCAATGCCTCCCGCGGAATCTCCCTCTACGAGGAACAGCTCGTTATAATCTATATTGCGCTCGCGGCAGTCGGCGAGCTTGCCGGGCAGCGTCGAGCCCTCCATCGACGACTTCTTGCGCGTCTGCTCGCGCGCCGCTCTGACGGCTTCGCGCGTCCGCGCCGCAAGCAGAGCCTTGTCGACTATTATCTTCGCCGAAGTGGGATTCTCTTCGAGATAGTCCGACAGCTTTCGCGTCACGAGGTTGTCCACGAACGTGCGCACCTCGGAGTTTCCGAGCTTCGCCTTCGTCTGGCTCTCGAACTGCGCGTCCGTCAGCTTCACCGAGATTATCGCCGTAAGCCCCTCTCGCAGGTCCTCGCCGACGAAATTTTTGTCGGAATCCTTTAAGAGCTTA
This sequence comes from uncultured Clostridia bacterium, assembly GCA_947624945.1. Lineage (GTDB taxonomy): Bacteria > Bacillota > Clostridia > Oscillospirales > CAG-272 > DTU064. Next base: position 29,685 of record CANQMJ010000002.1, on the reverse strand, counting down.
TACTTTCTCGCATACGCGTTGACCGCCTTCGTCAGCGCCGACTTAAATCCCGTCTCGTGCGTGCCGCCCTCGATCGTGGACATGTTGTTCGCGAACGTCAGTATCATCTCGTTGTAGCTGTTGTTGTACCTCATCGCGACCTCTGCCGACATGTTGCGGTCAGGCTTCTCGTCGCGCATGTAGATGACGTCGGGATGGAGCGCGTCGATGGCCCTGTCGTTGTCGATGAACTCGACAAAGCTCTTGATGCCGCCCTCATAGCAGAATCTCTGCGTGAAATACTCGTCCTCGCTCTCCGATCTCTCGTCGTGAAGCTCGAGCGCGAGCCCCGCGTTCAGGAACGCCTGCTCGCGCAGACGCGTCAGAAGCGTCTCACGGTCGAACTCCGTGACCTCGAATATCTCCGAGTCGGGCATGAACGTGACCGTCAGACCGTGCTCTTTTTCATCGACGTCGCCGACGCAGGCGAACTCGCGCGCGACGTGACCGCGTTCGAACCGCTCCGTGTATCTCTTTCCGCCGACTCTGTCGTCGACCTCCATCCACTCCGACAGCGCGTTTACGACAGACGCGCCGACGCCGTGCAGACCGCCCGCTATCTTGTAGCCCTCGCCGCCGAACTTGCCGCCGGCGTGAAGGATAGTGAATACGACCTCGACGGTCGGGATGCCCATTTTGTGATGTATGCCCGCGGGGACGCCGCGTCCGTTGTCGCGTACCGTGACGCTGCCGTCGCGGTTGAGCGTGACTATTATCAAATCGCACGCGCCCGCAAGCGCCTCGTCTATGGAGTTGTCCACGATCTCGTATACGAGATGGTGAAGTCCCCTCACCGACGTCGTGCCGATGTACATGCCGGGACGCTTTCTTACCGCCTCGAGCCCCTCGAGCACCTGTATCTGGTCTTCATTGTAAACGCCCGTCACGGCGCCTTCTCTTACTTCCGTTTCCTCTGCCATTTATTGCCTCGATTTTAATTTAATTTGGGGCGCCGCCCCAAACCCCGCCAAAGGAACTTCTTATAATAAGTTCCTTTGGAATCTTCAAGAATTTTTATAATATTGTTTTAGTGAAAGTTTTCGCGGGGACTTCTTCAAGCCGATTTCGTGTAATCTATGACCGAAATCTCCTGCATAAGCTGCTTTGCCATACTCACGAGTACGTCGAGTCGCTTTGCAACTTCATTGGAATAGTACCGCTCGCCGCATCCCGCACATTCCATACACGGAACGTTTTTGATTACGATGATGCAGTTCTTATAGTTCACGACATGCGTCGTCACCGACGGCACAGTGTCTGTGCATTTACAATACATGCACATATTCAGACCTTTCTTACCTTTCTCGTTTTAAGGTTAGCTTCAAATATATCGGTGCTCGGTCTATATGAGGTTATAATATAAAGCTCATTATCATTCGCACCGACAACGGTGTGTATCACACAGTCGTTTTTATCGTATCCGAAGATAAGACAGCTTGGAAAAGGATAATCGTAGGGATAATCCTCAATTTCTTCTCCGTTCATAATGCAGTTTTCGATATCGTCCATACTGATATCCTTTTCCTGCATCCTCTCGAGTCCGTGCACGGTCCATTTGACCTTGCCCTCAATATATAGTTTACGTATTTTATCTCTATCCATAAACTATCCTTAGTTTTTATCCTATCCTTCCGCCGAGAGCGTTCGGCGAAAGCTGCGATATCGTCACCATATCGTCGCACGTCAGAATGAAGCTGCGCGGCAGCTCATACGTCGTCGCGATGACTCTGCCCTCGCGCTGCGACCGCGCCAAAAATTCGCGTGTATCGTCGGCGACCGTCGACGTGTCCATATCGAACACGCCTATTATTTCCTCCGCGCGTCTGAGCCTGCCGTTGCCTACGTGTATATACATATCATGTCTCGCTCCATTTTCCGTTTCTGACGCTGTAACAGACGCAGTCCTTCACCCGCCGCCGCGCCGACATATCGCACGATGTGATAATTACCTGCCTGTCCTTTATACCGCCCATGACGTATGCTCTTCTCTGCGTGTCGAGCTCGGAGAGCACGTCGTCAAGTAAGAGGACCGGGTACTCGCCCGTCTGACGCCGAGAATATTCGCCCTCAGAAAGCTTCAAAACGAGCACGATGCTGCGCTGCTGACCCTGCGACGCGTAAAGCTTCGCCTCTTTCCCGTCGATGAAGATGTCAACATCGTCCTTGTGTATGCCGTACTGCGTCGCGCCGAGCATGATCTCGCGCTCCGTATTCTCCGTGAGCTGACGGCGGTAGATGTCGCGCACCCTTTCCTCGTCGCCGTAGTCGCCGCCTATCCGAGATGTGCCGTGATACGAGATCTTTATATCCTCGCGCTTCCCCGTCATGTCCGCGTAAAGCTCGGACGCGATATCGGACAGCTTATCGGCATATCCCGCTCTTATCACCGCGATCTTTGCCGCATATTCCGAGAGCTGCTCCGACCACGACTCGAGGAGTACCGCATCGGGACGTGCGCCGCGCCGCGCTGCGGACTTCAAAAGCGCGTTGCGCTGAAGAAGTATGGCGTTGTATCTTTGCAGCGTCCGCACGTAAACGGGGCGGAGCTGCGATATTGCAACGTCGAGAAACGACCGCCTCTCCGACGGCGCGCCCTTCACGATCGAGAGATGCTCGGGCGAAAACAGCACGGCGCGGAAATTGCCTATCATCTCCGACATTCTGTCGAGCCGCACACCGTTTTTATACGGCGTCTTTCTGTGCCCGCGCTCTATCGTCATCGACAGCTCGGATTCGGCAGCGGCGCTTTTGTCCGAACGATATTTCATTGAAATATACGCCGCATCCGCGCCGAATCTGATAAGCTCCGACTCGACCCTTGCCCTGTGGCTTTTGCCCTGCGCGAACATATAAACGCCCTCGAGCATATTCGTTTTGCCCTGCGCGTTTTTGCCGTAGAGGATAGTTACGCCGGGCGAGCACGTAAGCGTGCCTTCTTCGATATTGCGGAAGTCGCGGTATGTGATTGTTTTACAGATCATTTTGTTTGCGAGGAACCTTTTTTAGAAAGAAGTTTGGCACTGCTACACTTTTCGCTTTGCGAAAAGTGTCGTAGTTTGGCGCGATGCGCCAAACTACTTCGTGCTCCTCTAAAAAAGCTAATCTGAACCGATTATCTAATCGACGCTCCGAAAACCTTATTTTATTGTCCTTTTAATCATCACTATCGGTTGTTGCATGGAGAATCTTTTTGTAGAAAGGTGGGAGTTTTGTCGCTTACGCTCCAAACCTCCGACACTTTCCGCAAAGCGGAAAGTGTGACAGCTCCGAACGCAGTGAGGAGACGCTCCCTTCACAAAAGCGGACCAAATCTGATTATCTTAATTTCTCTCCGAAGAAAATTTTAGTCCTTCATCCTTACCGGCATGACAAAGAACAGGAAGTCGCCCTCGTCCTCTGCGCGGTCGGGATCATTATCTGTTATACATACGCCCATGAGCGGCGAGGTGAGCTCGATCTTGACCGTTTCGGCGTCGGCAGCTCTTGCGGCGTCGAGTAAAAAGCGGCAGTTGAAGCCTATCCTGATATCGCTGCCCGACATGGAGATCGGTATTTCATCGTACACGGAGCCGGAGACGCTGTCGGCGTTTATCGCGAGCTTATCGCCCGTAAACGTGCACGCGACGTGACCTCTTGCGCCGCCCGATTTTTCCTCTATCATAAGGGACGCGCGTTCGAGCGACGCGACGAGTTCGGCTCTGTCGATCTCGACCGTCGTTTCATGCGTTTTCGGGATTATTCTCTCGTAGTCGATGTATTCGCCGTCGATGAGGCGCGAGAAGAACACGATATTGCCGACCGTGAAAATGACGTGGCGTCTCGTCAGCGACACTCTCATCGTATCCTCCGAATCGGCGAGCAGCTTGCCGAGCTCAAACAGCGTTTTGCCGGGAACGTTGAAGTTCATCTCGGGGATATCGTCCTCGCCGTGACCCGCGATGCCGCCGCTCGTGCGGCAGCGGGACAGTCTGTTTCCGTCGCATGCGACGACGGTCATGCCGTCCTTAGTTACGTGGAAGTAAGCGCCGGTGAAGATGGGGCGCTGATCCTTTTGCGCTATCGCGAACGACGTCTGCGCGATGAATTTTTTCATGATATGCTGTGCGACGACGAATCCGCGGTCGCCGGACAGTGTAGGCAGCGATGGGAAGTCGGAGCCGGGCAGCGCGTGCAGCTCGAAGCTACTGCGTCCGCTCTCTATTTTCACGTTCATTTTATCGCTGACGGTGACGGTGATCTCGTCGTTCGGCATCATTCTGATTATGGAGAAGAACTTCTGCGCGTTTATTATATAGCTTCCGGGCTCCCTGACCTCGGCCTCGACCGACGTGCGTATGCCTTTCTCGTTGTCGTAGGCGGTTATGACGCACTCGCCGCCGCCTTCCTTCGCCTCAAACAGAAGCCCGTCTATCGCCGTCAGCGTGTTCTTGTTCGACGTCGCGTTCATCGCCGGCGTCACCGCCGCGATCAGCGGCGTCTTTTCGAAAACTAATTTCATGGTTTGATTTCTCAGAGGAGAAACTTTTTGAAAAAAGTTTCTCCTCCGAACCTCCTCTTTAAAAACTTTTATTACTTTATTTTGTTTTATTTAAGTAAACGGAAACAATATCTTCAGTGATAGCTTAAGATGAACACTATTTAGTCCGCTTTTGTGAGGGGAGCATCTCCTCACTACGTTCGGAGCTGCCACACTTTTCGCTTTGCGAAAAGTGTCGGAGGTTTGGAGCGTAAGCGACAAAACTCCTACCTTTCTACAAAAAGGGGCTCCGCAAATAAAAAAGTTTCTCCTGATACTGTATGTGTTCAAAAACTTTTATGACTTATTTTTATTTATCGTGTTAGTGAAATCCCTGCTTTTGACCCACACTTTCCGCTTTGCGGAAAGTGTCGGAGGTTTGGCGCGTAAGCGACAAAACTCCCCCGAACCCCGCACTTTTCGCGCAGCGAAAATGTGCCGTAGGTTGGCGCTTGCGCCAAACTACCTAACTCATTCAAAAACTTTTATGACATTTTTTTATTTTGCTGTGTTTTTTAGATAACAAAATTTTTCGAGCGAACTTAAGATAAGCACTATTTAGTCCGCTTTTGTGAGGGGAGCATCTCCTCACTGTGTTCGGAGGTTTGGAGCGTAAGCGACAAAACTCCTACCTTTCTACAAAAAGGGGCTCCGCAAATAAAAAAGTTTCTCCTGATACTATATGTGTTCAAAACTTTTATGGCTATTTTATTTTAGCACGTTTAATGATGTCTCTGCATAATATCAATAACTGTTTTTATGTCTGTTTGTATCTGTCTGAATGTTTCAACGTATTATGTTGAAAATTTCTCTATCCGTGTTTGTCTGTCTTACATACATAAATATTTATTTTTATTAGCAGTAGTAATCGTAGTAGTCGTGTTGACTGTGTGGAAAACTCTGAGACGTCCAAAAACGCTGATTTTTTCGACTGTCTCCGCGTTTTGCTTTCTGTTGAGATCACGGCTCGTTGCATGTTTGAAACATTTATAAAATATGGGAAACTTTTTTAGTAATATCGCCGAATACTCCGATTTTTGCGCCGAAAACGTGTTTTCAACACCGATTTTGACCGATAAAGTATTTTTTTTCACATCCGCGGCGCGCTATATTTTGCTCGATTTTCCGTTTTCGACACGCTTGTTTTCACATCTGTTTCCCCACTCGATTTGAGTTTTCCACACCCTTTTCCACAGATTGTTGAAAATATACGTTTGTCGAATAGACATTCCACACCCGCCGATATGAATTTATCTGTAATATTTTACATTATATGGCAAAACGGCGCAAAATGATACGGATTTGATCCTATATCGCGTCAAATATCGACGTCGTTGAGTAGCTCGTTCATTTCGACCGCGAACGACGGGTTCGACTCTATCTCGTCCGCCACTATCTTATACGACGCCATTATCGTCGAGTGGTCGCGTCCGAACTCGGCCCCTATCGCCGACCACGACATGTCTGTGCGTTCGCGCAGTATATATATCGCGACGTGACGCGCCCATGCGAGCTCCTGCGTCCGTTTTTTGCCTCTGAGGTCTGCCTCCTCGAATCCGTACTTGCTCGATACCTCGCCTATCACCCTCGATATCTTCGATGAGAGCGGTATTTCTTCGGATACGATGTCGGAGAGGCTCCGCGCCGCGACGTCGACGGTAATTTTCGTACCCGACAGATACGACATCGCCTTGAGCCGTTTCAGCGCGCCCTCTATCTGGCGTATGTTGCTCTTGAGCCTGTCGGCGAGATACGCTATCACCTCCGGCGACAGCTCGAGTCCCATCGCCTCGCTCTTTTTCTTTATTATTGCCGACCGAAGCTCGAGGTCCGGCGGCTGTATATCGGCAAGAAGTCCCCACTCGAATCTCGTTTTGAGTCTGTCCTCGAGGACCTTTATCTCCTTCGGCGGACGGTCGGAGGTGAGGATTATCTGCTTGTGATTCTCGTAAAGTGCGTTGAAGGTGTGGAACATTTCCTCCTGCGTCGACTCTTTGCCGCCTATGAACTGCACGTCGTCGATGAGGAGCACGTCGGTGTTTCTGTATTTTTCCCTGAACGACGACGTGCTCTTTGTCGATATCGCCTCGATGAGCTCGTTCGTGAACTGCTCGCCCTTGACGTATACGAGCGATATTTTCGGATTGCGCCGCCATATCTCGTTCGTGACCGCGTACATCAGATGCGTCTTGCCGAGTCCGCTCGGTCCGTATATGAAAAGGGGATTATATGATTCGCCCGGGTCCTTCGCTACCGCGACGCATGCCGCGTGCGCGAACTTGTTCGACCCGCCGACGATGAAGTTGTCGAACGTGTATTCGGCGTGGTAGAGGAAGTTGTCGGTCTTTACGTCGTCAAGGTCGATGTCGCGGACGTTTTTGACGTTTGCGAGCGACGCCGTATCTTTCGCCGCTATGCTTACTTCATCTTTCGGCTTCGTTTCCGTCTCGGTTGCGGATATGTCCAGTTCGACGCGGTAACCGAGCACGGCTTCAAACGCGTCCTCTATTTTGTTTATGTGCCGGTTCTTTATTATCCCGAGCTTGAATTCGCTGTCGCATGTCAAAACTGCTTTGTCATCGTCTATCGTTATCAGCTTTAAGACCGGGACCCACAAGTCATACGCGGACGGCGCGAATCGCTTTTTCAGCTCCTCCTTTACCGCATTCCATATGTTATCAATCTCGTTCTGAAACATTTTTTCCCGTTTTTCACCATTATATTGCTACCCTACATTGTACCACAAATCCGACTTTTTTTCAAGAGGTATTATATATAAAGTTGCTTTAAGCAAGCGAAAACTTTCATAGTAAAGCAAACTCCGTTTCAAAATTTTTCCGTCTGTGTAATTTTCACTTAATCTTTCCTGATACTTGACACATCTCCCCGTTCGCGATATTATATTGATACCGACAAAAACAAAAGAAGTCATAAAAATTCTTTATAGGAGAGGGGGGCGTGGGGGGAGGACCTTTTTTCTTATAAGAAAAAGGGTCCTCCCCCCACCACCCATAAACTACCCAAAATGACAGACACTATCGCCGCGATTTCGACGCCGAGAGGGACGGGCGGCATCGCGGTAATAAGAATATCGGGCACGGACGCTGTCGACGTTGCCGACCGCGTGTTTGTGACGCGCGTCAAGCGCCTGTGCGAGACCGAGCACGCACACGCCCGCGTCGGCAATATCGTCGACAGCGACGGCAATACCGTCGATAAATGTGTCGCCACGGTGTTTTACGCGCCGCACTCGTACACGGGCGAGGACACCGTCGAGATAAGCTGCCACGGCGGCGCCCTCGTCACGGAGGAGGTTTTGACCGCAGTCCTTCACGCGGGCGCAAGACTCGCCGAGCCCGGCGAGTTCACACGTCGCGCCTTCACGTCCGGCAAGCTCACGCTGTCGGAGGCGGAGAGCGTCGGTGACCTCATACACGCGGCCACGCGCGCGCAGCTCCGCGCCACGGCCGGAGACGCCATGTCGCTTTTGTCCCGCGACGTAGACGCTATTTCCGGGGAAATAGTGTCTCTGCTTGCCCGCATAAATGTTAAGATAGACTATCCCGAGGAGGACCTCGCCGACATCGACCGAGACGAGGCTCTCGATGCGTGCCGTGCGCTTTCGGTGCGTACAAAATCGCTCTTGTCCACGTACCGCACGGGACGCGCCGTCATGGACGGCGTAGACGCCGTCATATGCGGACGACCGAACGCGGGAAAGAGCACGCTTTACAATCTCTTCGTAGGCGAGGACGCCGCTATAGTCACCCCCGTCGCGGGTACGACGCGCGATACGCTCACCGCATCGGTGACGGCGGGCCGTGTGCTCCTTCGCCTCTCCGATACTGCCGGCATCCGTACTCCCGGCGACGAGATCGAGGCTGTCGGCGTCGAGCGCGCAAAAAAAAGCGCCTCTAAAGCGGAGCTTTTGATAACGGTGCATGATTCGACAGTGCCGCTCTCGAGCGAGGACGGCGAGGTCATGTCGCTCACAGCGCCTGTCAAAATCGCCGTCATAAACAAAATCGACCGCGACGACGCGGTCTATATAAACGAATATACCGCGCTCGCAAGGGAGCGCGACGCGCTGCCAATAACGACGTCGCTCATACGCGGACGCGGGGACGGAGGCTTTGATGCGCTCGTGTCCGCAATAGAGCACGCATTCACCGACGGCGATATCAGACTCGGTCACGATGCCGTCGTGCTCCACGCGCGCCAAAATGAGGCGCTCGCATCTGCCGACAGCGCTCTCGAACGCGCCGTTTCCGCTCTCACGGGCGGCATGATGTGGGACATCGTCACGTCGGACTTGAACGACGCGCTCGACGCGCTATATACGCTGTCGGGCAAAAGCGTCACCGACGAGGTCTTGGGCGAGATCTTCGGCAAATTCTGCGTGGGTAAATAAACTGTTTATGGGGACCCCCTTTTCTTTCAGAAAAGCGGGTTCCCAAACCATCCTGTAAAAGATTTTGCCCTCCGCTCATCAAAAAGAAAAAATCATAAAAATTCTTGAAAAGAAAGAGGGTGCAGGGAGAGAGGAAAACTTCTTATAAGAAGTTTTCCTCTCTCCCTGCATATAATATAAAATTCAATCTCACTGCTCGCCGCGGTCGAGAGAGATCACGATGCGGCGGTCTGTATCGGTGCCGATGGAGTGGGTGGTGACGCCCTCTATGTTCTGCACCTCGGAATGTATAATGCGGCGCTCGTAGGGATTCATCGGCTCGAGCGTTACGCTCCTCTTATATTTGAGCACGCGCGCCGACATGCGTCTTGCCAGCGTGCGCAGCGTCTCCGCGCGCTTCTCGCGGTAGCCGCCGATGTCGACGGTAACACGGCGCTTTCTGTTTTCCTCGTCGGCGCCGCGCGTGTTCGCAAGACTCGTCAGATACTGCAAAGCGTCGAGCGTTTCGCCGTGATGCCCGATCAGCATTCCCGTGCCCTCTCCCTCGATGTCGAGGCACATCTCGCCCTCTTCACCATCGGAGACAGTTACGTCAGCATTTATGCCGAGCGTGCCGAGCAGCGACTCGAGGAATACCTTCGCAGGATTCGGGTCCGGCACCGTGTACGTCACTTTAATGACCGCAGGCGCGCTGCCTATGCCTAAAAGTCCCTTTTTCGGCAGCTCCAATATCTCATACTCTATGCCCTCAACGTCGGCGCCGATCGTCTGCTTTGCCGATGCGAGAGCTTCGTCGACCGTCTTTCCGGTCGCTGTTATCTCTTTTTTCATCTCCGTTTTCTCCGTTGTCCTCTTTTATTTATCGTCTTTTTTTAGCGGCGCCGAATCTATCGGTGAGTCGCCCTTTTCTTTCGGCTCCGCAAGCGCAGGCTTTGACGACTCTCCGCCGTTATCGTCGTCATCGTCGTCGAAATCTATCCTGTGAAGCGAACGCGGCTTCGGCTTATTCGGGTCGCGTTCCGTTTTCGTCCCCGAGCCGGACGGCTTCTTCGACTTGCCCATATATTCGCGCTCCGCTTCCTTCAGCTCCTCCTCCGTGAACTTCGGCGTCGGATAAAGCTTCGACAGTACGAACTGCTGCACGAATGCGAGAATGTTGCGGTACATCCAGTAAATGCCTATCGCGGACGGGACCACGAACGCAAAATACGTACACATCACCGGCGAGACGAGATCCATTATCTTCATCGACGCCGCCGACTGCTGGTCCTGCATCGCCTGCGACTGATACGTGAATTTGCGCGTCAACTTCATCGAGCCGTACATGAATATGAATGTCAGTATCGGCACGAGCAGGTATATGCTCCATATCTTCGACGACGGCAGAACGGACAGGTCGAATGCGCCGCCAAACATCTTAAACGACGGCATCGCCTCGATAGTCTCGGGCGAGACTGCGCCTCCCATTCCGTGAAGCGCGGCGGTGCCGTGCTCCTTTAAGTAGGATATAACGTTTATCTCCTCATAGCCGACCGTCATGTTGCCGGCGCCGAGAAGCGCCGACACCTGCGCTTTGAGCGCGGCGATAACGCCCGACGACAGACGCGTTATATACGTCAGCGGCTGCCTTACGACGGCGAACAGCGCGAATATTATCGGGAGTTGTATGAGAAGCGGCAGGCACCCGCTCGCGGGATTGAAGTTCTCCTGCTGATAGAGCGCCATTATCTCGTCGTTGATCTTCTTCTGCGTTACCGCGTCCGTTCTTCCCGCGTACTTCTTGCGTATCGCGTTTTCCTTCGGACGGAGCGACGCCTGCTTGTTCATGTTCTTCTGCTGCTTGATGCCGAGCGGGAACAGTATGAGCTGCATCACGAGCGCGAACAAAAACAGAGCCGCCGCGTAGTTGTGCGTCACCGCATAGCAGATGCGGATGATGAATCCCATCGGCACGAGCAATATGTCCTGTATGCGGAAGCCGCCCGATGCGGACTCGAAAACATAGTCGCCGTTTGCGTCGGTTTCGTACGTCTTGTCGAGCTCCGCGACGACGCTTTCAAATTCCGATGTCGTGACGGACGCGCCGTCAGTATCGACATACGACGTGTCAACGCTTACGCTGTCGGATGCCGGCGCCTCGGTCTCCGCTGCTATCGGCACCGCGAGCGTAAATATGAGCGCCGCCGCCGTCGCGATCAGGAGGCACATGCGTGTCGTGAGCTTGTTTTTCTTTTTTTCCATATCGTAAATTGTTTTTCCCGGTCATTTTCGATTCTGTCCGCACGGTCGACCGAGCTCCGCGCGGTAATGGAACGATCACTTTCCTGTGTTATGCGTCAGTTTTTGCGTCGCCGCCTTTTGTACCGCTTCGGCACGGGGTCGAAGCCCCCGCGGCAGAACGGATTGCACCTCAAAACGCGCCACATCGCGAGCATGACGCCGATAAACGGCCCCCACTCCTCTATCGCCTCTATCGCGTACTGCGAGCATGTCGGCGTAAAGCGGCATGTCGGCGCGCGTTTGAGCGGCGATATGAAGCGCTGATACAGGCGGACTATGGCGATGAGCGCGCGGCTAATCATTTTCTACGGACAATGATGCCGTCGGAGCAGGTATAGTTGTTGTCAATGCGGTTTTATCTTCCGCATCCTCAGCTGTTTCGTTCGGTTCCGGTTCCGTTTTCTTTTCCGCGGCGCCGAGGACGACGAGCATGTCCTCAAGCTCGGGTGCTATCTCTGTCGATTTAGCGTCTGCGGCGGCGTCTCTCGCCACGACGATGACGTCGCAGCCTTCCGTCAGCGTGCAGCGCACTGCCACATCGCGCCACGCGGCGCGGATAATGCGCTTTATGCGGTTTCTTACGACTGCACTGCCCCGTTCCTTCGTCACCGTAATTCCGAGACGGCAGCATTTGCCGCGTCCCTTTATGACATAGACGACGATATAGCGTCCGGCGCGTTTTTTTCCTTTCCTGTACGCGCGTCCGAAAATTCTGTTGTCACATACCGTTTGTATTTTCATAGCCCGTTTTGATTTTGTCGAATGTCGTTATGCTTTGTAAAAAATTGCGGTTTTTTGACTGAATACTAAAAACCCCCCGAGGCTCGGCAGCTTCGTTGCCACCGACGACGGCGGGTCTTTAATTCGGATAGATCAGTAAGAGAGGCGAGCTCTGCCTTTATCGCGTCTTCTCTTCAAGACCTTGCGTCCGTTTGCGGTCTTCATTCTCTTCATGAAACCGTGCTCCTTCTGTCTCTGGAGCTTTTTCGGCTGATAAGTTCTCTTCACGTGTAGGCACCTCCTCTGCTTTAATGCGGAGCTATAACATCCCGGTATGCGGAGCACATCATAACACGGGTTCTATTATATACTGAAAGAAATTTACTTGTCAAGGGGATTTTTGAAAATCCTCGGATTTTGGGGGAGATTCTTTTGCGAAAAGAATGAAAAGAAACACGGCGCGGCAACAAATGCACCGTTCCGGCAGATGTGCCGCGCGCCGCCTTATTCGCCGCCACATCTACGGAATGAACTTTCATACACCATATCTTATCAACTGCCTATATTATACCACAAAAATTGCAGTATGTCAAGTGCATTTCACAAAATTAAGTATTATTTTTTACTTTTCGCGTCAGTGACATACCGCACCCATAACTGGGTTCTCCCACACTTTTCGCGTAGCGAAAACGTGTCGCAGGTCGTAGCGTTAGCTGCGAACTGCCGCTCACCGCGGATGTTTATGCCGTCTGCCCCCACCGGCAGCTACCTTTGCACATAAGACGTGGTGACGTCTTTCACACCTTTGAATAGGTTTTTGACAAGGGGGACTTTCTCGCAAGAAAGTCCCCCTTGTCGAACCCGAAAGAGGCTCCCGTGTGGCGTCGATGTTATCCAGTCTGCGGCAAAATATGATCAGGGCGCAGACCGCGTTATCATTTCCTGCGAACAGCTCCCTCGCGGCACGGCGATATCGCCGTCCAAACGTCGTGTCTGCGTCCAGCCGTGTCGCGCCGCACATCGCACGAGCACGGTGCGCGTAGTGTTCACTTGAAAGCCTGACGGCTCGTTGCCCTCATTTGGACGGCGGCGGTTTTCGCTTCGCGAAAAATCTTATATAACTGTAAAACAAAACACCGCACGGAGATGTATGAGAACAACTGCGTGCAGTGTTATTAGTTTGATATGATTTCTGCGTGTGCATAGCGTGTGACGAGGTACGCTGTTTAAGTGTGCGTGTCACTCTTCTATGCGAACTATTTCGCCATTTATAAAATGACCGCTGTATGATCTGCCGTCGGGCCAAGAATATGTGCCCTCGCCGTTCGGCGCGTTGTCCGCGAACTCGCCGACGTAGTATTCCCCGTTCTGCCATGTGTAGGTGCCTGTGCCGGACCGGACGTCGCCGTCGAAGTCGCCCTCGTATTTGTCGCCGTTCGCGTAGATGTAGACGCCGCGTCCCTGCTTCATATCGTTTACGTATTCGCCCTCGTAGCTGCTGCCGTCAGCCCAGTGATAGACGCCCTGACCGTTTTTCCTGTCCTTCGAGAAGCCGCCCTCGTAGACGCTGCCGTCCGACCACGTGTACTTGCCCTGACCGTTTTTCTCGCCGTTCACGAAGCCGCCCTCGTAGACGTCGCCGTTCGAGTACGTGTACGTGCCCTGTCCCGTCAGCTCGTCCATGACGAAATCGCCGGTGTAGACGTCGCCGTTTTTGAACGTGATCGTCCCTTTGCCGTCGCGGCGCAGGTTCTCCATCTCGCCGTCGTAGACGTCGCCGTTCGAGTATGTGATCTTACCTGTCTCGGAGTCGACGTTGGCGGACAAACCGTTGGAATACACTATTTGCCCGCGGTGCGGGTCGCCGCTTTTGTCTACAATGCCCAAAAACTTATCAAATCCTCCGTCCGGCGACGGTATCTTGATGTATCGGAACCCGTACGCGTAAAGCGCCGCTACCACGACTCCCGCCGCTATTGCGGCGGCAAGTACTATCACCCCGAACACGGCAAGCGGACGGGATAAGAATCTTTTCGAGTTTGACATTTCTCCCACCTCTTACCGCAGTGTGCCGATGAAGTTGTCGAGCAGCTGTATGAGCTCCGGTACGACGAACAGTGCTGCGAACGCTGCCGCCGCGAGCACGACTACGCCGATGAAGAATGTGACGACGTCCGTGCCCCGGCTCGCGTAACGGACTTCGGCGCGGTATTTGAGTTCTTCGGGAATGTAGAATTTCGCCGTCGAAAAGTCGATGACTTCATGCTTTGGTGAGCGAGACTTTTGTTTTTTTGTGCTCGATTCCGCCGACTCCACTTTTTCTGCGTCAGCGTCCTGATTCGATTCGGTTGCTGCGTCAATGCGCACCACGAGTCTGCGCAGCACCGTGTCAGTGCGGAGCGCGTTTTTGATGAACCAGTCCGTGCCGTAGCCGAGGTCGATCACCGTTTTCGCGTCCTTCTCCGACGTGCAGCCCTGCGCGAGTATGTCTTTTACGAACGAACCGATCACGCGTTTGTTGTAAAGCGCCATGATCGCCGCTATGACGAATCCCGCGAACAGCGCCCACACGATGAGCCTTAACGAGATGAACGGGTTGCGGAACTCGATGTTTTCGTATGAGTAAAGAAATATTTCCATCGCTTTATTTCTTCGGGACTATGACGTCGCAGCCCATGTAGGGACGCAGCGACGCGGGTATTTTCACGCTGCCGTCCGCCTGAAAATTGTTTTCAAGCAGCGCTATGAGCATGCGCGGCGGCGCCGCGACCGTGTTATTGAGCGTATGCGGCAGGTACGTCTTGCCGTCCGCGCCCTTGACGCGTATTTTGAGGCGTCTTGCCTGTGCGTCGCCCAGATTCGAGCACGAGCAGACCTCGAAGTATTTCTTCTGGCGCGGGCTCCATGCCTCGATATCGCAGGATTTGACTTTGAGGTCGGCGAGGTCGCCCGAGCAGCATTCGAGCTGGCGGACGGGTATATCCATCGAGCGGAACAGCTCGACCGAGTAGCGCCACATGCGCTCGTACCACTCCATCGACTCCTCCGGCTTGCAGACGACTATCATCTCCTGCTTCTCGAACTGGTGGATGCGGTAAACGCCGCGCTCCTCGAGTCCGTGCGCGCCCTTTTCCTTGCGGAAGCAGGGCGAATAGCTCGTCAGCGTGTACGGCAGGTTGCCCTCCGGCACTATCTGGTCGATGAAGCGCCCTATCATCGAGTGCTCGCTCGTGCCGATGAGGTAGAGGTCCTCGCCCTCGATCTTATACATCATCGCGTCCATCTCAGAAAAGCTCATGACGCCCGAAACGACGCGTCCGCGTATCATGAACGGCGGCACGCAGTACGTGAAGCCTTTATTTATCATGAAATCGCGCGCGTAGGAGATGACCGACGAGTGAAGTCTCGCGATGTCGCCCATCAGGTAGTAGAAGCCGTTGCCGGCGACTCTGTGCGCGGCGTCGAGGTCGATGCCGCAGAACGATTCCATGATGTCGGTGTGGTACGGTATCTCGTAGTCGGGTACGACGGGTTCGCCGAATCTCTCGACTTCGACGTTTTCGCTGTCGTCGCGTCCTATCGGCACCGACTTGTCGATGATGTTCGGCAGGCGCATCAGTATCGCCGTCATCTTTTCCTCGGCTTCGTCGGCGAGCTTTGATTCTTCCTCCAACTTTGCCGCGAACGCCGCCACCTGCTTTTTCGCCTCTTCCGCTTCGTCGCGCTTGCCCTGTCCCATAAGCGCGCCTATCTGCTTCGATATGCGGTTGCGGTCGGCTTGCAGCTGCTCGCGCGCGCCGATGTGGGCTCTGCGTTCGCCGTCGAGCGCGATGACTTCGTCGACGAGCGGCAGTTTTTCGTCCTGGAACTTGTTTTTGATGTTCTGTTTTACTATGTCGGGGTTCTCCCGCACGAATTTGATGTCTAACATGATGTTCTCCTGTTTAATAAAAGTTCTTGAAAATCCCTAAGAAACTTCTTTCAAGAAGTTTCTTAGGCGGGGTTCGGGGCAGCGCCCCGAATTAAATCAAATATTTTCAATAATCTCGCCGCACAGCGCGCGCAGCAGCGCCTCGAGGTCCTCGTTGTCCTCGTACCCTATCGACACTGTCTTTTTCCGCCCCGTCGACTTGATGGTGACGGGTCTGCCGAGCGCCTCGCGCGCCTTGTCCTCGAGTACGCGCACGTAGTCGACGTTCACACGTGCGATGAGCTCGCCGTCTGTGCCTTTCTGCGGTCTTGACGCAGTCTTGTTCATCGACTTCGCCGCCGCCTCCGCCGCGCGCACCGACATTCCCTCCGCTATGATACGGTCGGCGAGTATCGGCACGTCGAGCTCGTTTTGCAACGATAAAAGCGCGCGCGCGTGTCCCGCCGTTATCTCGCCCGAGCGAAGAAACGGCACCACCGACTCCGGCAGGTCGAGCAGCCGCAGCGAGTTTGTCACCGTCGACCGCGATTTGCCTATGCGCGCCGACAGTTCATCCTGCGTCAGCCCGAAGCGGTCGATGAGCGCTTCGTACGCCTCCGCTTCTTCGTATGCGTTCAAGTCCTCGCGCTGTACGTTCTCGATCAGCGATATCTCCGCCGCCGACACCTCGTCCGCGTCGAGTATTATCGCCGGTATCTCGTCGAGTCCCGCCAGCTTCGCCGCGCGCCACCTGCGTTCGCCCGCGATTATGGCGTAGCGGTCGCGCTCCGTCTCCGATACGAGTATCGGCTGGAGCACTCCGTGCGCCGCTATCGAGTCCGAGAGCTGACGCAGACTTTCTTCGTCGAAATGCTTGCGCGGCTGGTCGAGTCTCGGTTCCACCGTCGATATCGACAACTTGACGACGCTGCCGCCCGGCTCCGCGCCGGAGGCGTTGTCGAGGAATATCGCGTCGATGCCGCGCCCAAGTGATGGTTTTTTCACCGGTTTTCCGCGGAAATCCTATTTTGTAAGGCTTTTCCGCGTCCCCCTTTCAAAAAACTGTTCGTTCGTGTTGCTGTTTTCTCAGATGCGCGACAGTATCTCGTCAGCGACGTCGATGTAGCACTGCGCGCCCTTTGAGTTTTTGTCGTGGTACATTATCGGCTCGCCGAAGCTCGGCGCTTCGCTCAGTTTGACGTTGCGCGGTATCGGCGTGCGGAACAGCTTGTCCGCGTAGTACTTTTTCAGCTCGCCCACGACCTGCGTCGTGAGATTCAGCCGCGGATTGTACATCGTCAGCATGATGCCCGTTATCTCGAGCTGGCGGTTGTAGAGCTGCTTTATCTTGCGTATCGTCAACATGAGCTGCGACAGTCCCTCGAGCGCGAAATATTCGCACTGCATCGGGATTATGACGCCGTTTGACGCTGCGAGCGCGTTGATGGTCAATATGCCCAGCGACGGCGGGCAGTCGATGAAGATGATGTCGTAGTCGCCTTTGATAGGCGCGAGCGCACGTCCGAGCTGTGCCTGACGTTCGGGCATGTCGACGAGGTCGAATTCGGATGCGGCGAGGCTGATGTTGGCGGGCAGCACGGACAGGTTTTCGTACCGCGTTGTGACTATCGCTTCCTTCGCGGCGCATTGACCGAGCAGCACCTCATACATGGTATGTCTCAAATCGCGCTTTCCTATACCGACTCCGCTCGTGGTGTTGCCCTGCGGGTCCATATCGAGCAGCAGTACGCGCTTGCCGCGCGCAGCGACGGCTGCGGCGACATTGACCGCGGAGGTAGTCTTTCCGACGCCGCCCTTTTGATTTGCAAATGTGATGATGTATGCCATAGAGAACCTCCGTATAGTCATATTATAGTCAATATGCGCCGCCGTGTCAAGACATAATAAAATGTTTCACGTGAAACCGGGCGAACCCTGACGTTTCACGTGAAACATTTCGGAAGAAATATATGAAAAAGGAGGAAGCAAAAATAATTTAATATGATAAATTGTTTATGCCGGGTCGGGGGCGGGGGATCGTTCGCCGATAGTCACAGTCATGACCACGCACCCCTGCGCGGACTCGTCGCGTCTGATGTCGACGGGCACGCCCGACGACCGTATGAGGTCGGCGGCTCTGTCAACGGAGTTGTAGAACAGACGGAGATTTTTTATCGCGAATTTTATCTTCGGACGTGGCACGGACGCGGCGAGCAGGCTGTCGACGTAACGCTCTGTTGCGGAGACGTTGAGCGCGTAGCCGATGACGTGGCGCAGTGCGGACAGACGCGCGCCGTCGTCGCGCAGACGGAGGAGAGCGCGCGCGTGACGCTCGGTGAGCGAGTGCTCGATTATGAGCGAACGTTCCTCGTCGGTGAAGCGGAGAAGACGCAGCTTGTTTGCGACGTAGGATTGACTGACGGACAGTTTTTCCGCCGCCTCGTCCTGCGTGATGTGATATATATTGATTAAGGAAGAAATTGCGCTCGCCTGCTCGAATATGTTGAGGTCCTGACGCTGCAAATTCTCGATTATGGCAAGCTCCGCCGAACGCTGCGCGTCGGTTTCGATAAGTATCGCGGGAACATAGAGGAATCCAGCCTCGCATGCGGCGCGGTAGCGCCGTTCGCCGGCGACTATCTCGTATTTGCCCGAGGCGGCGGACGACGCGCGCACCGATATAGGCTGAAGCATTCCGTAGCGCAGTATGCTGTCGCGCAGACAGCGAAGCTGCTCGCGGTCGAAGTCGCGGCGCGGCTGATTCGGGTTCGGCATTATGTCGCCGATCGGTATCTCCATCACCGACCTCGTTCCCTGTACGGGCTCGACCTGTAAAATTTCCATTTTTTGTATACCTCGCGTCTCATGTCGTGATAACATCATATCACGGGCAGGACGAAAATCGTGCCGACTGCGCGCCGTGATAAAAATTTTGTTTTGGTATGTTTTATCGGATGCGACAGGGAGAAAGGACTTTTTGTAAAAAGGTATTTATAACTGTCCCGCGGGGGCGAAAGAAAAAGCCGTCCGAAAGGACGGCTTCACGCAATATTGACTTACGCTAATTTTGCGAGCGCCTTGGTGAACTGGCTCTTTTTGCGCGCCGCGTTGTTCTTGTGGATTATTCCCTTTGCGACGCCCTGGTCGATCTTCTTCACTGTATCGCGATAGATCGCGGACGCAGCTTCCTTGTCGCCTGCCTCGAGCGCGGCATTGTACTTGCGGATCTGCGTGTGGAGCGCGGACTTATACATTCTGTTCTGAAGATTTTTCTTCTCGGAAACGATAACGCGCTTCTTCGCCGATTTGATGTTGGGCATGCCGATTGCTTCCTCCTGTGTGAGATTTTGTGTATTGACAGCGGCGCCTGAGAGGGGAGCGCACACCGCGTATATGACAACATCTTATATTACCACGACATCGCGGCGATTGCAAGTGGTATTTGCAAAAAATTTAATAAAAGTCGGAAAATAGCTGCTGACCGAATAAGCGCCGCAGGCGCGTCAATAATATAAATGATATACATAAAGGAAAATAAGGGGGCGCTATATGATAAAGGGGTGCGAGCGGCGCATGATAAAGATAGAGGATACGGACAGCGAGCTGTTCGAGTCGGCGTATTTCATAATCAGGCAGAACGTGCCGCTGCCGAAAAAGACGAAGCGCGAGGACATCATACGCGAGGCGGCGAGGATAGTGGGCGAAAAGATGGAGCCGAACAGGTACAGACGGCGCGACAGGCGGAGGATGTGGACGGAGCGTGCGATAGTGTTTGCGGTCGGGGTCATATCGTCGGGTGCGGCGGCGGCGCTTATGTGGTGGCTGCTGTAAATAATGCAGAAAATGCGGCGTGAAACGGAACAGGCGGCAGTTATAAAAACGCAAAAACAGGGACCCCGACGGGATCCCTGCCTTTCGTATTTCCGCAGAACGGATATTACTTGTACACCTCTGCGAGCTTTTGAAGATGGTTGAACTTCTCCGCAGCCTTGATCTTCGCTTCGTTGAAGAGCTTTTCCGCTCTCTCCGGGAAGCTCTGAGCCAGACGGCTGTAACGAGTCTCGCTCTTGATGAATTCGATGTAGTCCGCAGTCGGCTCCTTGCAGTCGATAGTGAGCGGGTTCTCGCCCGTCGCCTTCTTAGCAGGGTTGTAACGGAACATCTGCCAGTAGCCGGCGTCGACGGCGCGCTTCATCTCGATCTGGCAGTTCGTCATGCCGCCCTTGACGCCGTGCATTTCGCAGGGCGCATAGCCGATAACGAGCGACGGTCCGTTATAAGCCTCAGCCTCGGTCAGAGCCTTGATTGTCTGGTTCATGTCGGCGCCCATCGCGATCTGCGCGACGTAGACGTAGCCGTAGGACATTGCGATCTCGGCGAGATTCTTCTTGCCGATCGCCTTGCCGGCTGCCGCGAACTGCGCGACCTGACCGAGCTGGGATGCCTTCGACGCCTGTCCGCCCGTGTTGGAGTAGACCTCGGTGTCGAATACCATCACGTTGACGTTCTCGCCGGATGCGAGCACGTGGTCAAGACCGCCGAATCCGATGTCGTATGCCCAGCCGTCGCCGCCGAAGATCCAAACGGACTTCTTGCCGAGCATGTCGCCGTTTGCAACGATGTACTTCGCACGCTGTCCGACCTCGCAGTCGCAGTCGATCTTCTTCGCCTCGGCGAGAAGAGCGGCGGAAACTTCGTCCGTCTTAGCGCTGTCGTCCTTGGACTCAAGCCAAGCCTCGGCTGCTGCCTTGAGTGACTCGGGGCAATTTTCGAGAGCGACGAGCTCCGTCACCTTGCCGGCGAGGACTTCGCGGCGGTACTTCTGAGCGAGGTACATGCCGTAGCCGTGCTCTGCGTTGTCCTCGAAAAGGGAGTTAGCCCATGCGGGTCCGCGTCCCGTTTCCTTGTTGACCGTGTACGGCGTAGCCGGAGCCGAACCGCCCCAGATGGAGGAGCAGCCCGTAGCGTTCGAGATGTACATTCTCTCGCCGAACAGCTGTGTGATAAGGCGAGCGTACGACGTCTCGGCGCAGCCTGCGCAGGAGCCCGAGAATTCAAGCAGCGGCTGCTTGAACTGGCTGCCCTTGACGGTGTTGTTTATAAGCTCTTTCTTTTCGGAGACCTTAGCGACGCAGTAGTCGAATACGGGCTGCTGGTCGAGCTGGCTCTCTCTCGTCACCATCTCGAGCGCGCCGACCTTGCAGACCTTCACGCAGAGTGCGCAGCCCATGCAGTCGAGCGGGCTGACGGCGACGGTGAATTTGTAATTCGTCTTAACGACGGGCTTTGCCGTGTACTTCGTGTCTGCGGGAGCGGCTGCGGCTTCCTCCTCGGTCATAGCGAACGGACGGATCGTAGCGTGCGGGCAGACGAACGAGCACATGTTGCACTGGATGCACTTTTCAGCGTTCCAAACGGGAACGTTGACGGCGACGCCGCGCTTCTCGGATGCGGCTGCGCCCTGCGGGAACGTGCCGTCCACGTACTTTTCGAACGCGGATACGGGCAGCGAATCGCCGCGCATAGCGTCGACGGGCTCGACTATCTCGTTTACGAACTCGTCAAGCTCGGGACGGTCGGACTCGAACGCGGGAGCCTTAGCGTCCGGCGTCGGGTTCTTCCACGATTCGGGAACGTCGACCTTGACGTAGGCGTCGCCGCCGGCGTCGATGGCGTTGTAGTTGAGGTCGACCATCGCCTGACCCTTCTTGATGTAGGACTTGTACGCCATCTTCTTCATGTATTCGATAGCGTCAGCCTTCGGCAGGATGTTGGCGAGCGAGAAGAACGCGGACTGAAGCACCGTGTTCTTGACCTTCGCGTTGCCGATGCGGTTCGTGGCGATGCCGGTGCCGTCGATGATGTAGAAGTTGATGTTGTTCTCCGCTATGTACTTCTTCACCTTTGCGGGGATGTGAGCCTCGAGCTCGTCGACGGTCCACGGGCAGTCGAGAAGGAACGTGCCGTTCGGCTTGATGTCCTCAACCATGTCGTACTTCGTCAGATATGCGCAGTTGTGGCATGCGACGAAGTTAGCCTTGGTGATGTAGTAGGGAGCCTTGATGGGCTGATCGCCGAAGCGCAGATGCGAGATCGTGATGCCGCCCGTCTTCTTCGAGTCGTACTGGAAGTAAGCCTGGATATACTTTTCGGTGTGGTCGCCGATGATCTTTATCGAGTTCTTGTTCGCGCCGACAGTACCGTCGCCGCCGAGACCCCAGAACTTGCACGAGATCGTGCCTTCGGGAGCCGTGTCGGGAGCGGGCTTTTCCTCGAGCGACGTGTGCGTCACGTCGTCGACGATGCCGAGCGAGAACGAATTCTTCGGCGTGTCGGATGCGAGGTTCTCGTATACAGCGAATACGGATGACGGAGGAGTATCCTTGGAGCCGAGACCGTATCTGCCGCCGACGACTGTCGCCTTGACGCCTGCCTGTGCGAGAGCAGTCACTACGTCGAGGTAGAGGGGCTCGCCGAGTGCGCCCGGTTCCTTCGTTCTGTCGAGGACCGCGATCTTGGTCGCCGTCTTCGGGATAGCTTCGATGAGCTTGTCGGCGCGGAACGGACGGTACAGACGCACCTTAACGATGCCGACCTTCTCGCCGTGCGCGTTCATGTAGTCGATGACCTCCTCGGTCACGTCGCAGATGGAGCCCATAGCGATGATGACGCGGTCAGCGTCGGGAGCGCCGTAGTAGTTGAAAAGCTTATAATCGGTGCCGATGCGCTCGTTGATCTTGTTCATGTACTCCTCAACGATCTCGGGCAGAGCGTTATAGTACTTGTTAGCGGCTTCCTTGTGCTGGAAGAAGATGTCGCCGTTTTCGGCGGAGCCGCGGAGCGTCGGATGCTCGGGATTGAGCGCGTGAGCGCGGAACTCGGCAAGAGCGTCATAGTCGATGAGGTCGGCGAGCTCTTCGTTTTCCCATGCCTCTATCTTCTGTATCTCGTGGCTCGTTCTGAAGCCGTCGAAGAAGTGAAGGAACGGAACTCTGCCCTTGATGGCGGAGAGGTGAGCGACCGCGCCGAGATCCATGATCTCCTGCGGGTTGGACGACGCGAGCATAGCAAATCCCGTCTGACGGCAGGAATATACGTCGCTGTGGTCGCCGAAGATGTTGAGCGCGTGAGCCGCGACAGTACGCGCGGACACGTGGAACACGCAGGGGAGAAGCTCGCCCGCGATCTTATACATGTTCGGGATCATGAGAAGCAGACCCTGCGACGCCGTGTACGTCGTGGTAAGCGCACCTGCCGCGAGGGAGCCGTGAACGGTACCCGCAGCGCCGCCCTCGGACTGCATCTCGGAGACCTTGACGGTGTTGCCGAAGATGTTCTTTCTGCCTGCCGCAGACCACTGATCGACATAGTCCGCCATCGGGCTCGAGGGAGTGATGGGGTAAATACCCGCGACCTCGGTAAACGCGTAGCTTACGTGAGCGGCCGCCTGGTTACCGTCCATCGACTGTTTGTTTCTTTTGATAGCCATGTGGTTTTATATCCTCCTACAAAAGTATATAAGTATATCATAACTGACCACCATATATAATATCACGACTCGCGGGATTTTGCAATCGTGAATTTGTACCGAGGGGCGTATTTTTTGAAAAAACTTCGGGAAAAACGGTGATGTCGCGGCAAGTATTGTAATTCTTCGGAATTTGTGATATATTGTATATGATATATGTAATAAAAGTTTTTGAAGATGGGGGTCCGGGGGAAGTGACTTTTTTCAAAAAGTCACTTCCCCCGAAAAAACCGACACATGAAACCAAGAACCGTGTACGTATGCTCGAAGTGCGACTATCAGTATCCGAAGATGCTGGGGCGGTGTCCTCAGTGCGGGGCGTTCGGGTCGTTCGTCGAGGAAAAATATGAGGAACCGGCGGCAGAGGTGTCCGCGGGCGGCAAGGAATCGGGCAAGACTGTGCGCAGAGGCGCCGTCAGAAGCGAATCGGCGTCGCTTATAGGTGACGAGGGCGTCGAGGACAGCGTCCGCACAGGCACAGGCAGCGGCGAGCTCGACAGAGTGCTCGGCGGCGGACTCGTGCTCGGCTCGGTGGTGCTGTTGTCAGGCGAGCCCGGCATCGGCAAGTCGACGCTGCTTTTGCAGATATGCGGCACACTGTCACAGGGACGGCGCGTTTTGTACGTGTCGGGCGAGGAATCGTCGGGCCAGCTCCGTCTGCGGGCAAAGCGCCTAGGCGTGTCGTCGGACGAGCTATACATATATACCGAAACGGACGTCGACCGCATCCTCTCCGAGTGCGAGCGGCTGAAGCCAGACGTCGTCGTCGCAGACTCGATACAGACGCTGTACTGTCCGTCGACGCCGTCGTCGCAGGGCAGCGTCTCGCAGGTGAGAGACAGCGCGCAGGCGCTCGGCGCGCTCGCCAAAAATTATGGCGTATCTGTCATAATCGTCGGTCACGTCAATAAAGAGGGCGGCATCGCGGGACCGAAGGTGCTCGAGCATATGGTCGACGCCGTCCTTTACTTCGAGGGCGAGCGCCATCAGAATTTCCGCGTCATACGCGCCGTCAAAAACCGCTACGGCGCGACGAACGAGATCGGCGTGTTCGAGATGACGGACAAGGGACTGTGCGAGGTCGAGAATCCGTCCGCGATGCTGCTCGCGGGGCGTCCGAAAGGCGTGTCGGGAAGCGCCACAGTGTGCTGCATGGAGGGCACGCGCCCCATCATCGCCGAGATTCAGGCGTTGACGGTCAAGACGTCGTTCCCGTCGCCGAAGCGCGCCGCCGACGGCTTCGACTATTCGCGTCTGTATCTGCTCATCGCCGTTTTGGAAAAGCGGCTCGGTCTGCGCTTCTCGGACTTTGACGTTTACCTCAACGTCGTCGGCGGTCTGCGCCTCGACGAGCCCGCGTGCGACCTCGCCGTCGCGGCGGCGCTCATATCGGCGCTGCGCGACGTGCCGGTGCCGTTCGATCTTGCAGTCGTGGGCGAGCTCGGACTCGCGGGCGAGGTCAGAGGTGTGACGAGTCTGCCGCTGCGTGTGCGTGAGGCGGCGCGTCTCGGATTCTCGCGCATAGTGATACCGAAGCGCGGCACCGATGTGGCGTCGCTGCCGGATACCATCGAAGTCATACCGGTCCGCAGCGTATACGAGCTTTTGCCGCTTTTCGGCGGTTAATGTAGAGGGGGGACTGCGTCCCCCTTTTTATTCGTGGTTACATAAACAGAAACTCCGCCGACCAAATAACAGAGACGAGCCGGAGGCTTCCCAGCCTCACCTACGCGCACCGCGCTCGTGCGCTGGACGGCGCGTCCAGCGTCAGACGCAGACACGACGTTTTGACGGCGATATCGACACGTCGCGAGGGAGCTGTTCGCAGGAAATAATAACGCGGTGTTCTTTTGGATAGGGGGTTCGGGGGAGGACCTTTTCTTATAAAGAAAAAGTCCTCATTCCCGATCATCTCTTTCTTGCGAGAAAGTCCCCCTTGTCAAAAAACCTATTCGAAGGTGTGAAAGACGTCACCACTTCAGGTGTGCAAAGGTAGTTGCCGGTGGTGACAGACTGTACATTGAACCGCGGTGAGCGGCAGTTCGTCGCTGATGCTCCGACCTGCGACACGTTTTCGCTCACGCAGAAAGTGTGTGTAACGTCTTCTCGTTGCACTCGAAGCCGTCTTACACTTTTCGCTTCGCGGAAAGTGTGGTGACAGTGGTTCGGCGGCGCGGTCGCTTTGTAAAAAGTGTGATGCAACCGGCATCGCGTCTGCGTCAAACTGCGCCGCGCCTCAAAACAGCTTCATGCAGTCATCGCGCGAAAACGCGTACTTTTTCCCGCAGAAACGGCAGCCGAGCTCGATCGTTTCGTCCCTGCCCTCCGCGCGCAGCTCGGATAAGAGCTTTTCGACCTCGCTTTTGCCGAGTGAGCGGACGGCGCGCGCGGTCCTTTCGCGCGAGCACGTGCAGCGGTACTCGGTGTCGATGGCGTCGAAGATGTCGTATTCGACGCCCGCGCACGCGATGTCGAGTATCTGCTCGCACGTCATGCCGTCGGCGAACATGCGCGACAGCTTCGACAGCTTGCCGGCGTTTTCCTCGAGACGCGCGGCGACGCTGTCGTCGGCGAACGGCAGCATCTGCACGAACACACATCCGGCGCCGAGGCAGTGCAGGTCGGGGGCGATGAGCACACCGACGGCGCACATCGTCGGTATCTGTTCACTTCCGGCATAGTAGGCGGCGATGTCGTCGCCGATCTCACCCGTGACGAGCTCGGTTACGCCGACGTAGGGCTCCTCGCCGCCCGCGTCGCGTATGATCTGCAAAACGCCGCGTCCGATAAGACCGCCGACGTCGAGCTTGCCGCGTTCGTTTAAGGGCAGGTCGGCGGCGGGATTTTCGATGTAGCCGCGCACGTTGCCCATGTAGTCGGCGACGGCGGTGACAAGACCGGCGGGACCGTCGCCGCGAAGCGTCACGGTGACGGAATCGTCGGGGTCACCGAGCATGGAGCCGACAACGGACGTGACCGTGAGCAGCCTGCCGAGCGCGGCGCCCGCCGTCGCCGACGTCTTGTGTATCTCAATGCCGCGGTTCACGATTGCGGTCGAATCTATTACGTGTATGCGCGCGCTTCCGTCGCGCGTCATGGCTCGAAGTATCATGATTGTATTCGATCCGGAGGGATAGGGACTTTTTGAAAAAAGTCCCTATCCCTCCGGACCTCCCTCTCTTCAAAAACTTTTATTACAGATTTTATTCGTCAACATTCTATCACATTCGCCACTTTATTTCAAGCGTCGGTTTCACAGCCCGTTGTTGCCGCTTGAGGCAGTCTTTTTCACTCTCGCTGCGATGTGGATACGATCGAGAGCGCCGTTATTATCCTCGTCGCCGTCGGCGAGAGGCGTCATGTCCGTGTCGCGGTAGACGGCGAGCACCTCAAATCCCGCGCGGGCAAGCTCGTTTTTTATTACGCGCACCGTGTAACAGCGCTGGCGCTGCACCTCGTCGTAACGACGCCAGACGTCGGGGTCGTCGATGTCACGGACGAAGTAGGTGAGATAAAACCGCGCGAGTCCCGTTTTGTCGTTATACTCGGTCTGCCAGCCGCAATAGACGCCGCCGTCCTCGATCACGATGTCGCGGTCGTAGACATGGCGGTATTTGCCGCGCGGCGCGATGTCGAATACGAATACCCCGTCGGGGATGAGATAATTGTGTATGAGCGCAAGGCACCGCCGCAGGTCGCGGCGGTCGGTGAGGTAGTTGACGGAGTCGCACGTCGATATAACGGCGTCGACGGTGCCGTAAAGCTCGAACGCGCTCATGTCTTGGCACAGCCACAGGACGTTTTCGACGCCGGCTTCGTCGGCGTTCTCACGCGCGCGCGCCAGCATCTCGGGCGAATTGTCCGCGCCCGTCATGTCGTAGCCGCGGCGCGCCATCTCGAGCGTCAGCGTGCCCGTCCCGCATCCGAGATCGAGCACGAGCTCGGGACGCGTGCGGCAGTATTTGTCAAATACGCGCTCTATAAAATCCGCCACCCCGCATAGTCGACGTGCGCGTTGATGCTATCATAAAATTCAGCAGTAATTTCGTACATGGTTTGAGTAGTATGATGGAGCCCCTTTTTTTATTTAGGGGCCCCTTTTTGTAGAAAGTTGGGAGTTTTGTCGCTAACGCTCCAAACCTCCGACACTTTCCGCAAAGCGGAAAGTGTGGCAGCTCCGAACGCAGTGAGGAGATGCTCCCCTCACAAAAGCGGACTAAATAGTGATTATCTCAAGCTATCTCCGAGATTATTGTTCCCGTGCGTTTTGCTAAAGCATAGTCTATAACAAAAGTTTTTGAAGAAACAGGGGGAGAAAAACTTTTTTCAATTTTTGGAGCCCCTTTTGGTAAAAGGTGCCCCAAACCCTCTCCAAAAGCGGACCAAATCTGATTATCTTAAGTACGCACCGATGATATTGTTTCCGTTTGCCGGCGGAGGCAGGCATATTAAGCGGAGGCGAAGCCGAGCACCAAACGGAGCGTATCAGTAATAAATTTCCGTACAGATAATGGATTTAGCTATAACCCAAAGTAATAAAAGTTTTTGAAAAGATAGGGGTTTGGGGGAAGAAAAACTTTTCTCAAAAAGTTTTTCTTCCCCCAAGAACTCACTTATTTCTTAAATCTTATCACATTCCACGAAGCCTTGCCGAGGAGGGATTCGGCGAGGCGGCCGTCGACCTTGGTGACGCCGTTGGACTGCGGGTGGATGAAGTAGGGATTTTCCTCCGTATTGACGGCGTTGACGTCGTCGTGATGCATCGTGATATGCTCGACGAAGTTGTAATCCTCGAATCCGCCGAGGTCGATGGTCGTGACGATATCGTCGGTCAGGTTCTTGTTTACGGCAAACACGGTCAACTCGCCCTTTTCCTCGTTGACGACTGCGACGCTGTCGACGTAGGGCACGTCCTTATAATGACGCGTGTCGTACTTGTCGCAGTCGACTTTCGTCACAAGAGCTGTTCCGCGTCCGTACATGGATGCGTGCATGTAAGGGTAGAAGATGGTCTGCGCCCACGCGCCGCCGCCGTTGCGCGTCATTATAGGCGCGATGACGTTGACGAGCTGCGCCATGCATGCGACCTTCACTCGGTCGGCGTGACGGAGCAGCGTGATGAGCAGCGAGCCGATAAGGAGCGCGTCCTCGAAGTTGTAGACGTCCTCGAGCTGCGGAGGCGCGATGCTCCAGCGCTCGATGTGCTTGCGGTTCGGGTCCTCGTTGCAGTGATACCACACGTTCCACTCGTCGAAGCTGATGTTGACCTGCTTGTGCGAGTGCGCGACGACCTTCGCATAGTCGATGGCGGAGACGACGCTGTTTATGAAGTAGTCCATGTCGAGGTTGTTGGCGAGGAACGTCGCGGTGTCGTGCGCGTGGTTGTTGTAGTACGTGTGGCACGATACGTAGTCGACGTTTTCGTAGCAGTGCGAGAGCATCGTCGCCTCCCACGTGCCGAACGTGGGCATGCCGCTGCCCGAACTGCCGCACGCGACGGTCTCTATCGACGGGTCGACCCATTTGAGCATCTTCGCCGCCTCGTTGGCGACGCGCCCGTACTCGTCCGCAGTCTTAGCGCACATCTGCCACGGGCCGTCCATCTCGTTGCCGAGGCACCACAGCTTTATGTTGAACGGATCCTTGAAGCCGTTCGCGATGCGGCGGTCGGACCAGTACGTCCCGCCCGGATGATTGCAGTATTCGATGAGATCCTTCGCCTCGGCGGGTCCGCGCGTGCCGAGATTGACCGCCATCATGACCTCCGTGTTCGCGCGCTTCGCCCATTCCTGGAACTCGTCGATGCCGACCTGGTTCGTTTCGAGCGTGCCCCACGCGAGCTCGGTGCGGACGGGACGCTTGTCCTTCGGCCCGATGCCGTCCTCCCAGTTGTAGCCGGAGACGAAGTTGCCGCCCGGATAACGAACGACCGGTACGCCGAGCTTGCGCACGAGCTCGATAACGTCGCGGCGGAAGCCCATCTCGTCCGCGGTCGGATGCCCCGGCTCGTAGATGCCGCCGTATACCGCCCGTCCGAGATGCTCGATGAAGCTCCCGTATATGCGCGGGTCAACGGCGCCGACTTCGTAATCACGGTCAAGTTTGATTTTTGCTTTCATGGTAATGTCCTTTCTTTGGTGGTTTTTGTCGGGGGAAAAACTTTTTGAAAAAAGTTTTTCCCCCGCACCCCTTTTTCAAAAACTTTTAGCCCCGAGCGAAATGCAAAAAAATCAATAAATACAGGGTAAAAAGCGTGCTCGGGAAAAGACTTATCACCCCAA
>CANQMJ010000001.1 GCA_947624945.1 uncultured Clostridia bacterium | reverse complement strand
CTTTGTTGCACCCCTGTTTGGCAACTACCCTATATCAGTATTGCTTCGATACTGTTTTATTGGAAGTTACCCGGGGGTCCTGTTTATGCTTTCATATCTCACTTGCCGACATACACGATCGCGGGAGTGCCTATGACTCCGTATTCGCTTACGGGAGCCACGGTGATCTCGCCGATGCATCCGGCGGGAACCGTGATCGTCCGATCTTCTACGTCCAAAATATCGAAGTGCGGGGCCGTTTTTTCGTCGTCGCCGTATAACGATATGATCCTTATATCGCACGAATCATAGGAAATTGTTACGGAGCCGTCGCCGTTCGCCGTCGTTCTGGGAGCGTCGGTGCTGCCGAAAATTTCACTGTAAATATATTTGTTTTCAAGAAGATCATCAACAGACATATACTCCTCCTGATCGAGACGGCACATCATCTCGAACACATCCATGATCTCGTGCTCGCCCGCGATCTGTTCGGGATAGCGCTCTGTCATCATGCGCATCGGCTCTAAAAACTGACCTCTGTTGATGCGTCCGCCGCCGAGGTCGACGTATTCGAGAAGCTCTTTCTGCGTTTTGCCGTCAAGCGCCGCGTCGAGAAGACGTCCGAGCGTATCGAACGATTTGTTTTCATAGCCCTCGCCCTCTATTATCGGGATATCGTCCCTCATGCGGAACATCGCGTCCGTGAGCGCCTGCATGATGCCGTCGTACGTGCTGTAATCGTACCCCGTTTTGGAGCCAATATACACGTAATCGTTGATGCCGTCGCCGTTGACGTCCTCGACGAATTCATTCCCGTCCGTGCTGCGTCCGTATTTCTGTATCAGAACGATGACGCGGCCAAGATCGCCTTCATGCTCGTTTTCGCATTTGTAAACGGCTGCGTATGTGACGCCGTCGTCCGCGACGCCGTGCGACAGCAGCTTATATTCGCCGCCGCACTCAAGGCACTTCACGTTGCGTCCCTTCGCGCCCTCAAAGCTGATGTCGAGAGGCTCGCACCCGTCGCATGATACAGTGACAGTACCCGAACCGTCGGAAAGACCGTACTTTTCCGCGATCTTGTCGTATTCGTCGCTTGTGAACTGCTCGACTATCTCGGACTCCCACGTCGCCGACAGATGCAGCTTTGCCAAAAGCTCCGCCTCGCCTTCGTCAACATGTATGCCTGCGTACATTACGGGGCCGTCGGGCGTGTTTTCATCAAGCGTGCCGGGATAGTATGTGAACGTCGCGCCGGAGATCTCTTCGCCGAGATATTTTTCCGCCAGATCAAGCATGTCGTTCTCGGGCACGATATCGTATACCTTTCCCGAAACGATGCCGAGCACGTCGAGACTGTCCTCGCCGGGTACTTCCTCCGTGTCCGCATACGTGTCCGCGTACACGTCCGCGCCGTCTGCTCCCGGTTCGGGTCCGACGGCAGCGCCGCCCTTTCTCGGCATGAGCACAGTCGTAATGCCCATGACAGCGACGAGCGCGAGCGCCGATGCTCTCAGTCCCCATTTCGTTCTGTTGTAATCCTTCATTTCACGGCTGCCCGCGACGGATTCGCGTATCGCGTAGCCGTTGACCTCGCCGATAGCGTCGACGAGCATATTAAGTTTACTTTCGTTTGTTGCTTTTGCCATATCATTTTCCTTTCTTTGTATCGTACACGATCCCTTCGCCTTCGAGATATTCGCGCAGCTTTTTGCGCAATCCGTGAAGCGTGACGCGGACTGCGCCGTCCGTCGTCGTGAGCATCTTCGCAATCTCCTTCGTCGAGTTCATGTAGAAGTAGCGGCGCATGAAGATCATGCGCTTTTTCGGCGGCAGCGACATGAAAAACCTGTTTATCGCGTTCGTAAGCGCGACGCGGTCCGTCATCGTGTCGCTGTCGACGGAGCCGACGACGTCGGCAAGCTCATCCATCGCGTCCGTCGCCGTCTCGGCGCGCGAGCGTCCGCGCCTGTACATGTCGATGGCGAGGTTTCGCGTGATGCGGCACAGATATGCGGACAGATTGTCGGGGTCGTCGAACGCGACAGACTCCCACGCACGCACGTATGTGTCGTTGACGCATTCCTCCGCGTCCTCGCGGCTGCCGAGTATCGAATACGCGACAGAATAGAGCAGCCTGCCGTATTTCGTCTCAGTCTCACTTATCGCCGATTCATACCGCTTGCGGTAAAGCGCCACTATCTCGGCGTCAGAGAGGGCGGGACGCTTTTTCGTCTGTTTTTGTTCCTTTTCGGCGTCGTCCATGTAAACAAAAACCTCCGATCCTTGTTTTTTCGGGCCCTTCATAAAGTAAGACGCATACGGCGGCCGTTTTGTTAGCGGGAAAATAAAGAAAATTTTACGACATGGGCAAAAGCAAAAATCCCGCATACGCGGGATTTTCTTTTATGTTTTCGATTTTATCTCTTTGAGAACTGGCTTGCACGGCGAGCCTTTTTGAGGCCGTACTTCTTTCTCTCGACCATACGCGGGTCGCGGCGAAGGAATCCGGCGCGCTTGAGCGCGGGGCGGAAATTCTCGTCAGCGGCGCAGAGCGCGCGCGCAAGTCCGTGGCGGATAGCGCCCGCCTGACCGGAGAAGCCGCCGCCGTGAACGAGGGCGATGATGTCGAACTTGCCTTCTGTGTCGGTGACTGCGAAGGGCTGGTTGACGATGAGCTTGAGCGTGTCAAGACCGAAGTAATCGTCGATGTCGCGACCGTTGATCGTAACGGCGCCCGAGCCGGGCACTATGCGGACGCGCGCGACGGACTTCTTTCTTCTGCCTGTTCCGTAGAAATAGGGTTTAGCACTCGTATACATTTATCGGTCCGTCCTTTCTTATATCTCGTAAACTTCGGGCTTCTGCGCGCCCTGATCGTGTTCGGGTCCGCGATAAACATGCAGACGCGTGATCGCCTTGTCGCCGATCGAATTCTTCGGGAGCATGCCTTTGACGGCGAGCTCCATGGCGAGCTCGGGACGCGTAGCCATGAGCGTTTTATACTGGACTTCCTTGAGTCCGCCGATGTAGCCTGAGTGGCGGCGGTAGTACTTCTGCGTGAGCTTCTTGCCGGTCAGGACCGCCTTCTCGGCGTTGATGATGACGACGTACTCGCCGCAGTCTACATGGGGCGTGAACTCGGGACGATGCTTGCCGCGCAAGATCGTCGCCGCCGCGACTGCGGTCTTACCGAGAGGCTTATCCGCGGCGTCGATGACGTACCACTTGCGCGAAACATCCTCTTTTTTTACCATAAAGGTCTTCATGATGTTTCCTCCGTGTAATGACAAAACAAATAATTGCAAAATATTCGTGCGCTTTGCGCGAGTGTGATTATACAATACCGATGTGTCTTTGTCAAGAGTTTTTCTGAAATTTTTTTCGAAATTTTAAGTTTTGTTTCGGTAAGCTCTCAAAATCTCGCGTTTTCGCGCGATTTTGAGCGTGCGCGCGGCGCCGCAGACGGTATCACCACACTTTCCGCTTTGCGAAAAGTGTGGTGATACCGTCGCTCGATCTGCTGAGAAAGAAATATTAACAGATTGTAAACTTTGGCGTCGGTTATTGATTTACATCGGCGGATTTGGTATACTGATATGTGAATATATGCGTTTTGAGGGGATTTTTACATGAAAAATGTCGGGATATTGAAGAAGACCGCAGTCTTTGCGTTCGTGCTCGCCGCCGTGACGGCGCTGTTTGTTTTGACATCGTGCGGGAAGGGCACGTTCGGCGTGCGCTGCGAGATAGTCGGCGACCACGCCGTTATCGTGCGCTATGTGGGCGAGTCGAAGAACGTCACCGTCGCCGACGAGTACAAGGGCGTTCCGATAACGGAGATCGCGGACGAGGCGTTCGTCGACGAGATATTCGAGTCGATAACGCTGCCCGACACGATAACGAAAATAGGCAAGGACGCGTTCCGCGGCACGAAGGGCATGACGACGGTCACGCTCGGCGCAGGACTCGTCGAGATAGGCGAAAACGCGTTCGCGAGCTGCAGCGCGCTCGAGAGCATCGTGATCCCCGAAGGCGTCACGACTATCGGCAATATGGCGTTCAGCGAGTGCCGCGCGCTTCGCTCGGTCACGTTCCCGTCGACGCTTGAAAATATAGGCACGCGCATATTCTTCAACTGTACGTCTCTCGAATCGGCGACACTGCCCGCGAAGATAACGACGGCGCCCGACGGTCTGTTTGCCGGATGCTCGTCGCTCAAATCGGTGAAATTCGAAGGGGCAGTGACCGCGATAGGCGTGAACACGTTCGTCGACTGCGTCTCTCTTTCCGATTTCACTATCCCCTCGACCGTAACATCTATCGGCTCGAGCGCGTTCATGGACTGCGAGTCGCTCCCGTCCGCCGTCGTCCCCGAAGGCGTGACGGAGCTGCCCGAGCACGTATTCTACAAGTGCTCGTCGATGACGTCGTGCACGATCCCGTCGACGGTGACGTCCATCGGACGCGAGGCGTTCATATACTGTTCGTCGCTTAAGGAACTCAATATCCCTTCGTCTGTGACTTCTATCGGCGAGGGCGCATTCGAGTCGTGCAAGTCGCTCACGTCGGTGACGGTGCCCGATTCTGTGACGGAGCTTGTGCGCAACACGTTCAGAGACTGCACGACGCTCGTCGAGATAAACCTCCCCGACACGATGACCACGATGGGGCCGTCCGCGTTCGCCGGATGCCGCTCGCTGCGCGCGTTCACCGTACCGAAGGGCGTTACGACAGTGTCGACGATGCTGTTCACCGACTGTTCGAGCCTTGCCGACCTGACGCTGCACGAGGGCGTCACGGACATTTCTGAGGCGGCGTTCAACGGCTGCGGAAACATCAAGTTCCACGTTCCTGCCGGTTCGTTTGCGGAAGCGTGGGCGCAAAGCGAAGGCAAAATGATCGAGACGTATTAAGGCAATATATAGTAAAGGGGGCGTTTGCCCCCTTTTTGTTTTAACGTATGCGGCGTCATTTCCACACGCGCGCCTCGACATACGCCATCATCGAATTGCGGAAATATACTGCGGCGGCAGCCGATGCGAGCGCCATCAGCACAGCCGCGACCGTGCCGACGCGCAGCACGGCGAATATCCCGACGGCGGCTATCACAACGTAGACGGTCACGATGAACGCGATATGGTCGCGGAGCCATTTGCGCTTGAAGTATGCGGCGCGGTCGCCGACAGTGAACGCGGACGGCGCGGCGTCGTCTGCGTCGGGTTTTGCGGTTGCGCCGTCTGTGTTGATATTTACGTCACCGACAACGCCGCGCGCGTTTATTTTGTCCTCGCCCGCTATGATCTCGTCGACCGTGACCGAAAATGTCGCCGCCAGTGCCTCGAGCATTTCGATATCGGGCATATATGTGCCTCTCTCCCAGCGCGACACGGTCTTATACGACACGCCGAGCCGCTCCCCGAGCTGCTCCTGCGTCAGTCCCGCCGCGCGGCGGCGCGCCGCTATATAACGTCCCGTTTTTCCCTTGTCCATGTTCCCACCTCCGCGCAAATTGTATCACAGCGTGCGCGCCGAGTCCACCCCATTAACTGAGAATCACGGGACAAAAGCGCATTTTTTCGCATTTTTATGATATTTCGCCGTGCGGCGCCATCGCTTCGACCACGTTTATCAAGTCCCTATACCTTGCATCCGACTTCAACGCGTCAAATCTCGCGTCCGTGAGCTTTGATTTGAGCTGCCTGTACCTGTCGACGCGCTTGACGTAAAGACCGTGCGGTATCGAGCGCAAAAGCGGCGAATTTGTGGACGCTTTGTCGTCTATATTTTCGTACACGTTCATGTCGTAGTCGACCATTTTTTCAAGATAATAAATCGCACGGTCAAAGTCGCCGTCCTTTGTGTATATTCCCGCGAGCAGCATATAAATGTCGCCCTGCTCGCGGCAGTGAACGGGCGGCGGTATCTCGTCGCCGCTGAAAATGACATCGAAAAGCGCGAGCAGCACCTCGAGCGTGCGCTCCGCGTCTTTGTATTTTCCCATGCGCTCATAGCAAAGCGCCAGCCGCGTCGTTATATTCGCCATGCCTTCGAGATAGTGCAAAACGCCGAACTGACAGCTTTTCGCTTCACTTTTATAGTCGCGCTTCCAGTGCGCGTAATACGCGTACATGACGTGGACGTTGAAGTCGGCGCGGACGGGGAACTGCTCCGCGTGCGAAAATGCGGCGGGGAAATTGCCGTTTGCGGAATGTAGTATGACCATTATCATACGCGCGCGCAGGACGTCGCTGACGCTCGGCGAATATGAGATGACGAGGTTTGCGTACCTGATGCAGTCTTTGTATATCGCGCCGGCGTGTTCTTCGTCGTAGACGTCGTTTTCGGGATACGCGAGCGATACGCCCGCCTCGAGTATACCTGTCAGCAGTATCATATTGTTCGGATACAGCTTTAAGCCGTCCTTCAGCGCGCAGTATTTTTTATAAAGTCCCGCGGACGTGAGGGGCGAGTCGATAAACGACTGTGCATAGTCGAATATCTTCATTACCTCCTCTTTGTCGTTTGTGTCGCGCGTACCGAACAGCACATCCGTCGACACGCCGAAAACGTGCGCGATAGGCACGACCTGCGATATGTCCGGCATACCGGCGTCGTTTTCCCATTTCGACACGGCTTGAAACGTGACGCCGAGCTGTTCGGCAAGCTGTTCCTGCGACAGATTTTTCTCACGCCGCAGTCGGCGGATCACCTGCCCCATCGTTTCTTTCATAAGAGCACCTCTTTGCGAAATTTGTCTGCAAACATATTATCTCACGCCGCCAAAGTAAACGGAATCGACTTAAAAAGGAACGCTCCTCAACTTTGCGTTGAGCTTGGAAGCGAAAAAAAGCCGCAACGTCAGCGGGAGCGCGAGCCGACACAGCGCCGCGCTCCCGCCCCCGAT
Source organism: uncultured Clostridia bacterium (assembly GCA_947624945.1). GTDB lineage: Bacteria > Bacillota > Clostridia > Oscillospirales > CAG-272 > DTU064. The sequence goes on along the minus strand of CANQMJ010000001.1, from coordinate 30,816 downwards.
ATTTTATGATATTGATGCGTCGCTGGCGGACTCGCGCTTTATGACGCGCAAAAGCTCGGGGTGCTCCACGAGCGTCGGGTCGCTGTCCAAGAGTTCCCCCGCGTCCGCGAACGCCTCCCTCATGCGCTCCATGCCTTCCTCCCCCGATTCTGTCCCATCGTCTATTTTGGCGAGACGGAAGCCGAAGCTGCCGCTCTGACGTATCGTGCCGTTCTGCGGCAGAAAGTCGCCGGGACCGCGCAGCGCAAGGTCGCGCTCCGCTATTTTGAAGCCGTCGTGCTCGCGTTTCATCGTCAAAAGGCGCTCGTACGCAGTCGAGCCCGGCTTCGCGTTCGAGACGAGCACGCAGTACGACTTGGCGCTCCCCCTGCCGACGCGTCCGCGAAGCTGATGCAGCTGAGACAGTCCGAACCGCTCCGCGTTCTCCACTATCATCAAAGTCGCGTTCGGAACGTTGACGCCGACCTCGATAACGGTCGTGGACACGAGTATCTTCGTCTTGCCCGACGCGAAATCCGCCATTATGCGCTCCTTGTCGGCGCCCTTCATCTTGCCGTGTACGACGTCTACACCGACGTCGGGGAACGTCTTTGCGAGCTCGTCCCTGTGCGCGACCGCCGACTTCATCGGCTCGCCGCCGTACACGTCCTCCGCCTCGACCTCGTCGACGGCGGGGCATACTACGTAGACCTGATGTCCGTCCGTTATCTGCGCGCGTATGAAGTTGTTGAGCCGCTGCCTGTACCCCTCGTTGACGGCGAACGTGTCCACCGTCTGCCTCCCCGGCGGCATCTCGTCAATGACGGAGACGTCGAGGTCGCCGTACATGACGAGCGACAGCGTCCTCGGTATCGGCGTCGCGCTCATCACGAGCGTATGCGACGCGCCGCCGCCCTTCTCCGACAGCGCCGCGCGCTGCAAAGCGCCGAAACGGTGCTGCTCGTCCGTTATGACGAGTCCGAGCGCGTCGAACTTCACCGCGTCCTCGATTAGCGCGTGTGTGCCGATTATGAGGTCGGCGCGCGGCGCGCCGTCGCCGATGCATTCGGCGAGCGCGAGCCTTCGCTCCCTCGTCGTCTGCGAGCCGCACAGAAGCGTCACGTTCAGCCCGAGCGGGCAGAGCGTGCGCGTCATTTCGTCGTAGTGCTGGCGTGCGAGTATCTCCGTCGGCGCCATCAGCACGGTCTGATATCCGTTTTTCGCCGTCATATACGCGGCCGCCGCCGCGACTGCGGTCTTGCCGCATCCGACGTCTCCTATAACTATCCTCGCCATCGGTATGTTGCCGCGTTCTTTTTCTATGCCGTCGCCGCACAAGTCGCCGATTATATCGCCGACGGCGCGCGACTGCGCTCCCGTCAGCGCGTACGGCAGCGACTTCGTGAACGGCTCCATGTCGACGTGCTGCATTTTTACGGCTTTTTCGTCTGCGCGCCGCTTGCGTGACAGTCTCATACGCACGGCGAAGATGAAAAACTCGTCGTATATGAGTCGTCTGCGCGATTTTTCGAGTTCCTCCGGCGTACCCGGTGCATGTATCTTCTCCGTCGCAAATCTGAGAGTTGACAGCATGCGGCGGCGCAGTATCTCTTCGGGGATATATTCTTTTATACCGGGTGCAACGGCCGCGACCGCCTGCGCGACGAGTCCCGATATCATTTTCTGCGACAGTCCCTCCGTCGTCGGATATAAGGGCAAATACCGCGGCAGCTCGCCCTCGCCGCATGTCACGGCCTCATACGACGGCGACGACAGCCGCGCGCCGTTTTTCTCGTGCGTGAGCCGACCGAAAAAGCGAAACCGAGCGCCGACGGTGAATGTGTTTCTGACGTAGGGCTGATTAAAAAACACGACCTCGCACGCGCCGGTTTCGTCGGCGGCGCGGAATTTCGTCATCGTCATGCGTCCGCGCAGCGTCACCGTCACCGGCGACGTCACGACGGTGAGGATGTAGGAATGAGCCCCGTCGTCCGCGTCAGCACCGTCGGACACGCATCTGACGTCGCCCCGGTCCTGATACGCGCGCGGATAGTGGCGCACGAGCTCGCCGACAGTCGTGATGCCGAGTCTGTAAAGCTGCTCCTCACGTCTGCCGCCCGCGCTCACTCCGCGCAGCGCGGTCACGCTCGTCGATTCGTCCATTATACGTCTGCGCTGCCGCCCGCCGGTATCTTCACCGTTTCCTCGCCGTTCCACACCCATACGTCGACGGCGGATGGATTGTACGCTCTGTTCCCGTCGGCGGAGAAGTAGAGGCGCGTGAACGCTTCCCAGCAGTCGTAGATCTCGATATTCGTCGCGTACCACACGTCGTCGTGCCCGCCGACAGTGTCGAGCAGCTTTTCCATCACGCCCCAGTTATTGTTGTCCTCGAACTCGTACGTGTGCCCCCACACATAAAACATCATCGGGTCGCGGACTCGTCCCGTGTCGGCGGAGACGAATCTGTCCGCCAGCCGTTCGAGCTCGGGGTCGCGGTGATGGCACGTCGCCGACAGGCGCAGCCAGTCGGCGGGGATATTGAAGCTATGGCTCGAATTGACCGTGCGGCAGTATTTGATGCCCGCAAGACGCAGCATCTCCACCGCCGTGTCCGAGTATGCGCCGAACGGGTACGCGGCGCCTCTGACGACGCGTCCGTACTGTGCCTCGAGCTCGCGGCGGTCGTTTATGACGTCCCACATCGCCGCCTCCGCAGGCATCGCGTCCCAGAACGGGTGATGCGTGCCGTGCATCGCCACCTCGATGTCGCCGCCGACGTATACGCCCTGACAGCGCGAGAGCGGCATGCGGCGGTGTATGCGTCCCTGCTCCCATACGTGTCCCTCGGGCGGGTACTCGCCCGAGCTGAGATTGAAGGTACACTTGCATCCGTGCGCGCGTATCAACTCAATTAGCGTGATATCCTGCTCGACGCCGTCGTCGTAGCTTAGTGTGAACGCTTTCGCGCGTCCCTCGGGGAATCTCATTCTGAGCTGCTGTCTCATTTGTAATACTCCTTGTCTGTATATAATTTTGCGAGCCCGCCCTCCGCAGTCTCCCTGTAATGCTCGTTTATGTCGCGTCCCGTCTCGTACATCGTCTCAACTACAAGGTCGAACGATATTTTTCGCGTGCCCGACAGGTACCGCGACAGCGACAGCGCGTCTATCGCCCTCATAGCCGCGACTGCGTTCCGCTCTATGCACGGTATCTGCACAAGTCCGCATACGGGGTCGCAGGTCAGTCCGAGCTGGTGCTCCATCGCGACCTCTGCCGCGTACTCGATCTGGTCGAGCTGCATACCGTACATCTCCGCGAGCGCTGCCGCCGCCATCGACGTCGCGGTGCCGATCTCCGCCTGACATCCGCACTCCGCGCCCGACACGGACGCGTTCGTCTTGACTATGTTGCCGATTATCCCGGCGACCGCGAGTCCGCGTATTATTTTTTCGTCGTCGAACCCTTCGACCTCGGATATATACCGCAGCGACGCAGGGACGACGCCGCATGAGCCGCACGTCGGCGCTGTCACGACGATGCCACCCGACGCGTTTTCCTCCGCCACAGCAAGCGCGTACGCGCAGACGAGCCTGTTCTCGCGCGCGGCGTCGCGCTCGTTAGTCCTTCCTACCTCGTAGAGATACTGCGCCTTTCGCTCGACGTTGAGTCCGCCCTCGAGCACACCGGACGTCGAAAGTCCTCTGTCGACGGCATCCCACATCGCGCGCTTCACGCGGGCGAGATAGTCGAGTATTCCCCTGCCCTCGCGCTCGATGACGTAGTCCGATATGCGCAGGCCGTTTTTGCGGCACGTATTCGCGATCTCGTAAAACGTCCGCTCGGGGTAGACCTCGCTCTCCGTTTTTACGCCCTCTCCCTCGATCTCGATGTCGCCGCCGCCAACCGATATCGCTCTCATGCGGCACGCGAGACGTCCGTTTTTGTACGCCTCGAAGTCGAGGGTGTTTTCGTGCGGTATATCGGTCGTTTCAGTGTCGAATACGACCTCGGTGCGGTCCGCGCCGAGCACGGATGCGAGCGCATAGTCCGTATGATGGCCGCGTCCCGTTTTGGCGAGCGAGCCGTAAAGCGTGACCTTGACGCGGTCGGGGTCGCGGACTCGGCGCAATAGCGCCTCCGCCGCGTATGCGGGTCCCATCGAGTGCGAGCTCGACGGCCCGTGTCCTATTTTATAAAGCTGACGCAATGACTTCATTTTATAGAAATCTCCTAATGTATGTGTATATTATGAATTATCAAGTGAAAATTATTTATTCATTTCTTTTTAATAAAGATAATATTACAGTAACTCCGCAATAGATCAATATCAGTGATATAATTACATAAATTGTGCCGAAGAAATGAGAGAATCTACCCGGCGCATTATATTCAACAATTGCTATCAGTCCGAAAAAGACCGCTGACACAAACAGAACTGCGGCTGATGATTCAGCATTCTTTCTATCTTCGTTTGATTTGCTGTCGTCGTTTGTATATCTGTCAAGAAATTTGGCTATAGACAAAAGATTTAAGAATTTCATACTGTACTCCCTGTTATATTGTGTGCGGGATATCATGCATTTCGGTGATGAAAAAAACTACACTGATGATACATATACAGTATAACAAATTTTCCCCGTGATTTCCACGGGGAAAACGTGATTTTGCAAAAAATTTACCGTCAGCGCTCGACGAATCTCGCCCTGTTCATCAGCGGGTGGCGCAGCTTTATAGCCCCCGTGCCGCACGCCATGACGCACGCGCCGCAGTACCAGCATTCGCCCGGATACGCGGCGACGGGCGCTTTCTCGCCGTTCGGCGGCGGCAGCAGCACGTCGACCTGACATACGTTCACGCACCGCAGGCAGCCGACGCACTTTTCCGCGTCGATGATTATCGGTCTTGTGTGGCAGGGGACAGTCTCCGCCGTAAGATTTATCATCTTATCGTTCATTTTTTCTGTAATCCCCTTTCTGCTCGCTCTCTATGTAGTCCGCGTTGCGCTTTTCGTATTCCGACTCAAGGTCGCCGAACACGTCGAGCGGATGCGATCCTTCCACGATCTTACCGTTCTCTTTACGCACCGTGATGAATCTGCGGTCACATTCGGGGTCGACGGCGCCGCCGCAGTCCGTCCGCTCGAAGCAGAGCGGCACGCTCGAGGAACGTCTCGCCATGCACGCGTGCATTATCAGCTCCGACACTGTCAGAATGTCGGCGACCTCGTGCGTCCGCATGAGCTCATGCGGGTTTTTGCACGTTATCTCGGGAAGTGCGTTTTTCTCAAAGTCCGCGAGCAGGTCGAGTCCCTCGCGCAGAAGCGCGTCGCATTTGACGCCGCCGCAGTAGTTCTGCATCGCCTTCGCTATCGCCATATTGAGCTCGCGCCAGTCCATGCCGCCTCTGCTGTACATCGGCGCATAAAGGCGCTCGCGCTCCTCGTCGATTTCGTCGGCAGAGACGGGAAGAATGTCTGTCGTGTCCGCCGCCGCAGATGCTTTGCGCCCCGCGTAATATCCCGTCGCGCACGCGAATCCCGCGCAGTCGGAGGCGAACAGCTGATCACCCGCCGCATACACGCCGTCAATGTTCGTTTTGAGGTCCCAGTCGTGCCATATGCCGCCGGGTGCGCCGAAAAGCTGACGCTCCTGCGGAAGAAAGCTCGCCGACTGCCACCCCGTGCCGTAGCTTTGAAGCCTGTGCCGCGTCGGGTCGAATCCGCGCTCTGTGTAGTTTTCGTATATCGGTATCTTCGTCTTGCCCTCTTCGCCGACCATGAGTCCCCATATCGCGTGTCTTTCCTCGTCCGGCATACGCGACAGGTCGGCGTAGAACGGCAGCTCGTAGCCGCGCTTTATGAGCTCGTCAAACGGCAGCGTCTCGGGGCCTCTGTACTCGTACTTCGGGTCGTCGATGACGCCGCCCTTGAGGAAAAATTTCTGCCCCGGCGCGGGCATGTACCGTTCGAGCACAGTTTTCAGCTCGTTGCCGTCCCTGTCTACGTACGGTATCTCGACGCCTCTCGCGTCCACCATCGTCGCCGCATACCATGTATTGTGGTTGTTGCCGGTGCCGTACGGCGGGAAGCTGCGTCCCGCTGCGGAGAATTCGCCTTTCACAGACTTTTCCATCATCGTGAACTCCATGCCGGCTCTGTACCCCATCGCGTGCCCCGACCCTATCGACTGCGTCGGACGGAACTCGGACAGTCCGACCATGTCGGGCGAGAACAGCCATATGCGCGCGGGACGGCTCATCGCGAGCACCGTCGACTTCGCGGCGAAGACGTAGAATTTGCCCGTTCTGACGTTCATGCCGCACGCGCCGACGGCGCGCTTTTTGCCGTTTTCGGTGACGGTCAAAAGCTTCGTCGCCTCGACTCTGTCGTAAACACGCACGCCGAGCCGCAAAAGCTCGCGGTAGAGCGCGGGCTTGAACGTCGAGCCCCACACGCGTATCGTGAAGCGGTTCTTGTAGTCGTAGGCGAAAAGCAGCTTCGTCTTCTCGTCGCGGAACGCGGCGCCCGCAAATTCGTCGTCGGTGTCGCGTATCTTACCGCCGAACGACTCGATGTCGCAGAGACGATCGTAGCCCTCTCTGCACTCTATGTAATGCGCCGGCCCGTTCGAATACCCGCACTGCTCGTCCACGTACGCCTCCGCTATCTCCTTCGGCGTCACGAGCGAGCACGGATTCGTACACGCCGACTCCCAGTGGTCAAAGCCCGTACCGGCGGCGCCGCTGCGCTCGGTCGCGCCTTTCTCGACAAGTATGACGCGCTTGCCGCGTCTCGCCGCCGCTATCGCCGCGTTGCAGCCCGCAAGACCGCCGCCGAGCACGAGCACGTCGCATTCGAGATATTCCGTCTCGTAAAATTCGTTTTTATATGGCCATTCAAAGTTCATCGCACACCCTCCGTCACTTTATTGTAGCACAAGATGCGGGAAGTGTAAATCATTTTTTGCGGGGAGGGTCATGACGGATAAACGGGCGAGGTAATGTGCATTTGCGTCTATTTTGATTCCTAAATAGTCCTTCACCGTATCTTAAAATGCTCCTTTATCCTGTCGGAGCATATGACTTTGCCCTTCACGGCGACGCTCTCAACATTTTCGAGCACGAGGTCGTCGAGCTCGCCGTCGATGCACAGCAGCCCGTAACCCTTGATCTTTATCTTGATATTGCTCTCTTTTGCTTTCAGCAGTTCCTCTTTTTCAAGAGACATCACGCCGATGAACCATCTGAAATCAAGCTCGTTTTGCTGCCTGCTCGTCTCCTCGACGACCGCTCTTTTCTCACCAAGCGCCTGCCTCACAGCCTGATTGATAAAATCACTTCGGTTGGAATAGTACCCTTTATCGACCAAAAGGTCGATTTGAGACAGCGTTGCGATGTTCATGTTGACGGATACCTTTTCACTCGTTTCCATAAATGTACCTCTGTAGCAAGAATATGCTCTAATCGGAGCATAAATAGAATATCATACGTTTTCGTTTTTGTCAAGAGAACATGCAAAAATTCCATGTCGGAATGAAAATGTTTTTTGTTTTAGTTTTTGCATAAAGTATACATCATTTTATAAATTCGCCGTCCAAACGATGGCAACGCCACACTTTCCGCGAAGCGGAAACGTGTCGCAGGTCGGCGCGTCAGCGACGAACTGCCGCCGTAAGGCTTCGCAGCTTCACCTACGCGCACCACGCTCGTGCGTTGACGGCGCAACACGGTTCGACGCAGACACGACGTTTGGACGACGATATCGCCCCGCCGCGAGGGAGCTGTTCGCAGCCCCCCGCCGGGCCTGCAAACACCTCTTTCCCTTAACTGCCTATATTATACCACATTTTTCGTGATTTGTCAAGTATTTTTCACAAATTAGTGTGAATTTTTTATAAGCTCACAGCATAAAGTGTTCACTTCGTCCTACGCACGACGAATACACGCGTATTAAGGGACTCTTTCCAATGTCGTAAGGAGATTCCGCTTGCGGAATCTCCCAGCCCCATTAATGATCCCCGAAAGCGACACAGCGTGCCGTCGATGTGATTCAATCGGCGGCAAAAGAGGCGACAGGGCGTAGACCGCGTCAACACTTCGGCATAACAGCTCCCTCGCGGCATGGCGAGTGCGCCGTCTAAGCGTCGTGTCTGCGTTTGACGCTGGGAGCGCCGTCATCGCACGAGCGATGTGCACGTAGGTGAAGCCGCGAAGCCTACGGCACGTTGCCCGTCAGCTATAGCGCCGAACAGCGCACGAGCACGGTGCATGTAGGTGTGGTTGAGAAAGCCTACGGCACGATGCGGTTTTGCTGTATCAAATTCTATTTTTTTCAAAAAGTTTTTCCTCTCCCGCTTGACATTTAATAATTATATTACTATAATATTCGTTCGGAAGGAAGTGCATGTTTCATGGTGACTGAGGCACAGCATGTGACCGCAGCGGTTCGCGCGCACAAGGCGGCGTCGGCTGCGGTCGGATTTGCAAAAAAGAATGTAGTGATGGTCATAGCGCTCATAGCGGCGACTGTGACGAGCATAATCGTACCCGTTGACGAGAGCTACGCGGGCTATTTCGATCTCAAGACGCTGACGTGTCTGTTCTGCGTGCTCGCCGTCGTGTGCGCACTGCGCGACATCAATTTCTTCTACATGCTCGCGCACAGAGTCGTGGCGCTGTTCAAGAACGCGCGCATGAGCGTACTCGCGCTCGTGTACATAACATTCATCGGCTCGATGCTGATCGCCAACGATATGGCGCTGCTCACATTCCTGCCGCTCGGATATCTCGTTTTGTCCACGACCGGCAAGCAGAAGTACATGGCGTTCACCTTTATCATGCAGAACATCGCCGCCAATCTCGGCGGCATGCTGACGCCGTTCGGCAACCCGCAGAACCTGTATCTCTACACTAAGTTCGGCATACCGACGGGCGAGTTCATGTCCATAATGGCGCCGCCGTTCGTGCTTTCGGTCGCGATGATAACGGCATGCTGCTTCATCTTCGTCAAGCCCGAGCCGCTGTCCGTCGAGGACGGTCACGACAACGTCGACCCGCGGCGCGCCGCATTGTACCTTGTGCTGTTCGCGCTCGCGATAGCGATCGTGTTCCGCGGCATACCGTACTGGATAGGACTCATCGTGATCCCGATAGTGCTGTTCTTCGCCGACCGTCATGCGCTTACCGAGGTCGACTATCCTCTGCTCTTGACGTTCGTATTCTTCTTCATCTTCTCCGGCAACATGGCGCGCATCGGCGTCGTGCGCGACTTCTTCTCGATGCTGCTCGACAAGAGCACGCTTTTGTTCAGCACATTGTCGTGCCAGTTCATCAGCAACGTCCCGTCGGCGATACTGCTGTCGCAGTTCACCTCCGACTACGCCGACCTGCTCGTCGGCGTCAACGTCGGCGGCGTCGGCTCGCTCATAGCGTCGCTCGCGAGCCTCATCACGTTCCGCGAGTACGTGAAGCACAATCCGGGCAAGGCACTGAAATACGTCGCCGAGTTTTCGCTCTTCAACTTCGCGTTCCTCGCCGTTCTCGTCGGATTTGAATTTCTGATAAAGGCCCTGTGACGCGGTGAAAATGATTATATAAGTGCGCCGGGCGTTTCCTTTCGGAAACGCCCGGAGTTTTGTTAAAGAATCATACGCACTGATATACGTATACACATCGATCTATCGCTCCGCATCATCCGGCGTCATGTCGAGCAGCGCCGCGAGCTGATCTCTCCGTCCGTATATCACAGCCGTGACCCACACGGTTTTGCTTTCCTCATCAACAAAATAGTAAACAAGGAAATTTCCGACAAGCATTTTGCGTATTTCCTTTGTATGCCACGGCTCATCCTCAACAAGAGGATATCTTTGCGGCATAGAGTGCAGATTCTCGATCTCACGTTGCATCGTATCCGCCCAATTTCTTGCGGTTTGCGGCTCGAGCAGAACTTTGGATATATACTGCACAGTCTCCTCGATCTGCCCGACTGCCTGCGAAGTCAGCTTTATCTCATACCCCCTGCTCAGATACCGTCGCGGATCTTCGCAAATGCTTCGTCAACGGACACTCCGTCGCCCGATCTTGCCTGATCAAAGCCTTTTTCCATCATCTCGTCAAATTGCTCATCTGTCAAGCCGTCTCTCGTCGGCAGCTTCGGCACAGTCAGCGAATACGGAACTCCGCCCGTCATTATTATCTGTCTGTACAGTGTATCTATCAGGACCGAAACGGGCAGTCCTATCCTCTCAAGAACCGCCTCCGCCTGACGCTTTATCTCGGGCTGAACGCGAGCCGTCACGTTTGCGCTTTTTGTCGGCATGATTATCACCGCCTTTCTATACCCGATTATATCATATTGTATTGCGGATTGCAATACAATATTCATCTTAAAATATAAATGCAGCGCAGAAAGCGAAATGCTTTCTGCGCTGCGGTTTGTATTAAGCTGCTATATTACAGATTCTCGGTCGCCGCTTTTTCGACGGGAAGTCCCGCGCGGTAGCGCTCGATGAAGCGCGTGAAACCCTCGACGTTCTTCGGGTCGGGTTCGAGCGTCGTGCCCTGTTCGCCCTTGAACACCTTATTTGCGAGGAAGTCCTCGAGCGTCTCGCCGTTTTCCTTGTTGACGAGGTAGGACGCGAGCAACGCCATGCCCCACGGGCCGCCCTCGCCCGCCGTCTTCATGACGGTGACGGGTGAATTGATAGCCGCCGCGAGATAGCTCTGACCGACGCGCTCCGTCTTGAACAGTCCGCCGTGACCGTACATCATATCGACCTTGACGCCCTCCTCCTCAAAGAGGATATCGAGTCCGATTTTAAGCGCGCCGAGCGTTGAGAACAGCACCGTGCGCGTGAAGTTGGCGAGGTTGAAATTGCCGTCCGGCGTGCGCACGAACAGCGGTCTGCCGATGTCCATGCCGGTGACGTTTTCGCCCGACACGTAGCCGTACGACATGAGCCCGCCGCAGTCGGCGTCGCCCTCCTCGGATTTGAAGTAGAATATGTCGTACAGCTTCCACTTCGGTATGTCGCAGCCCGCCTCATGCAGGACTTCGGCGAACATGTCGACCCAGCCGTTGAGGTCGGAGGTGCAGTTATTGCAGTGCACCATCGCGACGAGCTTGCCCGTAGGCGTCGTAACTATGTCGATCTCGGGATAGTAACCCTTGAGCGGACGCTCGAGCACCACCATCGCGAACACGGACGTGCCCGCCGACGTGTTGCCCGTGCGCGGCGCGACGCTGTTCGTCGCCGTCATGCCCGTGCCGGCGTCGCCCTCCGGCGGCGCGAACGGTATGCCAGCCTCGAGGTTGCCCGACGGGTCGAGCAGCTTCGCGCCCGTCGTCGTAAGTACGCCCGCGTACTCGCCCGCCATCACCGCCTTCGGCAGTATGTCCGCGAGCTTCCACGGATAGTGCTTATCCTCTATCATGTCGTCGAATTTCTTTATCAGCCACTCGTCGTAATTGTTCGTCGACTGGTCGATGGGGAACACGCCCGACGCGTCGCCGATGCCGAGCACGCGCTCGCCCGTCAGCTTCCAGTGAATGTAACCCGCGAGCGTCGTGATGAAGCGTATGTTCGGGACGTGCGGCTCGTTATTGAGTATCGCCTGATACAGATGCGAGATGCTCCAGCGCTGAGGAATGTTGAAGTGGAACTTCTCGGAGAGTATCGCGGACGCCTCGCCCGTTATCGAGTTGCGCCATGTGCGGAACGGCACGAGCATCTTGCCAGTCTCGTCGAATACGAGGTAGCCGTGCATCATCGCGGAAAATCCGATGGCGCCGACGCGGCGCAGCGTCACGCCGTATTCGTCCTTGACCGCCGCCGCGAGCTTCGCGTAGCTGTCGCGGACGCCCTCCCATATCGCTTCCTCGCTGTAAGTCCAAACGCCGTTCTCAAGCCGGTTTTCCCAGTCGTGGGAGCCGGACACGATGGGAGTGAAATCGTCGCCGATAAGAACCGATTTAATGCGCGTCGAGCCGAGCTCGATGCCGATAACGGTCTTACCGCTCTCTATCGCCTTTTTTATCTCGTTCTTGTCCATATGTAATACCTCCGTTTTCCGCGGTGCGGATCATCTGTTATTATCATACAATAAAACGGACGATTTTTCAAGTAGGTTTTATTTATTTTTTATGCTCAAATCCATTATCTGTACTCGAGCTCGCCGCCGCGCTCGTCTATATAGTCGGAAAAGTCGTCGTCGTCCATCGTGAACTTCATCCACTCGATGCCGCCGTGTCCCATGCCTGTCACAGCTTTGTCTGTGCCGTACATGATGCGCTCGCCGCGCAGCGACGTTTTCGCGTCCGTCATAAGCGGGATTATGCGCGCCTCGCGCAGTATCGCCGCCTCACACGCGGACAGTATCTCCGACCGCACCGAGCCGCGGCTCACGTCGACGCTTATATCAGCGTCCGTGTCCTCGCCGCATAAAAGCTGCGACCAGTCGTAAAGGCTCGCCGTAACCTCGCGCTCGCCGAGTTTGACTTTTACCTCGATCGTTCTCTTATCTGTAAACGCGTCGTAGGCGATATCGCCCGTGTAGCAGCCGAGCAGCGAGTACGGGTCGTATTCGTAGCCGTCGCCGCCGTAGCCGACAGAGAACAGCATGTCGACCCTGCCGTCTCTCAGCGCGTCCGAGAACGCGACCTCGCCGAGAGCACGGCTCTCCTTTATGACGAGTTTTCCCTCAAACGGCGTCCCGACGGCGGCGTCGAGCCAGCAGTCGGAGAGGAATTCGAGTCCGCGCGTCCAGTATTCGTTGTTCGTCGGCTTGCCGACTATTATCTGCACTTCCCAGCCGCCGGAGTCGATTGCATCTTTTGATAAAAGCATGTCATCGCACATTATCTCGTATGCTTTGTCGAAGTATTCGCGCGCCGCGTCGACGTCGTATCCAGCCGATTCCGCTTCCGCGTCGCCCCATATTTCCGATATCGCGTCCGCGCCGTATTCGGTATCGCGGTACGGCACGCCGAGCGACGTGTCCGCCACTACCGCGTCCGAGAATATGCCGAGCGCATACGTCGACGTCGGCGATACCGTGCGCACAAAGCCTACACGGTCGGTCGCGTACGACAGCGCGAGCCTGAACTCGCGCACCGTCAGCGCAGTCTTGTTGACTTCGTTACCCTCGGTCGCGGGTCTTGCGCTCTTTTCCGCCTCCGCAAGACGCTCCGCGTCGGGATTCATCGCCATTATCCATGTCGCCGCGCTTTCGGTGTAGACCGTGTAGCCGCCGCCTATATACACTCTCGCGTCGGACGGCGACAGCTCGACCTCGTCCATCTGTCCCGACAGAAACGAGCGCAGTCTGTGCTCGTCGTCGGGCAAAACCGTCATCTCGACGCGGTCCGCCATGTATGTGCCGTCTATGTACTCGCCCTCGCCGTAGCCGTGCCAGTATGCGTTGCGTTCGAGCATGACGCGCGACCCCGCCGCGTACACCGTCAGCGCGTACGGTCCGAAACCGACGTAGGTTTCAACGCTCGTCGCGTAGCTTTCGCCGTCGCGCTCGTAGAGCGGCAGATATACGAGCCCGAAATTCGTGTTAAGTCTGTGGAGCAGCGCGAATTCGTCCGTCAGCGGCTCCTCGAACACGACGACGAGCTCGCGCTCCGACGGCGCGAAAAATCCCACGTTCCGCTCATATGTGACAGCGGGTCTGTCGACTATGACGTACGCCATCTCCTCGAATTCCGTGTACGCATAATCGCCGACCGCCTCATACCGCGCCTCGACGCTGTCAAAGCCGTTGAGCCGTGCTATGCAAAGCTGCATATCGGCGGCGAGCCCCGGCGTCAGATACACTATACCGTCCGCGTCGGCAGCGTCCGCGAGATGCGCGTACGCGTCGGACGCCGCCGTATCGTCCGCCGTCGCGCCGTCGAAACGGCGCATCTCGTTATACTCGTACAGCGACTGCACGCTCCAGCGCCCGCCGTCGTTTATGTTTACGACGACCGGGCATCCGTCGCGGCAGAGTACGCCGTCTGTCACGTCGAGCGCGTCCGGCATTATGTACTCGTCCGCACCGAAATCCTCGGATATAAAGCTCTCGAACACCTCGCCGCCGCCCGCCGCGTATTCGTCCGCGCCGACGATGTCCGACATCTCGCCGTTTCTTACGCCTTCGGACAGTATCAGACGGAACGATTCGACAAAATCGGCCGCCGTTATCGCCTCGCCGTTATCGTAACGGAGACTGTCGCGCAGCATTATTTTATACGCTCTCCCCGTCTCTGCCGACTCGACGCCGTACTGCCCCGCGTAGTCGGCGGTCACGTCCACGGGATAGCTCTCCGCCATCGACGGCACGAGAACTGCACCTGTGAAATCGTTATTGTACTCGAACTTATACAGCGTGTCGGTCGTATACGAGAGTATGCTCTCCTCGTCGCTGCCCGTTTCCTCATGTGGGTTCCACGACTCCGGCAGCGCCGTCACCGACGTGCCGAACGTGTACGTGTCGCCGTCGTCGGAATAGACGCCGAGCAGATGCCCCGTCTCGGAAAACGCAGTCTCCGGCATCGTGTCCATGCTGTCCGGGACACCGGTGCCGGTGCCGTCCGCGCCGTCGCCGACGTCACGCGCGCACGAGGAAAGGAGCATCAGCGCCGCAAGCGCAAGCGTGGGGAGCTTATGTGCATGTTTCATGTAGTTTTTGTTCCTTGCTTATTCGGTATGTTTATTTTATGTGCACGCTCCGCGCACTTATGCGCGCAACGCTGTCGTGAAAGGCTTCGCCGTCTCAGCAGAAGTTTTCGCCCGCCTTTTTCAAAAGGCGGCGAGGGGGACGGGGGCGAGCAGCCCCTTGTCGCGCGAAGCGCGAAAGAGCGGCATTCTCTTTTTGCAAGCTTTTTCTCTTGTGCCTTTTTCACACAAGAGAAAAAGCGAATGTCGATGCGCAAAAATCGGCAAATACGAGAAATAGGCAAACGATACGCTTTCGACCGGTGCGTACAGTCAATATCTCTGCGCGTCCGCTGTCCGCTTTTTCTCTCGGAGGAAGGACGCCCGAGAGAAAAAGCTCGCAAAAAGAGAGGGGCGGCACGGGGGCTGCTCGCCCCCGTCCCCCTCGCCGCCTTTTGAAAAAGGCGGGCGAAAACTTTTATGACGGGGTGAGAAGCGCGAGTATCTTTTCAAAATCATGCGGCAGCGGCGCCTCGAACGTCATCGTTTCGCCCGTTCGCGGATGCGTCAGCGTGAGTCTGTACGCGTGCAGGCACTGACCGTGAAACAGCTCCTCGTGCGCGCGCTCGAACTTCGTTCTTCCGCCGCCGTACACGGTATCCCCCGCGACCGGGTGCCCGATATACGCCATATGGACGCGTATCTGATGCGTGCGTCCCGTATAGAGGCGGCAGTCGACGAGCGAAAACGTGTCGCGGTACGGCGACGTGTACACCGCGATCGTGTGATACTCCGTCCTCGCCTCTCTGCCTCCGTCGCTCACCGCCATGCGCTTTCTGTCGACGGGGTGGCGGTCGATGGGCTTATCTATGACTCCGTCCCCCGTCCTGCCCACGACGAGAGCTCTGTATTCGCGGTGCATGTCGTGGCGTTCGAGCTGTCCCGACAGCGACTCGTGCGCCATGTCGTTTTTTGCGACGGCTAAAAGTCCCGTCGTGTCCTTGTCTATTCTGTGTACGATTCCCGGACGCAGAACGCCGCCGATTCCGGACAGACTCGCCCCGCAATGGTAAAGGAGCGCATTCACCAGCGTCCCCGTCTCGTTTCCCGGCGCGGGATGCACCACCATGCCTTTCGGCTTATTGACGACAAGTATATCCGCGTCCTCGTAGACTATATCGAGTTTTATATCCTCAGGTTTTGCGTCGCACGCCTCCGGCTCGCGCACCGCGACCGTCACCGCGTCACCTTCGCGAACGCGATACCGTTTCGGCTCCGCGCGTCCGTTCACGTCAACGTCCCCGTCGTCTATCAGCTTCTGCGCCTGCGAGCGCGTTACTCCTACCCCGTCGGAGACAAAAACGTCGAGGCGTGCCCCGACGTTTGCCTTATCAACTGTCAATATGACGTTATCGCAGCCGTTCATTTCCCGTCACCGCTCGTTTCGTCCGCTTCGCTGTCTGTGTTTGTGTCGGCGTCGGCATCCGTGTCGGCGTCATTATCACCGTCCGTGACGGCGTCGTTGACGCTTCCGTCACCGTCCGCAGCCGCGGCGAGCTTTTGCGCCCTCTCCGCTTTCGACTCGCGTATGAATTCGAGTATCATATATACGACGAGCATTATCTCGCCGACAGTGACGAACGAATCCGCGCCGTTGAACACAGCGAAATGTATGAGTCTGAAGTCAATGAAGTCGACGACGTAGCCGAGCGTCACGCGGTCTATCATATTGCCGATGCCGCCGCCCAGTATCATCGCCATGCAGACGCACGCGAACGGGTACCGCTTTCTGTATACCGCTATCACGATCGGCAGGAGTATTATCGCCGCCGCCGACACGACCATGAACACCCAGCGCGAGTCCTTCATCATGCCGAACGCAGCGCCCGTGTTCTCCACATACGTGAGATGCAGAACGCCGTCGATGAGCGGGTACGTTTCAATGCCGGACAGTCCCGAGACGGCCAGCCTCTTCGTCACCTGGTCGATGACGACGACAGCCGCCGCGATAAGATAGTATAAGATCAGCGTCATGCGTCGATTTTTGCGACAGTCTCCGCGCAGCGGCGGCAAAGCACGTCTCCGTCATCGTCGCGTACGCAGTCGGAGGAATACTTCCAGCAGCGGTCGCATCTCTCGCCGTCAGCGGGCGACACGAGCACGGCGATACCCGCGTCCGTCTCGCTCACATACGCGCCCTCGGGCGCGTCCTCGCCGACGTGCAGCTTCACTCCCGACGTGATGAACACGTCCTCAAGCTCCGCTTCCGTGAACGACGCAAGCTCGTCGTATCTTTCCTTATCGGTGAAGTATACGTCCACCTTCGCGTCGAGCGACTTGCCTATAAGCTTCGCCGCGCGCGCCACCTCGAGCGCCGCCATTACCGCGTCGCGCTCGGAGAGCATGCTTTCGTACCGCGACGCCACGTCCGCGAATTCGCGCGCCTCCGTATACTCGGGAAGCATGTTGCAGAATACGCTCTCCTTTATGTCGCCGTCGAGGTGCGGCATAGCCTGCCATATCTCCTCGGCGGTGAACGCGATGAGCGGCGCGACAAGTCTGACGAGCGAATGCAGTATCGTGTACATCGCCGTCTGCGCCGAACGGCGCGCCTTGCTCTTCGCGCCCTCGGTATAGACGCGGTCCTTCGTTATGTCGATGTAGAGCTTCGACATATCTATCGTGCAGAAATTGTTTATCGAATGATATACGATGTGGAACTCGTAGCTGTCGTACGCCTCGCGAACGGTTTTGGAAAGGCTGTTCAGCTTCGAGATCGCCCATTTGTCTATATCGTAGAGCTCGCACTCATGCACCATATCCGCGTTCGGGTCGAAGTCGCCTATATTGGCGAGCAGGATGCGCGCCGTGTTCCTTATCTTGCGGTACGTCTCGGACAGCTGCTTAAAGATGTTGTCGGAAACTCTCACGTCGACTCTGTAATCGCTCGACGCGACCCACATGCGCACGAGATCCGCTCCGTACTTCTTTATGACGTCCTCCGGCGCGATGCTGTTGCCGAGAGACTTATGCATAGCCTTGCCCTCGCCGTCGACGGTCCAGCCGTGCGTCAAAACCGTCTTATACGGCGCCTTCGCACCCTCTCCCGCGCCGACCGAGGTCAAAAGCGACGACTGGAACCAACCGCGGTACTGGTCCGCGCCCTCGAGGTACATGTCTGCGGGATAGTGTACGTTCTCGTCGCCCTCGATGACGGCGAAATGGCTCGAACCGGAGTCGAACCAACCGTCGAGCGTGTCCGTCTCCTTCTCGAAATGACTGCCTCCGCAGTGCATGCACTTAAAGCCGTCCGGCAGTATCTCCGACGCCTCATGCAGATACCACGCGTTCGAGCCCTCGCGTCCGAACAGCTCGGACACTGCCTCTATCGTCTCGGGCGTGCAGATCACGTGACCGCAGTCCGAGCAGTAGAACACCGGTATCGGCAGACCCCAGTGGCGCTGGCGCGATATGCACCAGTCCGTGCGCTCTCTCATCATCGAGCGGATGCGGTCGCCGCCCCATGCGGGCAGCCATTCGACGTTCTCGGTCGCCGCTACCGCGTCCTCTATGAACGACGAAACGGAGCAGAACCACTGCGACGTCGCGCGGAATATTATCGGACTCTTGCATCTCCAGCAGTGCGGATAGCTGTGAACGACGTCCTCGGACGCGAACAGAGCTCCCGACTCCTTCATGTCGGCAAGTATCGCCGCGTTCGACTCGTCGTAGCGCATGCCCGCGTACTTGCCCGCGTCCGCAGTCTGATATCCCCTGTCGTCGACGGGGACGATTATATCAATGTTGTACTTTTTGCACGTCACGTAGTCGTCGGCGCCGAAGCCCGGAGCCGTGTGGACGCAGCCCGTGCCGCTGTCCATCGTGACGTAGTCGGCGTTGAGAAGCACCGAATCGCGGTCGAGGAACGGATGACGCGCGCGCATGAACTCGAAGCTGTCGCCGCGAAGCGTCTTTACTATCTCGTAGCTGTCGACTCCGCCCTCTCTCATCGTCTTTTCGCACAGCGCCTCGGCGACGATGTAATATTCGCCGTTCGACGCCTTCACCGCGACGTAATTCTCGACCGGCGACAGCGCTATCGCAAGGTTGCCCGGCAGCGTCCACGTCGTCGTCGTCCAGATTATGACGTACGTTTTCTCGGGATCGCAGACATCGAAAAGCAGTCCCTTGTCGTCGACGAGCTTGAATTTAACGTATATAGACGTACACGGGTCGTCCTGATACTCTATCTCGGCCTCGGCGAGAGCTGTCTCGTCGTGTGGGCACCAGTACACGGGCTTGAGCCCGCGGTAGATGTAGCCGCACTCGAACATCTTGCCGAACACCTTGACCTCGCGCGCCTCGAACTCCTTCGACATCGTCAGATACGGATGCTCCCAGTCGCCCGATACGCCGAGACGGCGGAACGAGGTGCGCTGTATATCAACGTAGTCGCGGGCGAATTTCTCGCACGCGTCGCGGAACTCCGGTATCGACATCTTCTTTCTGTCGAGCTTGTTTTTCTTTATGATGGCGGATTCTATCGGCATGCCGTGGTTGTCCCAGCCCGGCGTATACGGAACGCGGTATCCCTCCATAGTCTTGGACTTGTTGATGAAATCCTTGAGTATTTTATTCATCGCCGTGCCCATGTGAATATTTCCGTTCGAGAACGGAGGACCGTCGTGGAGGACGAACAGCTCGCAGCCCTCGCGGGCGTCGAGCATCTTGTGATAGAGGTCGATATCGTCCCAGTATTTGAGCATTCCGGGCTCGCGCTCGGGCAGATTTGCTCTCATCGGGAAATCGGTCTTCGGCAGATTCAGTGTGCCGGTGTAATCCTTTGCCATAAAGGTGAACTCCTTAGTTGTTTATCGTATATGTATGCGGCTTTTTACTTCTTGCCGCTGTCGAATGTATAGTGATATTGGTCGTACTCGTGCTGCGTGAGGTCGTCGTCATCGTCGTCGTCCTCATCGTATGCGGCGCGCAGAGCGTCAAGTATCGCCTGGTCCTCGTCGTGGCGCTTTGCGGCGCGCTTCAATCTCATGCGGTAAACGCGGCGCGCGTACTGCGCAGGCGGAGCCGAGGCAGTGTTCGCACTGTCCGCTTCGTCCGCACTATCTGCATCATCAATGCTGTCGATGGTTTCGATCGCTTCAACAGTTTCTACATCTTCGGCTGCTTCAGCTGCATCGACTGCATCTGCTGCATCTCCTGCATTTTCCTCGTCCGCAGTATCAAAGCTGAACTCGAACTCGTCCTCACTGTCGTCTTCCGTCTCCGCACCGGTTTCATTTCGTCCCGAGCTTTCGATCTCGTCGAAGTCGAGCGACACGTCGATGCCGTCGTACGGGTTCGCGTCTTTAACGTTCGACTCCTGCGCGTCCTGCGGCTTGATGTCGAGGCTCGCGAGAGCTGCTTCGAGCGCCGCCGCAATATCCTCGTCTCCGCGCGACGGCGCATCCGCGACGTCGATATCTGTATCTATGTCTATATCGGTCGTATCGGTTATTTCCGCCGCGTCCGCCTGTTCGTTCGCGACATCAACGATGTCGCCGATATCGTCGAGATGCGAGAATATATTTTCGAGATCGCCGAACTGTTCCGTCCCGGCCTCGGCAGCGACGTCCTGATCGTTATTTTCGGATTCGAGCGCTGTTTCGGCTTCGACTGCGGTGTCTGCAACGTCTGCGTCGCCGTCTGATTCGGACTCGTCGATCTCGGCTTCCCCCTCTTCCTCAGTTCCATTGTCTCCGTCACCTTCGACACGAAAGGGTTCGGGGATTTCTTCGTCGGCATCGGGATCCCACACGGGATCCGCCGCGACGTTGTTCACCGGCAGCGCCTCCGCCGCTTTTGCCGCCGCCTGCGCTATCGCCTCCGCCAGCGCCGCTTTGAGCTCGTCGTTTTTGACTTTAAGCTCGTCGCGTTCTGCCGTGATCGCTTCCATCTGCGCCTCGAGCTCCGCTATTCGATCCCCGAGCACTTTGACCTCGTTCACCGACACCGCGAGCCTTGCTTCCGCGTCCGCGTTCTCCGCGCATTTGCTCTTTATGTAGTCGAGAAATTCGTCGACCTCGGCGGGCGTATATCCGCCGACGCTGCGCGAGAATTTCGCATTCTCTATTTCCACCGGCAACAGCATTTCGTATCCTCCGTCAAATATATTTTTCCGCCGACAGCCGCAGCCGTCCGCGTCTTGTTGTCCCGTCCGTTCCGTTCACACGGAACTTGCCCTCGCCGCGCACCGACACGACGTCGCCCTCCGCTATCTCCGCATCGGGTTTATAAAGCGTCTCGTAATTCACCTCGACGAGTCCCTGCAGAATGAGCGATTTCGCGCGTTCGCGCGAAGTATTGCACAGCGCCGCGACGACGCAGTCCGCCCTCATCGACGCGACCGTGTCCGATATAGGCTCCGTCTTGCGCGCCGCGCTGAATCCGTCCGGCAACATGTCGAGCGCGAGCTTTTGCACCTTTACGGCGTCCGAGCCTATGCGCGAAAGATTCTCCGCGATATAGCATGCCATCTCCGCGTCGCAGAACACATACGCGCCCGGCGCGTCGTCGTCTACTATAATATCGCCGAGAACGGCGCGCTTTATGCCGAGCGACAGTATCGCGCCCATAAAATCGCGGTGACCGAGAGTCTTATATCCGCTGCCCTCTATGCGCAAAACGGCGATATCGTCCGCCGCTGCCTCCTTCGCCGCCGACTCGGCGGACTCCCACAGCATATAGTCGGGCAGACAGTAAAGCCGCCGGCGCTCCGCGTCCGCGTACCCGCCGTAAAACGCGTACGTGCCGCGGTATCCGCCGCGCACAAGTATCGCGTCGGCGTCGTGTATCTCCTTCGGCGAGAGAAAATCTCCCGACGCGAAAACTCCGCCTGCGGCGCGTTTCGCGAGCTCGAGCGTCCGCTTTTCGAAAAGCTCGCCTTCCTTGTCTTTTTCCATATCCGATAAGGCTCTATACCGCGCTCAGAATAAGCTCAAAAATGCTGACTATGACGTATGCGGCTATAAACGATATGTCTATCGGCAGCGACGAGTCCGGCATTATTTTGTCTACTATTTTCCGCACGGGCGCTATGACCGGCTCCGTCATGAACTCGACGGCGCCGTATACAGAATCACCGACAGGTATCCACGAGAGTATCGCGCGCAAAAAGAGCAGCGCCATCTCCGCCCTTAAAAAAGCGAGAGCTGCCGTTTTGACAAACAGTATTATCATTCGTTGTTACGGGTAAAACGCCGCGCCCGCAGACCCGGAAGCGGCGTGTTTATCGCCTTTATTTTTTTACTTTCGCCGATCAGTACGTGTAGCCCGCGTCGTCGTCCGACGTCTGCTGCTGCTGCGGACGGCGCTGTTCGCGGAGCTGGTCGCCGCTCACGTCGACGTTGCTCGGCGTGATGATGTACGCGTTGTTGGCTATTCTCTTGAGGGAACCGTCTATAGAATATGCGACACCGGAGAGGAAGTCGATAAGACGGCGCGCCGTCTCCTTGTTCGTCGCCTCGAGGTTGAGAACGACGGTGCGCTGGGAAAGGAGGTGATCCGCGATCTGGTTGACGGAACCGAAGCTCTCGGGACGTATGACCTTCATCTGGAGCGCGGAGCCGCCTATATTTATGCCGCCCATCATAGCGGGAGCCGTCGACTGGGACTGCTGCTGATAACCGCGACCGCCGTACTGGTCGTTTGTCGGCGCGGAATAACCGCCTCCCACATACTGCGTCTGCGCGTTGTCGACAGGCTGTGAGTTCTGCGCGTCCGCGTCGCTCTCGTATCCGCCGCCGATCACATCATCGTAGTAGCCGTCGTCTTCGTAGTTGTTGTCATCGTAGCCGTCGACGCCCGTGATCTTCTTTATCTTATCCATGAATCCCATTTTATTTATCCTCCGATAACTTTATTGTCACGGGACGAGCCGTTCACCGAAAAGCGCACGTCCGACGCGGACCGCCGTGGCGCCCGACGCGGCTGCGTATTCGTAGCTGTCGCTCATTCCCATTGATAATACGGGTTCTATTATATTATGCCGTGTTTTTCGCAAAAAGTCAACAAATATAGCGTAAGTTTCTTCAAAATATTTAAGATAATCCGTTTTTTCGACGCATTTCGGCGCCATCGTCATCATACCGCGTACAAAAATCGACTCAAGCTCCTCTATTTCGAGCGCGAACGGTACCGCGTCCTCCGGCATAACGCCGCCCTTCGCCTCCTCGCGTCCGATGTTTATCTCGCACAGAACGTCAGTGACGACGCCCGTCTTCTTCGACACGCGGTCTATCTCGCGCGCCAGCTTCACGCTGTCGACGGAGTGTATCACCGACGCCTTGCCGA
Source organism: uncultured Clostridia bacterium (assembly GCA_947624945.1). Classification (GTDB taxonomy): domain Bacteria; phylum Bacillota; class Clostridia; order Oscillospirales; family CAG-272; genus DTU064. Next base: position 7,846 of record CANQMJ010000001.1, on the reverse strand, counting down.
CGACACTGTGCACCTTGTTCGTCTGGAGCGTGCCGATGAAGTGTACGTTTAAGCTCTTGTCAAGGCGGTCGTACTTCTCCGTCAGCTCCTGCACTCTGTTTTCGCCGATGTCGGTCAGCCCGAGCTCGGACGCTGCGAAGTTTATGACCTCGACCGGCACCGTCTTTGTCGCCGCTATCAGAAGCGGCGTCTTTCTTCCCGCCTTCTCCGCCGCACGTTCGAGATTTTCGCGCACGCGCGCGAAATTATCGCGTATCACGTCTGTGTCATATCCGCATATGATCTCGCCCATTTTATATTCGTCACCGTACCTTTCTCACGCGCCCACTATCTTGCCGTCGTAAAGTCCGCGCGCCGAAACTATGACCTGGTCGTAAAGCTGCAAAAACGGCACCGACGCGTATTCGGGCGGCTTTTCCGTCTCGGGCGGCTCCGTCTCTTTAACGACTCCTCCGTCGCCTACCTCGGGGAAACCCGCATAGTCCTCGACCTCGACAGTCTCGTCCGCGTGACTGTCGCAGAGAACGTATCCGTCCTGCGACAGCACTATCTCGATCCGTCTGAAATATACGACCTGACCGTACAGTATGTAAACGCCGTTTACGTCGTCGTCCCCGTATTTGACGACTCGCACCGCCGATATCGGCACGCGGTAGCCCTCGTACGACTGCACCGTCACCGTGACCGGCTGCATACGCGTATACGAGAAGTCCTCCGGCATGACCGAGCATGCAAAAATCACCGCGGCGCGGCTCTCATCGTCCGTGCCCTTGACGGTAAGAACGCGGCTGCACATCATCGGCAGCGTTACGCCCTCGGAGCCGAACATGATGTCGTACGACTTGCCCTCGGTAAAGTAGAGCGCAGTCCTGCGGTCGGTCGTGACCGCCGCATACCACATATAGTCCGTCACGAGCTTGCCTATCGCGTCCGACCCCGTCTTGACCGACGCTTCCGTCATCGCGTATATGTCGTCGAGCGTTACCTCGTCAATATCGTCGAACGCGAACGCGTCCTCGTAGCCGTCGACGTCGTAGAAGAAGTACGCGCTCTTGTCCGTCACTATCGTCCGCGCCACATCGGTGAGCTGTGAGGTCAGCGACTCCCTCTCCGCGCGCAGCGACGCGATCTCGCCGTCAAAGCCGTCTATTTTGCCCGTCACTATGTCGTGGCGGCAGAGCTCAGATAAAAGCTGCGCCGACGCCACGCTCGCCGACGCGATATCGCCCTCGGCGACTCGCCTGCTGACGTTTACGGTCAGCTCGCGTATATTTGCCTCAATGTTCGTCGCGTCCGATACGGACGAATATCTCGCCCCCGACTGCACGGCTTCGAGACGCTTTATCTGCGCGTCTATCTCCGCGATCCTCTCGCGTATGCCGCCGGCGCCGCCTCTGCAAATGTCCGCGACCTCGTCGCCGACCGCGACCTTTTCGCCGTCGCCGACGAGATAATTCACTGTGCCGTCGGCGCCCGCGCCGACGACCTCCTCATGACGCATTATGTACGCGTCGAGCGTCACCGACTCGGAAAACGTGTCGATGTACGCGGTCTGCGTCTCTATGTCGGCGGTGAAGCCGCGCACCATGTGTACGCCCACGTACACTATCACGCCGATCGCGAGCACCGATACGAAAACGTACAGCACGACGCGCTTCAGATATTCGCGATCCACGTGACTCCTTTCCCGAAGTCCCGACCGAGACGCTTTTTAATGCGCTGTCCCGGAGGTTTTTACGACTTCGTTATAATATTCTACGGCCGCGGCGAGCATCTCGTCCTCCGACATCTCGTCCGCGTAAAGCCATTTGATGTAATCCTTTTTATAAAACCACGTCGCCTGACGCTTCGCGTACCGGCACGTATCGTAGTAGAGCCTGTCCCCGGCTTCGTCGATCGTTTCCTCGCCGCGCAGATACGGCACGAATTCCTTGTACCCTATCGCCTGCGACGCGGCGGAGCCGTTCATCAGCATACCCGCCTCATAAAGCGTCCTCGCCTCGTCAACGAGCCCCGACTTTATCATCTTTTCGCATCGCTTTCGTATCGCGGTACGGTGACGCTCGCGGTCGCGGTAGCGCACGCCCAAAACGGCGATGCCGGGGACGATGCCGTCCTTTCTCGACTCCGCGTCCCACTCGCTTTTCGGTCTGCCTGTGCGGATATAAATTTCGAGCGCTCTTGCGACACGGCGCACGTTGTTTTTGTGTATCGCGTCCGCGGATGCTTTATCTACCGCCGCGAGCCGCTCGTGGAGCGCGTCAGCGCCGTTCTGCGCCGCGTATGCGTATAGCTCGTCACGTATAGTCGCGTCTCCGTCCTCGACGCTGTACTTGTTGTCGTACACGACAGCGTCAAGGTAAAGTCCCGTGCCGCCGCAGATTACGGAGACGTGTCCCCGCGACTCTATCTCGTCGATGACGCGCCGCGCCGCCTCTCCGTACTCGGCGGCGGAGTAGCCGTCTACAATATCGGCGACGTCGAACATGTGGTGCGGCACGCGCGCGCGGTCAGCCGGCGACGGCTTTGCAGTGCCTATCTCCATGCCGCGGTATATCTGCATCGAGTCGCAGTTGACGATCTCGCCGTTCAGCGTCTCCGCGATCCTTATCGCCAGCTTCGACTTGCCCGTAGCTGTCGCCCCGCATACAGCGACTGCGCGCATCTCGCCCACTCTCCCCTTTTATTATTCTAACATTTATACCACAAATTCTCCTGTTTGTCAAGTGCCAAAGACGCTTTGACGCGGAAAAGGGAGCCGTTCTGCGGCTCCCTTGCGTTTTTACGATCATGAAGCTGTTTATCAAAAATGCGCTTCATAGTAGAAATAGTGGTTTCCGAGCGGTTCGACATAGTATTCATTGTCGCCGTCGGACTGCACATATCTGTATCCGTTCCCGTCCGCGACAAGCTCGTCGCGCGGTCCCGCAACGTCGACGGCGCAAAGATCGTCATTTTCGGAATAGAATATGCCGTAATAATTCGTGCTTGAGCCGAGACCGCTGCCGCCGCACTTTATATCTACATGATCATCCTTCACCGAAACTTCCCATACGCCGTTTATTTTTTCGAGGTCCGCAAAATCTCCGCTTGACGCGGCGTCGATAAACAGTTTCTCGTTTTTTGTGTAGAGGTTTTCAATACTCTCTTTCGACGTCAGATTGCTTATACATGATGTAAGCAGAAAGACAATCGAGAGGGCGGCGATGCAAAGAACTCTTTTCATATTTACACTCACCTTCTGTCTCAAAATACCACTTTTTATCTTTCGGAAAACGACGGTCAGATGCGGACTCACCCGTTCTTGCTTTTTCATCGTCGGTGAAAAAAATCTCACTCATATCGTTTCATTGCTTTGACAAGAAGAAAATTCGGTTTATGCAGGTCTTTTTCCCAGCTCTTATCGCGTTCGATCGTCTCCTGCGTCGGGGCAGGCTCAAGCATTTTTTCAACGGTAAAGCCCGCGTCGACAAGTGTATTTACGATCTCGGAGAAAGTGCGGTGATACTTTTCGACGCCGTCGACGATCCACCTTGTGATGCGCTTTCCGCAGCATGCATAATCCGTTAAGTTGTAATGGAGTACGTTGCCGTCGCTGTCTTTTGTCCAGCCGGCTCCCCCGATCGGCGCGGTCGTCAGCGGGTGCTCCTGTGAGAAGATGAAATAACCGCCCGCATTCAGCAGACTGTATACGCCCCTTACAAGCGCTCGAAAATCGTCAATATAATGCAGCGCGAGCGAGCTGAATACTACGTCGAATTTGCGGTTCAGAAACGAAAGATCGCTCATGTCCGCGCAGATAAATTCAATATCCGGATGCGCTGCTGTCGCGACCGCGAGCATTTTTTGGGAAATATCCACACCTAAAACCGAAGCCGCTCCGCGTGCCTTGAACTCGGCGCAGTTTTCGCCGTAACCGCATCCGAGATCAAGTACATCTTTACCGCGGAGATCGGGCGAAAGAGAGAAGAGAGCAGGTTTTTCCTCAAGATCGTTTGCGCTGTACCGATTGTCGCGCAGCTTTTTGTATCCGTCAAAAAAATCCTGATTATCAAATATGTTTTGCGCTTTGCTCATTTCACCGATTTCCTGTCCGCTGTACGATTCGGCTCCCCTTGCGTTTACGTTTCCTTTGTCAGCTTTGCGAAGCTCGCCATGAGCTTTTTCGTGCCGACGTCGTCGAATATTATCTCGTACATGACGTCGCCGCCCATCATCGTCGCCGATATTATCTCGCCGCGTCCGAACGTGCGGTGGCGCACTATCGTTCCCGGCGCAAACGTCACCGTAGGCGCCTCGACCTTGTGTATCTCCACCTTCACGCCCGCGCCGTCGCGGAACTGCGGCTTCTGCTTCATCGCCTCTCTCTCGGCGCGGAACTGCTCGCGCATAAGCTCGCGCTGACGTCGTTTCTCCGCCGACAGGTCGTCGATACATTCGGGCGGCATCTCGGCGATGAACCGCGACGGCGGGTTATACCTCGTCTGCCCGTACAGCATGCGCGAATGCGCGCGCGTGATGTAGAGCCGACGCTTCGCCCGCGTCACCGCGACGTAGGCGAGCCGCCTCTCCTCCTCGAGCTCGGATTCAATGCTCGCCGACTGCATGCCGGGGAATATGCCGTCCTCCATGCCCGGAAGGAACACGATAGGAAATTCGAGTCCCTTCGCACTGTGTATCGTCATCAAAACGACGGCGTCGGCGGTCTCGTCGTATTTGTCCACATCCGAGACGAGCGCCACCTCCTCGAGAAAGCCGGACAAAGTCGCGTCCTCGTTCGACTGCCCGTATTCGTATGCGTTTGATATGAGCTGCTCGACGTTTTCGAGCCTGTCGCGCTCCGCATCGCCGCCCGCGACGAGCATTTCGCGGTATCCGGTCAGCTCGAGCGTCCTGTCAATAGTCTCCGCGACTGTCGCCGACGCGGCGAATTCGCGCAGCGTCTCCATTATGTCGACAAACGACTTCATCGCCGCCGCGCTCCTTGCGAGCGCTATGTACCCGTCCGCGTCCGCTATGACGCCGTAGAGCGACCTGCCCTCGACTGCCGCTATCTGCTCCGCCGCAGCGACTGCCGCCGCACCTATCTTGCGCTTCGGCTCGTTTATGATGCGCTTGAGGCGCACGGCGTCGTTTTTGTTCTCGATGACGCAGAGATACGCGATGACGTCACGTATCTCCTTGCGGTCGTAGAAGCGAAGCCCTCCGAGCATGCGGTACGGCATCCCCGCCTTCGCGAACGCCGTCTCTATCGGCGACGACTGCGCGTTCATGCGGTAGAGCACGGCGAAATCTTTATACGCCGCCTCGCCCGCCGACACCGCCGCCTCGACGGTGTCCGCTATGTACTTCGCCTCGTCGTTTTGGTTGTCGAGCTCGGACAGCGTTATCTTCGCGCCCTCCTCGCCGTCGCACCACAGATTCTTGCCGCGTCGTCCCTTGTTTTTCGCGATTAGCGAATTCGCGGCTTTGAGTATCGTCGCCGTCGAGCGGTAATTCTGCTCGAGCTTGATTATCTTAACGTCCTCGTATTCGCGGTCGAAGCCGAGTATGTTCTCTATCGTCGCGCCGCGGAACTTGTATATGCTCTGGTCGTCGTCGCCGACGACCATGAGGTTGTTGTGCTCGCCGGTCAGAAGAGCCGTCAGTCTGAACTGCGCGTAGTTCGTGTCCTGATACTCGTCGACGGAGACGTAGCGGAACTTGCGGCGGTAGTAGTCGCGCACGTCCTCGTGCTCGGACAGAAGCGTCACCGTCGCCATGATTATGTCGTCGAAGTCGAGCGCGTTCGACGCGCGCAGACGAGACTCGTACATTTTGTATATTTCCGCTATCTTTTCCGTGCGGAAATCCCCGTTCGCGTGCGCGGACACGTCGAACTGCTCGCACGTTTGGAGCCTGTCCTTCGCGCGCGATATCGTGTTCATGACGGCGCGTATCGGCATCGTCTTTTCGTCTATCGACAAGTCCTTCATGCAGTCGGAGACGAGCTTTTTCGTGTCGTCGGTGTCGTAGACGGTGAATCCGCGCGAATATCCGACAAGGTCGCCGTGCGCGCGCAGTATGCGCATGCATATCGAGTGGAACGTGCCCGCCCAAATGTCGCCGGCGCCGCCGTCAACATCGACTCCCTCGAGCGCTGATGCAAGACGCGACTTTATCTCGCCCGCCGCCTTGTTCGTGAACGTGATCGCGAGCATCGCCCACGGCGGACACTTCGCGTGTGCGAAGTCGGGCAGTATCATCTCCTCGATCTCGCGCGGCGACAGAGTTTTGAGCGCGTATTCATATCGCAGAAGCGTGCTCTCGTCTGCGTCGTCCGGCACGTATTCGGACTCGAACCCGTCGCCGTACTTGATTATATGCACGATGCGCCTGACGAGCACCGTCGTCTTTCCGCTGCCCGCGCCCGCAAGCACGAGAAGCGGTCCCGACACAGTCGTGACCGCTTGGCGCTGCATGTCGTTTAAGTCCGCGTACGCGCGGAAAAACAGCATGCGTTTGAGTTTCAGATATTTTTCTCTATATTCCTTAGTCTGCAAATGATTTACTCCTGTGCGGACAGATCGAATACAGGTCTGCCGTCGCTGTCAAAGCTGACCTCCATGACGTGAGCGTGGCGGTTCGGGTCGTAGAGCGGGTCGCCCACTATCTTTTCATACGGGCGCGCGTGGTATATTGAGAGCACGGTCTTTCCGTCCTCCGCGACCGTGAAGCAGTTGTGGCCGGGGCCGAATACGCCGCGTTCCGCGTCCGTTTCGAGCACGGGGTGTCTCGACTTGCGCCACGAATTGCGGTCGAGCAGGTCGGCGCCTCTGTCCGCCTCCATCATGCCCATGCAGTAGCAGGCTCCCGTCGCCGACGACGAGAATGTGACGAATATTTTCTTATCGGTGATGAGCGCGTACGGTCCCTCGTCGACCCAGAAGCCGATGCGCTCCCAGTCGTAGTCGGGAGTAGTCAGGAGCATCGCGGGCGTTTTGAGCTTCCACGGCGTCGCCATCTCCGCTATGTAGAGATTCGAGGTCAGAAGCCCGTTGCCGAAGCCGACCTTTTCCGCCCACACATAATACCGCTTGCCGTCCGCCTCGAACACGGTGCCGTCGAGAGAAAATCCCGTGAACGACGACTCATCGTCGTCTGCACGCTGCATCATGCCAAGCTCGCGCCACGGGTCCCGCATCGGGTCCTGTCCCTCGCATTCGATGACGTACGGACGCAGCGCCCACTTGTTTTCCGCTTCGCCCGCGCCGAAATAGATGTAGAATTTGCCATCGAGATAATGAAGCTCGGGCGCCCAGATGTGGTTCCCCATCGGTCCGTGCTCGTGCTTGTGCCATACGTCGACGGTCTCCGCCGTCGTAAGACCGTTTATCGTCTTTGACCTGCGCAGCTCTATTCTGTCGTACGACGGCACGCTGCCCGTAAAATAGTACCACCCGTCCGTGTGCTTGTATACGTGCGGGTCCGCCCTCTGCTCAACTAACGGACTGTTGTATTTCATAACATCGCCCCCTTTTTATTTTATTGTACCATAGATTCAAATAAAATGCAATTTTCAGGGGGAAAACTTTTTGAAAAGTTTTCCCCCGGACCCCTTTCAAAAACTTTTGCTGAAAATAACGCAGTGTTTCACCCGCACTTTTCGCGTAATCGCTCAACCGTTGCCATAGCTCGCATCTCCGCTCACCGCGGTTCAATGTACAGTCTGTACCCACCGGCAGCTACCTTTGCACACTTGACGTGGTGACGTCTTTCACACCTTAGAGCAGGTTTTTGACAAGGGGGACTTTCTCGCAAGAAAGTCCCCCTTGTCGAACCCGAAAGAGGCTCCCGTGTGTTCGTC